>CAZMUJ010000047.1:0-45642 GCA_964569605.1 uncultured Acidobacteriota bacterium
GAATTCCTCCAAAGTGAAGGTTAGCCTGTGAAGGAACCAAATGGTTTACCCTAAAGTCTTTTCTATAAGGACTACTTTCCACTAGTATTTGGTCCCAATAGATACGTAAGTTAGTGATAATCTTGATTTTTCTGGATGTGGATAAAAACTTCCCAGTTAGATCCACGATCATAGGCTTAGGAAGACCCGCAGGGAAACCCATTTTTTCTATTGTCGTCACCCAAGATCCGGTTTCATCCTGTACTTGTAAGTACGGAGTTATCGGGTGAATTCCAGCTTGATAAGCTGCGAGGTTACTCGTACTGTCTGCGTAATCAATCCAGCCATGCATCAATAGAAGAACTCTTTGGTCATTTGTGTCTCCGAGGTCTAAAACCAGTTCGTGTAGCTTTGCATATCCTTTGAAAGGAAGTGGCTCAAATAAATCGGGGTAAACACGGTCGATATCCCTAATCTCTTCCAGGACGTTATGGCCCTTGCCATTTTTCGCAGAAAGAGGTAGATGTGGATTCTGGAAGGTTTGAACGCGAAAAGGATCATAAGGAGGACCTGGGAGCAATTTTTCTTCAGGATAGATTGAGAAGCTCTCTGGGTGGTCTACAACTAGAACTCCTAGCTGATCAAAAAAGATTACTTCTTCGAGCTGGTTGTTTAGAGTAATGGCAAGTTTGCCCTGTTTTAGAGCTATATCCTCTCTAGACAACTTGATGTATTCGTCGGTGTCCGGGTAGTTATAGATTCCAGGAGCTATCAATGATCCAAAGGCACTTCCCCCAAGGAAATCTGTCTGAAATCGATAGTTAGATCCATCCCACACATAAAGAATAGGACAGCTTGTTCCCTTGCGGTCTAGTTCTTTAATTTGGAACCGTTGGTTTAGAGAAGGATCAATTTCTGATTGCAAAACTCCTCCAGGCCATAAAAGTCGAACAACATCTGGTCTGTTGGTCCCAAGGCCAAAGTGGATAAGAGGAGGATTTTGACTCATTGATCCGTGCCCTCCCAGGGTTTCAGCTTTTTGCCAGAGACGACCTGATAAAAGTTCTACCTTCGTACCTATTCCGGATTTATTACTATTTGTTCCAGAAAGCTGTATTTGCACCCAATTATTTTGGTTCTTGGTATCATTACGAAACAAAAGAGGTAAGCGTTGGTTAATTGAAAGGGCAAGATCTAGATCTCCATCATTATCAAAGTCGGTTACACTCAACCCACGCACTTCGAGCGGGCTATAGTTTTCTAAGTATTCACTCGTTTTTGCCCATGTTCCACTACGATTTTCGAAGAGATTGAGAGAAGTTCTTGTTGAATCTCTATCCTTTTCACGAGCTAGGATAAATATATCTAGGTCTCCGTCATTATCGGCATCTAAGGTTTGGAGAGCTATAGCCTGAAGACCGGGTAACAGGGTAGTGGATGTTGAGTCTAGTCGTAAAGAGGTTCCCGGGGTGTTCCAAAATAGGATCGTTTTGGGATTGGAACCTCCTAGACCAGCCACCAAGTCCATTTTTCCATCCCGATTTAAGTCTCCAGTTGCCATAGACAATATAGGTGTTTTGAAGGAATGATCTAGACTACGGAAGGTTCCGTCACGTTGGTTGCTGAAGATGAATGGAGTTGTTTTGGAATTTAAGGTAAGGAGATCGACATCTCTAGAATTGTTGATGTCAAAGGCAAATACAGACTGGGAAAAAGAAGTTCCACCATCTACGCCGGCAACTTTTGCTACATCTGTGAATGTTCCGTTGCCGTTATTTCGATACAGAACATTTGAGAACCCTTTGCCTTGAGAACTTGTAAGCATTTTTTCATTTCCCTCAAGTTCCAGAAGATTTGACACATAGATATCTAAATCACCATCGTGGTCAAAGTCGACGGCTGTTGCTGTGCTTCCCCCACCCGGATCAGCAACTCCAGATCCATCGGTGGCATCGGAGAAAGTACCGTCACCGTTGTTAATATAGAGAAGGTTGGGTCCCATTCTGACCAGATAGAGATCTAATGAACCATCATTGTTGTAGTCGCCCCATATTCCGGACATGGTAGCAGTAATTCCGTGAAGACCAGTTTTCCGTGTAACATCAACAAAGTAGCCGTTTGTATTACGAAATAGATGGTTTCCAGTTGCGGAAAAAGATGAGTTAGCAACAAAGAGGTCGTACCACCCGTCATTGTCAAAGTCCCCAAAACTGACTCCACTTCCCAGGCACTCGATCATTGTTCTAGAAATTTCCATGCTCAATGTTCCGTTTTCCTGGCAAGTGGTGTTGTGGAGGCCTGCATCATGCAATCCAACTGTAGATGAAATTTCTTTAAAGACAATTGGAGCTGTTTCTCTATCTTTGGGATGGGCTGTTAAATAAGATTCTAAATTGTCAATGGCAAGGGAGTATTGCCCCTGTTCTAGGTATTGCAGTCCGATCGTGTCCGTGCCGAATTGTCCTTGGAGTTGTTGAAACTTCCGCATTTCGTTTTTACCCTCTTTGTCTAGACCACTTCTTTGCAGGGCAATTGCTAAGTTGTATCGTGCTGAAGCATTAAATGGCTGAGTTTCTATAGCTTTTTCAAGATGAAAAATCGCTTGATCAAAATCTTTTTGACGACGATAAAGAAGACCTAAAAAATAATTGGTCGAGGGGTCTTCTGAGTCTATGTTGAAAACCTTTCGAAACGACTCAATTGCACCGGTAACGTTTGCCTGGTTTCGATGCAGGAGACCAGTCATATAAAGGGCTTGTAGTTGATTGGGTTCAATTGTAAGTGCTTGTTGAAAAGACTTGCTAGCCCCATCGTATTTCTGGGAGTAATACTTTGCTATACCCAAATTGACATGCCCGATAAGAAAGTTTGGATTCAAAGTCAGCAAAAGTTGAAATTGTTTTTCTGCTTCCTCAAACTTTAGTTGTTCCATTAAGGCGACACCGATACTGTTGGTACGCACTAATTTGGCTTCGAGCAACAAAGGTTCTTGAAGATGATGGACAAGGTTTTCAGAATCTTTTTTAGCTTTGATCGAAAAAGAATCTGTACTAAATACTAGAAGAAGACAGAGAAGCTTTATCCACAAAATCATTTCAAAAAGTGTCGTTTTACGTGATCTGCAGGTGCAAACGAAAATAGATATTCTTTGAAACCATTGCGAAGAAGAAAGGAGTTCAATACCTGGTATTCAGGCATTAATTTGTTGAGCTGTGTTTCTTGGTATTGAGGGCATGGCCGGATAATGTTGGAGAGCTTCTGACTGGTTATGGTTTCGGTATCAACGATCGAGTACTTTGCAGGACGTTCAGGGATAGATTTACAGGTTGAAATAAAGGCAAAAAGAAGGGTATTAGGCCGACAGAAGCGGCCCAAATGAACCATTAATTCTCGAAATTCCAATTCATCCAAATAATTGAAAAGGTCCCAGGCAAGAATGATGTCAAATTGGGTCCCAGCTTTGTAGGGAAGTAAATACTGATAAACTATATCCAAAGGCAATCCATCTTCCGGTGATAAGAAATCAAACGAGCTTAAAGTGCAGTAGAAATCCTCAATATATAGTTTTTGGCAGAAAGCTGAACAAAAATCGATATTTTGACTCACAGAAGAACCCAGATCTAAGATGTTATAACGTTTTTCGTTTTGTAACTTCCCAGTCAGTTTTTTGAGGGCCAGAGAACGCTGAATCTCAGGGTCGGGAAGATTTTGTATTGCAGGATAATGGAGCTGGGATCCTGTGTTTTTCCACGTCCACTTCATTGTCTTCGGCCGAGAGGCATCTCAGTTGTTTTGAGTTTAGAAGTCACATCTTGTGAAGAAGTTTTTGTGGACTTAGGGGGACTTGTTTGTTGTGTTCCTTTTTTGATGTGATTCTCAGATTTTTTCTTAGTCACGGTACCCATGTCAATACTTCCCTTGAAAGTAGCTCCTTCCTCAAGGCTTACTCGGGGAGCGATGAGATTTCCTTTAACGTTACCTGTATTGCGAATAACAATTTTTTCTTCACCGAATAGGTTTCCCCGGACATTACCTTCAACACTAATTACTTTGGCATGGATGTCCGCTTTGACACGCCCTTGCGAGCCAACGGTAAGATCATTCCCCTCTAGTTTGATCTCGCCTTCTACTTGTCCATGAATAAGTAGGTGTTCTTCTCCGATAATATTTCCTTTTATGTGAATGGATACACCTATAACGGCTGATTTGTCAGGGTTTTTTGGGATTGCCTCCGGCGAAACAAAATTGCTGGAAGACTGTGGTATGTCAGTTTTTTTCCACATGGTGTTATTGTTCTCCTAGATTCAAGTATTTGTTTCTATAACCAAATAGCCGACAAGTCAAGGAAGGATAAAGTAGATTTTAGGTAGTTTTCCTATAATTTACCTAAAACTTCTTTGTTTTAGCTTAAATAAGATGTCTCCCAATAGTTTTGCAATAAAAGCCCTCAAATTCGTTTATCCTGTATTGCTACTAAATAGGATCCTCTAACTTGATGTCCAGTTGTGACGATTGTTTCAGAATCAAGCCCACTAAGATTGATGGGCCAACATATTTTTGTCAAAGACTGACAATGTTTCCAAATTAGTTCCAGTTTGTAGTGCCATATAAAGATCGATCCTTTTAGTCTCAATTTACTGGATATCTAATTTGGCTAAAGAAACGGTTAATTAATGTTTCCATTGTGAATGGGAAATCAAGATTTGAATTAGAAATGCGACAATTCTATCTATCACATTGACTTTAACAATTTTGGTGCAACAAATTTATATAGTCAGTAGTGCAGTAGTTAATTTTTGCTTAGTATTAAAATATTTAGCAGTTTTTATGGACAAGAGTGTTAGCGACTAACTTTTGATTCTCTATTTCTGCAGTTTCAACGAGCTGCCTGATGGGTACGTAGGATAGTTTTTCCATGGTAGTCTCTGATATTCAAAATAGAACATTTCAAAAATTGTTTCAGTTAATTTTTCCAAAATTTAGATTTCTAGGTGGGTGTGGAGCAATTCTGGTTGCGGCAAGCATGGCACAAGGGGGGCAGCCCTCCGTGCAATACATTGATCTCGGTCGTGGCCCAGTTCCGATTTATTTACCGTCAAGCTATATTGAATCTGAGCCTCTCCCTTTGATTGTGGCACTTCATGGCTACAAAATGAATGGTGCACAAATTGAAAACTATTTAAATCTTATCGAACAAGTTGAATCAAAACGGTTTCTCTATTGTATTCCGGAGGGCACACTGAATTCCCGAGGTCATCGATTTTGGAACGCCACCGACGCCTGTTGTGACTTCAAAGGGGAAAATGTAGATGATTCAACCTATCTTAGAAATCTAGTCAATTTCATTCATGATAACTACGTTCTCGATGACGTAAGTATCCATTTTATAGGATTTTCAAATGGTGGCTTTATGTCCTATCGTATGGCTTGTGATCATGCAGATATTATTTCTTCTATAATAAGCCTGTCTGGAATGACATATCTCGATGCGAGTCGTTGTGAGCCCAGCGAAGCAGTTAGTATTTTGCACGTCCATGGGAACTCTGATCAGCTGGTGCAGTTCAATGGTGGGTGTTTTGATTCCAAAGCATTCTGTTACCCAAGTGCAACACTATCTGCATTGAGATGGACGGACTACAATGGATGCGATCCAATAAGGGAAGAATCGGATGTCGTGTTTGATCTTGATTGGAGTGTTTCCGGCAATGAGACGACAAGTAAGATCTATGACCAGAACTGTAAGCAAGGTGTTTCAGTAGAATTGTGGGAGATGAGTGACTCTGGGCATAAGGTCCGATTTAGGGGTCCAGGCGAACCAGTGAACACTAATAGGTTTTCTCAGCGTGCTGTTGATTGGCTTCTTGCGCATAGGAAGGAAAGGATAGGAATAGGAAAGGCTCAGTAAAGAACATGAGTTGCGGTCTGAACTCGGTTACGGTGGAGTAGTTTTGAATAGTGAAGCAGAGTAGAATAGAACATCTTCAGCAGCATTCTTCCTGTCATGAAAAATATGACAGAATGATCGAACCATTGGAATTAATCAAAGAAGAAAGAGATGATTTAAAAAACTGTTACATGCCAATTCAGTCAGCCACCATCAATGGAGAGTTGACAAACAAAAGCTACCCTGAGAAAGCTCTTTATTTTACATTAGATTGATTAGGGGATTTGAGCCTCGTTCTTTTTTATTTGAATTGAAGAGACAGAAAGAACGAAGATGGCTACCATCAAATCTCATGTTAGATTCTTAATTGGAAGAGCACTATTCCTTGCTGAAAATTGTAATCAGAGGAACGGGAAGATTTTACTTCCTTGTCTCACTTAAGGAAGTGACTGAAAATTTAGAAGGGATGCACTACAAATTAAAACGGCCAGAAAATAGGAATAAAAATAGTGGCGAGCAACCAAAACAAAATGTTCAAAGGTGCTCCTACTTTCAAGAAATCAGAAAACTTATATCCACCAGGACCAAATACAAAGGTGTTAGTCTGGTATCCCATAGGTGTCATGAAACTGGCAGAAGAGGCAAACATAATGGAAAATACGAACGGATCAGGCCGGGTTCCAAGAGCCTCAGCAATACTCAAAGATATGGGCAGCATGAGTACCCCTGTGGCATTGTTGGACATTAGAGAGGTGAGGATTGTGGTTGCCAAATACAGACCTGACAAAACAGCTGTAGGGCCCAGGTGTTGAAGTCCGTTAATTAGGTTATTGGCGATGAGACTAGCCGTTCCTGTGGTTTCCATCGCAACACCGAGGGGAATTAAACAACCCAGCAACATGATTGTTTGCCAGTGGATTTTTTCATAAATTTCTTGGAAGCGGATACAGCCAGTTAGAAGCATCAGAGCAGTTCCAACGATCGAAGCTTCCATGATACTCATTACGTTGAATGACGCGGATAGAATAATTCCTGCAAAAATTGCTAGGGCATAGGGGATTTTATCTTTTCGTAGGTAGGTTTGGGAAAGTTCTTCAAGTACCAAAAAATCCTGTGTTTGACGCAGTACTTCCAATTGTCTGCGATCAGTTAGCAAAAGTAGGGAATCCCCGTGTTCCAACCTTACGGTGCCAATTTTTTGGCGAACAGTTCGTCCGTGACTTCGAATGGCCAAGGCATTGGCATTGTAATTTTTTCGAAAGTTGACTTCTTTGAGAGTACTGTCAACCAGGCGGGAGTTGGGGGACACAAAGGCTTCTACAAGGAAAAAATTTTCATGTTCAAGGAAATGGTCATCGACCGTAAGGGCGCGGAGATCAACTCCAACGGACTCTCCTAATTCCATGAAAGAGTCTGTATGACCCTGAACCAACAAAATATCCCCTGCTTGAAGTCTTGCTTGGTTGTCAGTGGGAAGAAGTCTCTGGTTTCCTCGAATGATCTCAATTACTTCGATTGAAAGCTGATCTCCTAGAGCAGCCTCTGATAAGGTCTTACCCAGAAAGATTGAGTCGTCTCTCAGTATCAGTTCAGTTACAAAATGTCGAAGTCGATAGTCTTCGGTAAGATTTTCTGTCGTCCTTCTTGAGGTGAGAATGTGGCGTCCGACAGTGATTAGATAAACCATGCCGACACAAAAGAAGATAATCCCCATCGGGGCAAAATCAAACATTTCAATACTTTTACCGACTTTTTCACGAAAGAGTTCTGCTATAAGCAAATTTGTAGAAGTTCCAATTAGGGTACAGGTTCCAGAGAAGATCGCTGCAAAAGACATAGGCATGAGAAACTTACTAGCGTCAAGGTTTCTCTTCCGAGTAACCGAGAGCGTAAGAGGTAGGAAGATAGCTACTGCCGCGGTGTTGTTGATGAAGGCCGAAAGGATTCCAACTGCTGCCATTATGGAAACCAAGAGTTTGACTTCACTTTTTCCTGCGACCTGTATGAGTTTGTTGGCCGCAAAGTTCAGGGCTCCTGTTTTTTGTACCCCATAGCTTAAAGCTAGCATACAGGCCACTGTTATCGTGGCGGGGTTACCAAATCCTGAAATAGCCTGGTTGCCTTTTATTAAGCCACAAGCAATTAATGCTGCCAGCACTAACAGGCTAACTTTGTCTACCGGGAAGATATCAAAGGAAAAAAGGATCACTGCTGCAAAAAGGATGATCCATAAAAGTGCTATTTCAAATGTCATTGTCACCATTATCATAATGAGTGTTTGATTGCAGCGTAAACTTTAGATTGTAATTTATCTAAAGATAGGGAATTGGATCAGGGATGCCAGCCTGTTCAAATCCCCTGAGTCGGAGAAGGCAACTATCACATTCACCACAGGCATTTTTGTTATTTTGGTAGCAGGACCAGGTAAGATCTAGGGGTGCATTAAGCTCTATTCCCTTGAGCACAATCTGCGCCTTACTCATCTGAATTAAGGGAGTGCAAATTTTAACATTGGTCTCGGGTTTTGTCCCAACATCAATAACCTTATTGAAATGCGAAAAGAATTCGCGGCGACAATCAGGATACCCTGAACTGTCTTCTTCCACAGCACCGATATAAATTTGATTTAAACCTATTGCCTCGGCCCAGCTCGCAGCAACACTCAAAAGGTTAGCATTGCGAAAGGGAACATAGGAAATTGGGATTTCCTTTCGATTATACTCACCGATTGGTAAAGGAATGGTTGTGTTTGTTAAGGCAGAACCACCGATTTTCTTTAAGTATGTCAAGTCTACTACGAGGCTTGCCGTTGCATTAAAAAAGTCTGCGATTTTCTGGAATGCTTTTAGTTCTCGATCAGCTGTGCGCTGGCCATAAATTGCGTGGAGAAAAGCAAGTCTTTGCACCTTTTTTGATGCAATGGCCGCCGTGACACAACTATCTAATCCTCCACTAACGAGACACACTGCGGAGTTGTACATGATGATATCTTAACAGTCTTTGGAACAAGTCACATTGCTGATGTCTGTAATTATCGATGGGAAAAGATAGTCCACATGATTGAGGATCATGGATTTATTTTGAGTAATGTTTCTGTGGCTATAATAAAGAACAAAGGAGACGATAGAGAGGTACTTTGTCACTCTATAATAAGTGTTTAGGGGGATGGGTCAGGAATTGAAATGATAATATGTGCTGATATTGTCTTTTTGTTTTTGTGGTTCTCACTCTGTGAAAATACCATGCATCATCCTGATTGAATCAGAGATTAGTAAGATTTAAAACAAGGACAGTGCTGTTTTGCCAGAAGAAAAATTATTAATTCAGAAGTTTTTCAGGATTTTCCCTGACTATTTGTTGTGTAAGACTTTGGTGGGAAATATTAAGGAAAACCAGACAACTTACGCCGAAGCGCTGCGCCAGTTGAATCTCAAAGGAAAGGCTTTTTATGAGAATCGAGTTCAGATTAAAATCCAGTTGAACAGACGTTCGGTTTTAGTAGGAAAGGAGAGGATTAAAATTAAGGACCTTCGCCTTTTGCAAATGGCACGTCTTCCTAACAATTCTCTACAAGAAGTTCTACGATTTTATTTCAAAAATCCGTATGCACATGGTCGATGTAAAAAATGCAAATGGATTCCCTCCTGGTTTCGCACTTTTTCTTTAAGATACTTGATTGGTCAGGCTCGTTCCAGAGGATTACAGATGGAATATTCAGAGTATTTTGAGTTGCTCAGCCTATTGTGAGAAGCTCTAGCCGATTTTCATATTCGAATCGTGGATTACTTCTATTAGTATCGACAGGAATTGTCCTTCTGATGGCTATTGGAGTGATCAATTTTTATAAGGTTGAACTGGTGCAGCGGATTGTTGTCAGGTCAATTGTTCAAAAGGCTCCCGCAGAATTTCCTGTCGAGAGAATTAAAAGATCATTTCGTCTCGCCAAAGAAAACATTTTGAATGACCAAGAAGAACAGAAGTATATCGAGTATATGTTGAGCCTTTCACAGCGACTTGAAAAGGTACAGTTTCTTACCGAAATCCAGATAGAGAAGATTATTAATGAACTGTGAATCGGCATTAAATTTGGTAAATATTTTCTTTATTGAAGAAGACTTTCACCAGAGGCTGCTACTATAAAATGGTGCTTTGCAAACAATGTTTAACCCCTTTAGAGAATGGTCAATGTCTTAAATGTACTCAGGAACAAGACAGTCAAGTGGTTGGACCTACGATTCCTTATGAGTTATCTGCCAGGACTCAGAAGCTAGGGCAGTCTTCTGGTTGGAAACAAGAAGTCTTGGCGAAGTTGAATCTTTACAAAACAAGAGAAACTCTTGATGCGGGAAGTCAAGAAGTTGAGAGCTCCACAGACTTATCACAAAGAGAAAAGTTGCCTTCTAATATAGAGTTTTCAAAAGAACGAGTCGCAAAAGATTCTTCACCTGAATCAAAAGCATTTCGATACAGAATAAAAACGTCTCGACCAGTTCTAAGAGAGAAGAGAAGAATAAGTTATAGGTCTGAAAAAAAGTCTATTCCGCTTGAAAAACCAGTAATCCGTCCACTTGTCAAATCTGAAGGAAACTCTGTTTTTGTTAAAAGACAGGGCAGATTAAAACTTGATCAATCTAATAGTTTGATTAGTCGACAGATGTCTAAGCCTCGAGTCCAAAAACCGGAAATAGATCAAGGGGAGATAGTTTCGGTTGAGGTTCTTTTTTCACGCATGCTAGCAGGGTTGATTGATGTGTTGATAGCAGTAGTTGCCGGTGGTGCGGTGGGGTTTTTGGTCCCTTACCATAGCGGAACTAGTGTTCTTGTTTATGATTTTGTACGAGACGCTCTTCTCGCAGCTGGTATTTTTTTCTTGTTTAGTTGCACCTTTCTTCTCTACTTGTCCGGTCAGACTCTTGGCATGGCGGCAACAGACCTTAGGTTGATCACCTATGAAGGCAAAAATCCAGGTTTATCAGATGTTGCTCTGCGAGTTTTTTCGTTTTTGTTCGTGATGTCTAGCCTGATTGGATTATTCTGGGCCTTTTTTAATCGGCAGCAACGTTGTTGGCATGATTATTTTTCTAGGACTTTAGTTGTTCCTGTTAATAAGCGTTGAAAGGTTTTCTTTCTCAAATTTTCTTTTAGGACATTCTTAGTAATACAAATTTGTTTGACTAGATTTAGGGTACAAAATTTCAGAGTAAAGATTTCAAGGAATCGTCAGGAAGGTTTGTGTTATTTTTACGGTTTTCTTGATTCTGTAACTCGCAGACTTCTGCGGCTTTGTCCTCTTAATTAATGTTGGTTGGGTTTCCATCCCTTTCACAAATCTGTTTATTGAAAGCTCTTAAATTTATCTGGGAGACTATCTTCACCCTTATCAGACCTACTGACGTATTAGGGAAACAGTGTTGAGTAGAGATCGAAAGAAGCTGCCAATTTAGGAGTTTCTGCACTGAAATGCATCTGTCTTAGACAAAATACAAGATTCTAAAAATCTTTTGGGCTTGAATTTAAAATGGAGAATCGCTTGCTCTATCCATCAGTAACGGCTCTTGGACAACGTCTTTTTGCTCTCGCAGAGGTCATTTTGGCTGCCTTGGGAGGTAGCTTAGTGGGTCCTCTTTTTTTAGGGATATTGGGTGTTCCTCTAAGCGAAGCTTTGAATGATTCGAAAGTGTTGGGATTGTTAATATTTGCCGATGCAAGTTGCACCATGGGATTTATTTGGATTATGCAGAGATTGCACGGACAGAACATTGCCTCGCTCGGTTGGTATCGCTCGAACAGATCCAGTGAACTTTGGATTGGGTTAAAAATCTTTCCAGGATTGATTCTTATAGTTCTTCTAATCAGCTTTTTTTTCCAATTATTTTTACCGAATTGGGTAACGAAAGAAAACCCAATGCTGGTTTTAATAGATGGACCTGTTGATGTAATTATTTTCTTAGCTGCCAGCATATATGCTGGTGGTTTCAAGGAAGAACTGCAGAGGGCATTTATTCTTTTGCGCTTTGAAAGATTTCTAGGTGGTGTTTTTGTGGGTGTGGTTGTCTGGAGTGTTAGTTTTGGTGCCCTCCACTATACCCAAGGGTTTGACAACTCGATTAAAGCTGGTGTTTTGGGTTTGGTTCTGGGCATACTTTACTGGAAGAGAAAACGATTAGAAGGGCCAGTTGTTGCTCATGCTCTATTTGACATATTGGTGGTAGGGTTAGTTTATTTCTTTCCTGTATTATCTGGCTCTGGATAATGGCCTAGAATATGTAGAGCTTTCAGTGCAGCTGCTTGTTCGGATGCTTTTTTGGTAGGCCCAGATCCGCTAGAAAATTCATCTTTTCCTAGATAGACCTTAGTAAAGAAAAAAAGCCGGTGGGGAGGACCTTTCTCGTAAATCAGGCGGTAAACAGGAACCGGTTTCCCTAGTTTATGTAAAGTCTCTTGCAATATTGATTTGAAGTTTGACTCGACAAACCCCTTTTTTTCAATGGATTCCAGGGTTTTTCCGAGTTGAATAGTCAGGAAGGTTCGAGCTGCCGATAAACCACCGTCAAGATAAATGGCAGCCGTTATACTCTCGAAAATGTCAGCTAGAATTGCTGTTTTGTTTTTCCCTCCCATTTTGGTCTCTCCTTTCCCAAGCCGAATGAATTGTCCCAGTCCCAATTCTTCAGACAGTTTGGCAAGTATTTTTCGAGATACCAAGACCGATTTAATTTTTGAAAGGTGACCTTCTTTCTTTTTAGGAAACCGAAGATAGAGTTCCTCAGAGACTAGTAGCCCGATTACCGCATCGCCTAAAAATTCTAGGGATTCGTAGTCTTTTATCGAGATGTTGGTGTTGCGGAGCTCGTAGCTGAAGGATCTATGAGTAAGTGCGTTAGTTAGTAAGTCACTATTGTGGAAGGAGTAGTCAAGGCGTCGTTCTATGTCTTTAATTAGATCAAGATTGTACATTGTCTTTTTAAAATAAAGTTTGGAAAAGAGATTTTTTGAAAGAAGTTAGATCGATCTTTTCAATTTTTCCTTTTCCTCTAACTTTTACTGATTTATTACATTTTTTGTGCGAGTTCGCTTGCCGGAGTTGAAAAAACAAGCAGTACGGGTGGAATTATAAGCGCTTAGAGGTATTTTGATGTGGTTTTTCTAATCACTTTCTAAATTTGAGCGCCTGCTAGTTCTGAAACAAGTATTCTTAAAAAAACATAGAAATTTCCTGTCATTTTCTGGTGTATACGTATTTAGAATAATTTGCTCTTGCTAGAAGTAGTATTCTTCATTTCAAGAAATTAATCAGAATTTTTTATGGTAGTTTGTTCAGAAGATGGACAGCCTCGTCAGTGGCTCCTCGAAGGTCTCCCTCCATACCCTGTACCTTTCGAAACAATTTCTTAGCTTCTATATATTTACCACTGGAGGCAAGAATTTTTCCCATTCGAATCCTGGACCAAGCCAAAATCCAGTCCTCTATCCCGGATAATTGGCTACACAGACGATAATACTCAAAGGCAGAATGATAGTCTTGAAGTTTGAAATTTGTCTGAGCGAGATAGAAAAGAATCTTTCCATTATTAGGATGGGACTTTCTCAGTTGTTCAAGTAATTGTCGGGCTTCTAAAAATTCTCCTTTGTTAAGTAGCTCTGAAGCCTTATTAAACTGCTTCACATATTCATTGTGAGTCTTTATCTCTGATCTTTTTTTACGATCATTTTCTTGAATTTCAAACTTTTCAGACTGATAGATTTCCTCTAATTTCCTGATGGACTTAGCGTCATTTCGAATCAGATTCTCTCCAATATTGTCTATGACTTTGACGAGATAGGATGGGAGACTTAATTTTTTTTGCTGTTCATATTTTTCTAAAGACCGATAAAAATAGGGTGTCAGAATCAGACCTTTTCTAAAAAGTCGAACCATCCTCTTGTTTAACTCTTCAGGATTTTTCTTTGGTCCTGATCTGATTTGAATAGCCTCAATTAATGATTCTGTGGTTAGCAGAAGAAAATTGTTTTGATACTCTTTTCGAAGGTCGGACTGTTTCTGGGCAATCTTTAGAAGAGAACGGTGTTGAAGAAGAGAAGTTCCGAATTTTTGAACAAGGTCATCGAGGAGGAAATGCAGATATTCATGTTCTAGTTTGTGGCGATTCCTGGAAATATCCTTTGAAGGTCCAACTACTAAAAAGTAGATTTCTTCTAAATTTCTAGCATTGACCATATCGTTGATTTCCAGAAGGTTAATAGTCAAGATAATCTTTTTTCCGAGAGAAACACGTGAAGGAATTCGGAAATATCCAAGTGTGGATGTGACAACGTCCTTGAACAAGACCCGATAGCTTTCTAGCTCAACAATGTAAAGAGGTTCCATTATTTCCCATAATTCAGAAATATTTGCCGTTATCCAGAACTCTCTGACAAGATCAGGGAAGTTCCGCACGATCCATACGTCAGCAGGAAGTTCTGAATCCTCTAGTTCAAGGTTGAAATCTGGGGGAGGACCTAGCAGTAAGGAAAGAGAAACATAGGCAGACTGGGGATTATTTTTGAAAATATTGGATGAGTCACGGTGGGTCTTGTAGAAGGATCGGAGTCTGTAGGAGAGATCTTTGTCGAGATCTCCAATCCATTCCTGTATTTGACTTCTTACTATCGATTGTCCTTGGCCAGCACTTTCGTCCTGAAATCCAGCTGCATGAAGAGCTGTCATGACTGCAAAGATACGACGATCGGTTAATAGTTCGATATTGTCGAGTTGTACTGAAGATTTTGGAGAGGTTAGGGTAGGTTGGTTTGGAAGTCTTGTTTCTGATTTTAGAACTCTTAGAAAGCAAAGTGAGCTACAAAGTAAAAACAGTACAAAGAAAAAAAATGTTGAGAAATACTTCACGTCTTACCTTCTTCTGAGGGGAAGTGACGGCTGAAAAAAAGTCTCAATGGATAAGATATCGGGGTAAAAATAATAGATAGGGTCATTCCTTCAGGCATCTCTACGATCAGCAGTCCAAGCTGAGTGGGAAAGGCATCGCAGGGAAGAAAAACCAAGGAATTTTTCAGGAATAACTCTAGCAGAAAAGACATTTTGTTGGAACAAAGAAGAATTGCCATTGCAACACACATGATTGTCTGGAGCCTGAAAAGTGGGGACAATCCAAAGAATTTTCCCAGTGAAAAGGAAATTTCTACTTTGTTTAATCCATTCGGTTGGTGTGCCAGTTTCTGGGTAAATCGGAGCAAATTCTTCACTTGAAGTGATCAAATCCCTCGGGTGTTAAAATTACTTGATGGATGCCTTTATCAAGCCAAATAGCAGGACTTTTTGTACGACGAGCCTCACCCAAACGGAGTAACCGTCCAAAATTGTCTGGATAATTAGTTCTTAATCGATAGGTTTCTTTCTTGGGGCAGCTGAATGCAAGGGCATAATCTTCTCCCCCATTTAGTATGTGTTGGAGATCTATTTTCTCTCCACCCTCCGACTTAAGTTCTTCCAGTGCCTGGTTGTGGAGAACAATGTCCACGAAACTAGAATTTGCTATACGCTGAAG
The DNA here is from genome assembly GCA_964569605.1 of uncultured Acidobacteriota bacterium. Lineage (GTDB taxonomy): Bacteria > Acidobacteriota > UBA6911 > RPQK01 > CBDAPI01 > CBDAPI01. The sequence goes on from CAZMUJ010000047.1 coordinate 15,409, forward strand.
ATCGGTCACTAGACCGTCACTGATATCAATCATAGAATTAGCTAGGCCTTGGTTCCTTAACCAGATCCCTTCTGAAATTCTTGGTTTGGGCAGTAAGTGATTAGTTATAAAGCTTAGATTTTTTCCGTTGTGTACAATTTTTAGGAGCTCTTCCTCATTGGCTGGGGGCTCTTCAAAGTTCAATTCTTCTAGTTGTTGGAGACCCAAGGCGGAATAACCAAGACGGCCCACAACAAAAATTGAGTCTCCCTCTAGGCAAGTATCTCTTCGCACAGCTTGGCCTAAAGGGACTGTTCCTAGTATGGTAACAGTTATCTGGATAATTGATCCTTTACTTAGATTTCCACCAACGAGGTTGACTTGCCACCGCCGTGTTTCTTCTAGGAAGCTTTTAAAGAAAATGGAGGAGTAATCTGATCCTACTAGATCCTCTGGCAATACCATAGATAAGAGACAGGTCCAGGGTTCTGCCCCCATGGCTGCAAGATCGCTTAGATTCACCAAAAGGGACTTATGTCCTAAAAAGGCAGGAGAGATCTTTTCCCGTCTGAAATGAACATTTTCTACGAGTGAATCAGTCGAAACAATCAGCTGTTTTCCCTTTGGGGGACTTAGGATTGCAGCATCATCCCCAATGCCTTTCTCTGGATCCAACAGGGATGGGGTAAGAGAATGCAGCCATTGAATAAAATCTATTTCACTGGTCAAGGTTTTTATAAAAGGGATGGTTAAATCTGTCGGATTTTGTTCAATTAATTGGTTTCATACCAGAACTCTCTGATATATCTAGAATCTCGATTTCGGTTTTTTCTTAACTACTCTCATATGAAGTGTAGCACCTACAACAGCTAAGGGGTTCGCGCGACGTTTTCAAGCTATGTGGAACTTTTGATGCTCAAGTCATTCAATCACATGACCTTTTCTGTGTTAGAAAAAGGGACAGAACATGTCCTACTGAGACCGTCAATCTTGAGATTTTAGGCTAACTTTATGAAAAGTGGAAATGAATGTAAAAAAAGAACTGGTAAAAACAAAACTTTTACCGTTTTTTTCATTTCCATTAGGAGACAATAATTCTTTCCCACTATTTTCAAACAACTCTGGTGGGAAGAGGAGCCCAAAAGTAGTGAGAACTATAGTTTGAACTACTTAGAGTCCACATGTGAAGGATTATCAAAATATATTGCTGAAATCTGGAGAAAAGTGAAACAACTATTTTCTAGTTCAATGAGTTGGTCAAGTATTGTGAGGTTGTTATATTGTCATTTCCCATCGCGATAGAGAGCATTTTGGTTGCTTGTGCAATGCACAAAGAACTAGAACTACTGCGTACCAGTTTGCCAAAACAACTTCAGTTTCTGCGAACTGGACTTGGATGGAGAGGTTCTTATCAACGGCTCCAAAAAAAAATTCAGAACAACCCTCCACGAATTGTTATCTTTGCAGGTACTGCCGGCCAGTTAAACCCCACTCTAATATCTGGACAAGTGGTTTTTCCTGAAAAATGGTGTTTTTTGGATGGTCGATGTTACCGGCAGTCTTCCATAGTATCTGAGCACCTAATTTCCTGTGGATTTGCTCCTCAAGGGGCTGGATTAACCGTGAAGAGTCCAGTCTTTACCAAGGAAAAGAGAAGTTTTCTATACCAAAAGACTGGGGCACTGATTTGTGATATGGAAAGTGCTGGTGTTCTATTTCAGGCGCAAAAATTACAGATTCCCGCTGTCGCTATCAAGGTGGTCTCTGACACTGCTGATTCCGGGATATCAGGGTATTGGAATGATTTCAACGAAAATTTGAGGCTATTGGGGAATTATCTTGGGGAGGTAATCAAAATATTGTCAACAAGTTTTTAAAGTCTCAAGCTTTTGGGTTTTTTGCTTTAGTATTAATAAGTTTCGTAACCATTCCTCTAATCAAGTCCAATGTTCCGTGAAGTTTTCTTTTCATTCTTTCTTAACAACTTTTCTTGAGTAGATAACGAGTGCCAGTTGTTGAACATTCTAGGTATTGAATTCCCAGCGACATTTTTTCTAGTTTGACCTAACAATTTTCCTGAAGCAATTTTGCCTGCGTGACTGTAATTTGATTCAGTGTCTCTGAATAACTTATAAGGCTGTGACATTTCCAATCCCTGTCATTGTTGATAGGAAAATCAAGACGATGGTGGCCTCCTCTGCTTTCTTCTCGGAATAAAGCAGATGTAGCTATAACAAGGCCATTTAAACGTATGTTTTCTGTCACAGTTTCATGGATATTACAAGTCTTTTTTGCTCGAATAGATCCCAAGAAAGAGAGAGTTTCTTTTAATTGTTCACGATTACGAAGTATACCGATTTTAGCTGTTAGAATTTCTTTTAGATGTTGTTTCTTTACACGTGTTTCAGTATTTTCCAACAAGTGTGTTTTATGTGATTTCCCCACAAGTTTTAGGGACCATTTCGATAATGGTCCGTTCATTGCTTGCCCAGAACGAGCCCCAAACACCAGGCCATCAAGAAGGGAATTACTAGCTAATCGATTGGCGCCATGGGCACCAGTACAAGCAACTTCACCAGCTGCATAGAGACCGGGTATGCTGGTTCTTCCCCATAAATCCGTGACAATGCCTCCCATAATGTAATGAGCTGCTGGAAATACTGGGATTAGGTTCTTCCCAGGGTCAAGATTAAATTGAAAGAGAAGGGAAGAAACTGTAGGGAAACGCTTTTCAATAAATTTTGGGTCAAAGTGGCTTAAATCCAAGAATGCAGAGACATCTCTGGTTTTTCGGGTCTCCTGTACAATTGCGCGAGAGACAATATCTCGGGGAGCGAGTTCCTTCAGTGGATGATATTAGTCCATAAACCTATTCCCTTGGGCATCACATAGGTAGGCACCTTCACCCCTTAATGCTTCTGTCAGTAGGAATCTGCGTTTTCCCTGCAGCTTTAATGCTGTGGGATGAAACTGAATAAATTCCATATCAGAAAGTATTGCCCCAGCTTTGACTGCAAGAGCAAAGCCATCACCAGTGGCAATGGAAGGATTAGTTGTTTCTTGAAATGCTGCTCCCACCCCACCAGTAGCTAAAAGAACTCTGTTTGAACGGATTTCTTGAATCTTTCCATTTTTAGTATCGATGAAACGAACACCCTCACATCCAGATGAGCCTATGAGTAAATCAGTTGCACAACAGTGGGCCCAAAGGTGAATGTTGGATAAGGCTTTTAGACGTCGGATTAGTGTCTGACTAATTTCTCGACCTGTCGCATCACCCTTGGCGTGGAGAATTCGTTTTCTGCTATGGGCTGCCTCGAGGGTGAAATCAAGATGTCCTTTGATTTTGTCAAATTTTGTACCCCAATCGACTAATTCACGGACCTTTGAAGGCCCCTCCTGTACAAGAACTTTTGTAGCTTTTCTATCACAAATCCCTGCTCCAGCAGATATGGTGTCCTTGTAATGAAGTTCTGTACAGTCTCCCTTGTTTAGAGTAACGGCAATTCCCCCCTGTGCATATTCGGTGTTTGATTCTCTAGTTTTTGACTTGGATAGCACTATTACTTCCCCAAACTGCGCAAGTTCTAACGCGGCTCGGGCTCCGGCAATCCCACTTCCAATAACAAGAAATTTAACGTGTTTGTTTAGCATTCTAAAATTTTGTTTTTTGATCGAACCTTAAACTATGTTGTTGAGGGGGAAAGGTTATACTATATTTTGCAGTACTTGTAGATATGGGAATATCCATTTTTGTTAGGAGATTTTGCATTTAGTTGTTCTAGGACAATTGGGATCGATCCCATGAAACCATGATAGAAGTTGGACAATCTACTTTTTGGGGTCTGTTGCTGAGATTGTGTTTTGTTTGTACATCTCAGGCTAATATTTGGAGGAAAAGAGAACTGATTTTCTTTTTTTGTTTGTTTCTGATGATCGGATTTCTGTTTTCCTGTGCGAAGGTGGCGCCCCCTTTGCCACCGATCATCGTATATCCAAATACGATCAATGATCTTGAAATGCAGGTGGGTACACGTGGCCCACGTCTTGTTTTCAAGCTTCCTTCAAGTGATGTAGAACATATAGAGGTATACCGTCAGTGTCCTCCCTTGTTGGTTGAAGCACATTCTCAACTTATTGCACGTCTTTTTCAGGACGAATTGGTCGAAGCTAACAAACCGAACAGATTTATATTTGAGGATGGTGATCCAAATGTCCGAGATGGATGCAGATATGCGATGAGATTTGTAGATTCAACTGGTTTTCAGTCAAAATACTCTAACTTTGTCGCTTGGTTGGGACAGTCGATCCCATGAAACAAAGCACAATTAAATATAAGGAGGGACTTTTCAATGAAGTTTTTTCTCGATACAGCGAATGTAGATGAAATAAGGGAATGCCTATCCCTCGGAGTGGTAGATGGCATAACTACCAATCCTTCTCTTATCTCAAAAACAGGTCGGTCATTCGATGAAGTAGCCAAAGAGATTTGCGAGCTTGTGGATGGACCTGTGAGCCTAGAAGTAGTTTCTACTGAGTCTATAGGCATGATTAAAGAAGCCCGGAAATTAGTTACTATTGCACCCAATGTAGTTGTAAAGCTACCTACCACTAAAGAGGGATTGAAGGCACTGAAAGTTCTAAGCGATGAAGGGATTCATGTGAACATGACTCTCATTTTCCAGGTCTTGCAGGCCCTCTTAGCTGCCCGTAATGGAGCTTCCTACGTTAGTCCATTTGTCGGGCGCATCGATGATATTGGTGGTGACGGTATGGGACTGATTTCAGATATTTCAGCTATTTACGAACAGTATGGATTCCAAACGGAGATTTTGGTCGCATCGGTTCGTAGTCCCAAGCATGTTGTTGAGGCAGCCTTGCTGGGTGCAGATGTCGTTACCTTGCCACCTAGTGTCCTTGATAAGTTGATTAAGCATCCGTTGACTGATAGTGGTTTAGAAAAATTTCTAGCCGATTGGCATAAGCGTAAAGAACGGATGGAGACGTGAAAGGGATTTTTTCCTATGTCAAAGCGTAAGTCTGATCGTGATCGCCAGTTAGAAGAACTGGGTCGACGCCACCAGCAAGCAGAGGCAGGGGGTGGTGAGCAACGAGTTAAAAGACAGCATGAGGCTGGAAAGCTAACGGCCCGGGAGAGGATAGATTTTCTGCTGGACGATGGCACCTTCGAAGAACTAGACAAGTTTGTAGTGCATCGTTGCCAAGATTTTAAGATGTCTGAAAAAAAAATTCCTGGAGATGGAGTTATTACGGGTGATGGAAAAATCAATTGTCGAAGCGTCTTCGGTTTTTCTCAGGACTTTACCGTGTTTGGTGGGAGTTTATCAGAGACCTATGCGTCCAAGATATGTAAAGTCATGGATCTCGCTGTCAAAATGGGTACTCCAATCATAGGATTGAATGACAGCGGTGGAGCCAGAATTCAGGAGGGAGTCGTAAGTCTAGCTGGATATGCGGATATTTTCCTCAGGAACACTCTTGCTAGTGGAGTCGTTCCCCAAATATCAGCAATTATGGGGCCATGTGCAGGTGGAGCCGTTTATTCCCCTGCCATCACAGACTTTATCTTTATGGTTCAGGACAGCAGTTACATGTTTATTACCGGTCCGGATGTGATCCGAACGGTTACAGGTGAAGAGATTTCTAAGGATGAACTAGGAGGTGCTTCTACCCATCAAGTCAAGACTGGACTTGCTGATTTGGTAATGCCTGATGATGAATCTTGTCTAGTCCAAATAAGAACACTACTCTCGTTTCTTCCATCAAATAATTTGGAGGATCCTCCGGCAATAAAATGTAGCGATCCAGTGGATCGACTGGAGCCTGAATTGGATCGTATAATTCCGGTTGAACCTGATAAACCCTATGATATCAAAAGGGTTATTCAGCTGGTTTGTGATCATCAAAAATTTTTCGAAGTCCAGGCTGGTTATGCATCTAATATTGTTGTTGGATTTTCACGTTTGAATGGAGAAAGTATAGGGATAGTAGCTAATCAGCCGGATGTCTTGGCGGGTACTCTGGATATTGACGCTTCTATTAAAGGCGCACGTTTTGTTCGCTTCTGTGATGCATTCAACATCCCCCTGATTATTTTTGAGGACGTCCCTGGGTTTCTTCCTGGTGTTGACCAGGAACACGGTGGAATAATCCGACATGGAGCAAAGCTACTCTATGCCTTTGCAGAGGCAACTGTTCCGAAAATTACTGTGATTACAAGAAAAGCTTATGGTGGTGCTTATTGTGTGATGGCTTCCAAGCATATTCGTACAGATATGAATTATGCTTTTCCAACGGCTGAAATTGCCGTGATGGGTCCTGAAGGAGCTGTAGAGATCCTCTATAGGAATGAAATTGCTGAGGCAGAAAATCCAGGAGATTTCAAACAGGAAAAGATTGAAGAGTTTCGGGCTAAATTTGCCAATCCTTATTTAGCGGCAGAGCGGGGTTTTATTGATGCGGTAATAAGTCCAGCAGAAACTCGGAAAAAACTAGTGACAGCCCTTTCAATGGCCCAGAAAAAAAGGTCAAGTAATCCTCCTAAAAAACATGGGAATATTCCTCTTTAGCTATCCTTTGCAGTTAATGACAAGCGATAAGTGTTGTAGGAGAAAGGTTGGAGAACTGAAAGATGTTTATTAGAGCGGTTATTTTACATAGTTTTGGGGCTTTTCCTTCGATAGAGTTTCCATAATGTTTTCTAAAATCTTAATTGCTAACCGAGGAGAAATAGCCGTAAGGATTATTAGGGCCTGTCGTGAGATGGGTATTTCACCTGTGGTTGTCTTTTCTTCTGTAGATCGAGAATCCCTGCCAGTTCGGATGGCTGACTCAGCAAAATTCATTGGAAATTCACCAGCTACTGAAAGCTATTTGTCGATAGAAAAGATTTTAAAGGCGGCACAAAGTGTAGGGGCTGAAGCCATACATCCAGGTTACGGTTTTCTAAGTGAGAACCCTCTCTTTGTAAAAGCTTGTGATGAGGCTGGTATCACATTTATTGGGCCCTCAGTAAAAAGTATGCAGATTATGGGAGATAAAGTACTTGCTCGCCATGCTGTTACACAAGCAGGAGTCCCAGTTGTTCCAGGAAGCCAGGGGAGTTTGGACTCTTTGACTGAGGCGGTTACTGTAGCCGACTCAATTGGTTATCCAGTTATGCTGAAAGCTAGTGTAGGTGGGGGAGGAAAGGGAATGCGTCTGGTTAAGAACAAAGACGATCTGATGCAGTCCTTTGTTTTAACCCAGGGGGAGGCGAAGGCATCTTTTGGGGACCCCCGGGTTTTTCTAGAAAAAGCGATTTCCAGACCGAGACATATTGAAGTTCAGATTTTGGGTGATCAGTTTGGTCGGCTAGTTCATATTGGCGAAAGAGAGTGTTCAATTCAACGTCGCCATCAAAAGATTTTTGAAGAATGTCCTTCTCCACGGGTGGGAAAGAAGTTCAGAGAAAAACTTGGTAATGCGGCGCTCTTGGCTGCCCGTGCAACAGATTACTTCAGTGCAGGAACAGTAGAGTTTTTGGTCGATGGGCTGAGTCGTGAACCGGTTCCTCCGTTTTACTTTCTTGAGATTAATGCAAGGATCCAGGTTGAGCACCCAGTGACGGAAATGGTCTATGGAGTGGATTTGATCAAAGAGCAGATTAGGATTGCTGCACGCCAGCCGCTCAAGTTAAAACAAGAACGGTTAATTCCTAGAGGTGTGGCTTTGGAATGCAGAATCTATGCGGAGGATCCTAAGAACAATTTCTCTCCTTCTCCTGGTCGGATTTCTACGTTATTAGAGCCTTCTGGCCCTGGGGTCCGCAACGACAGTGGCGTTTTTCAAGGGGCGGTAATCCCACTTGACTATGATCCTTTGATTTCAAAGCTCATTGTTTGGGGCGAGGATAGAGAAGAAGCTTTGGAGAGAATGAAGCGTGCTCTTTGCGAATACAGAATTGCTGGAGTTGCAAGTACTATTCCTTTTTTTAGAACTCTATTCAGGCACCCAAGCTTTGTTCAAGGAGATCTTTTTACAGATTTCATCAAGGAAAACCTATCATCTGAGACCTTCACAAAAAATGTTACAGACAATGAGATTGTAGTTATAGGGGCGGCTTTGGACTATTTTCGTCGGGTAGATCAGATCCAAAGGGATTCAGTTTCAAAACATAATAGCCTTTGGAAAAAAGATGCACGTGTGCGAGGAATGCGGGGCGAATTCAAAGGTTTGCTGAAATGAAGTTCAGAGTTAGGTTAGGGGAGAACTCTAATGAGGTTGTTGTGAGTCAATCTTCCCCTACTGAGTTTCAAATTGAGCTAAATGGTCGAATCTGTCCGGTGACTGTTCTCTTTAGTAAAGGAGAACAGCTAGTCTTAAGTCTTGGAGACCACATTGTAGACTTGGTAGTTTGGGGCCAAGATACAGTCCGTTATGTTGCCCAAAACGATCAGGTTTTTCACCTAAAAATTGAAGACCCTAAACGAATTCTAAGACAGGAATCCGAAGGGACGTCAGAAGATAAATCTTGTTATGTCAAAGCCTTGATGCCAGGAAAGATTGTCGCGGTTCTGAAAAAAAAAGGTGAGGAAGTCCAAAAAGGTGAAGGACTTGTCATTATTGAGTCGATGAAAATGCAGAACGAACTGAAATCACCTAAGTTAGGAACGGTTACTATCTGCAATGTGAAGTTAGGTGCTTCAGTTGAGAAAGGACAGTTGCTTTTTCAAATCGAATGATAATAGGAATCTTTTTCTGTTAAATTTCCCCATTCACGAAGCACCTTTCCAACTAATTGAAAAGACCCGAAAACCAAGACTGAAGAAGCTTTTCCTCGGGATTTCATAAGTGCCTGACTGAGATTTTGGATCAATCTTCCTTGTGGAAAGGCATCTTGCAGTTGTACAGAATTGGCAGCACGTATCGAAGGTAATTCAAACAAATCTATCTTATCGAAAAGGGGGCTCAAAATAGCTGATACTGTGTTCAGATCCTTGTCCTTCATCATGGAGACGATGAGGTGCCGGGGTTCTTTGGTGTGGTTGGATAAAAAGGTTGCAACAGCTTTGGCTGCATGAGGGTTATGTCCTCCGTCAACAAAGATATCGGGGTTGCACGCTATAGGGTGTAGAACTCCACAGGGTTGGACCCCAGTTAGACCTTTTAGGATGCAGTTCTTCGAGATCTTTTTTCCAGATATATCTAATTTCATGACGGATTCAGTTGCAAGGGCGGCATTTATTATCTGATGTTGTCCCAGAACACCTAGGTTGGCTTTAATATTTCGGTAGGAGATCTGATACTGTCCTTTTGTTAAGTGATTGGCCTCGATTTGATCAGAGTTGAGCATTGTGAAGGAAGCATTTTTATTTATGGCTATGTCTTGGAGAACTCTAGCCACTCGTGGATGCTGTGGTGCTGTTAAAACTGGGCGCGAAGATCGAATGATGCCAGCTTTTTGAGAGGCAATTTCCTCCAGAGTTGTTCCTAGATGCAACTGGTGGTCAATACTTATAGGAGTTATAGTCGAAAGAACAGGTTCGACAACGTTCGTACTGTCCAGAAGTCCCCCCATCCCTACTTCGAGAACTGCAAGATTAACCTTTTGGCGAGAAAACAAGTCAAGTGCAGTGGCAGTGATTGCCTCAAAGTATGTTGGTTTTCTAGATAGATCAGCAGAGTGTGTGGCTTCCAGCATGCGAGAAAAAGACTCTGTAAAAGTCCTGCGCTCTACCGGAACTTCGTTGAGGCAAATGCGTTCCCGCACGGTTATCAGGTGAGGGGAAGAGAATCGTCCAGTAAGGAGACCAGAAGCACTGGTTATCGAGCTTATGAATCGAGCCGTGGATCCTTTGCCATTGGTGCCAGCAACTAGAATACAAGGATAGTTTAAATGTGGATTACCCATGGTCTTCAGTATGGCTTTCATGGTTTCTAATCCGGACCGTATTCTAAGCACCTCATCACCTAGCGTTTTAAGATGATTAAGGCAGTGCTGATAGTCCATCGTTAGATAGGGATTAGAGCTTCAATTGGATTTGGGGGTCGGAAACTCAACTGGGTGAGAGATAGGGTCGACCTGTAAACTCATAAAATCCAGCCAGTCTGCGATAAAAGATCGGAGGTGCTTCCGTTCCACCACAGCGTCCAGCATGCCATGCTCCAATAGAAATTCACTGCTCTGAAATGTGTCAGGTAGTTTTTGTCTAATAGTTTGTTCAATCACGCGGGGCCCAGCAAAGCCAATAAGAGCACCCGGTTCAGCAATATTTAGATCTCCTAACATGGCAAAGCTAGCAGTGACACCTCCAGTTGTGGGATCAGTGAGTAGGGAAATATATGGGAGCTTTTCTGTATCCAGTAAAGCAAGAGTTGAGCTGATTTTGGCCATCTGCATTAACGATAGAACCCCCTCCATCATTCTTGCCCCTCCACTAGCAGAAACAATTAGTAGGGGTTGGCGAAAATCCAAGGCTCGTTCCACAGCCCGGGTGATCTTTTCCCCAACCACAGAGCCCATACTTCCTCCTATGAACTGGTATTCCATACATGAACAGATCAACTTGTGACCACCAAGTTTTCCTTCTGCATTTATTACGGCTTCTGTGCTTCCAGTTATCCGGTAAGCTTGTTCAAGACGTGACTTGTAACCTTTTCTATCCCTGAAATTAAGTGGATCGGAAGTACGTAATTCTCGATCGAATTCTACCCATTTCTGGTCGTCAAAAAGGAAATCGAGTCGCTGTTTTGTAGTTATTCTAAAGTGGTATTCACAGCGGTTGCAGACAAAAAAGTTGCGTTCTAAGTCTTTTTTCCACAACGCCTTCTGGCAGCCTGGACATTTTTTAAACAAGCCTTCCGTACGCACAGTACGCTCCCCTTCATCGGGGGGAGGTAATGGAGTTTTTTTCCTTTTGAACCAGTTCATAAGGAATGAAATGATATATGATCGAGGTTTTCCAATCCAAGTTTTTTGATTCGAACGTCCATCATGGCTTTTGTTGGAAAGACTTGTATCTGAATTAACGAAACCAATAATTCTGTTACTCGGACATTAATGATAAGTGGATAGGATCTGCAGAATATTTAGTTTATGGACAAAAATGGTCGGTTAGACTTTGGACAGAGGGACATTTTTACTGTCTCAGAAATTGTTTCCCATCTTCGATTTTTAGTGGAAAAAGAGTTTAGGGATGTCTGGATTTGTGGAGAAGTAACAAATCTACAGGTCTCTAGATCTGGACATTGTTACTTTACACTTAAAGATTCAGAAACTCAGATCCGAGCTGTTTGTTTTAAAATGAAATACCAGTATCTTCGGTTTAAACCTGAAGAAGGTATGGAAATTCGGATACGGGGAGTTGTGTCCATATATTCCGCCCGCGGTGATCTTCAAGTGATTGTTGGAGTTGTAGAGCCTGCTGGTAAGGGAGCTTTACAGGTTGCGTTTGAGCAGCTAAAAGAGCGTCTTAAGAAGGAAGGGCTTTTTGACGAAAGATTAAAACAGAGAATTCCCCTTTTCCCCCATCGAATTGGTCTTGTAACCTCAACTTCTGGAGCAGCGCTTCACGATATTCTACGTGTCCTTAAACGACGCAACGACGGATTGGATCTTCTAATTGCACCGGTGCAGGTTCAGGGTAAAACAGCAGCCATTGAAATTGCTCAGGCAATCAAAGAGTTGAATCAACAAAAAGATATTGATGTTTTAATTTTAGCACGAGGTGGTGGGTCAATCGAGGATCTTTGGGCTTTCAATGAAGAGATCGTAGCCAGGGAAATTTTCAATTCAAAAATTCCTGTGATTTCTGCAATAGGACATGAAACAGACTTTACAATTTCTGACTTAGTTGCTGACGTGCGGGCTCCAACACCTTCAGTGGCAGCAGAAATTGTGTCTGCTGCTCGACAGGAATTAGTGCAGAGACACGATGACTTAGTCAGACGTTTGACGACGAGTAGCTACCTTTTAATAGAAAGGAAAAGGGGACAATTGCAGAAGTTGCTGTCGAGTTCATACTTAATGAGTCCTAGCCAGCGTGTCCACTTGTGGTCCGGCGAGGTTAGTGCAATAAATTCTCGACTTCAAAGATCTCTCCCCTCACATCTTCCCATGCTGAAGAAAAAGCTAGATCAGCTTGAACAAACCCTGTGTTTAAGGGCAGAGTTTTATCTTTATGCCCTGGGGAAAGTAATAGAAGGGATTAATCAACAGTTGGAGGCGTACTCACCACTTTCAGTTCTCCACAGAGGTTACGCTATTGTAAGTGATTTGGGTGGAAAAATTGTACGCAATCCTGAAGGTGTTTTTAAAGGCGAACGGCTTAATATTCGGTTAGAACGAGGAGAGTTTACTGTTTTTAAGGATTAGATATGTCTGAAAAAAAATTCGAGAAGGCCCTTGAGCGGTTAAAGGTAATTGTTTCCAATCTTGAAAAAGGCGATTTGGCCTTGGAGGAATCCCTGCAGTTATTTGAAGAAGGAGTCAACTTGTCGAGATACTGCTCGGAAAGGCTCGGAGATGCAGAAAGACGCATTGAAGTTTTAGTCAAGGGAGAAGGTGAAGTGATAACGTCAGTTCCATTGGAAGAGGAAACGGTTGAGGATCTAACAAGTGAAGAATAAGGGACACAGGGACCAGCCCCTTGTTTTGGATCGATATTTACAGGAGCATCGAGACAAAATTGATTGCTACCTTGATATCGTTATCCCCTCCGGAGATACCTACCCAAAAGTGATTCACGAGGCAATGCGCTACTCTGTTTTTGCTGGGGGAAAGAGAATTCGACCGATTCTAGCCCTAGCCACAGCACATGCTCTGGGAAAACCCTTAGAACCAGTCATGTCTCTAGCTGCAGCATTGGAGCTAATTCACACCTACTCGCTTATTCATGATGACTTGCCAGCTCTTGATAACGACGATTATCGGCGAGGGAAACCTGCCCTGCACAAAGAATTTGGAGAAGGGATTGCGATTCTTGCAGGTAACAGTCTATTAAACCTTGCTTTCCAACATCTGGCAGAGCAGAAAAAAGCTAGTTCCCCAAAAAACAGTCTGGAGACAATTAGGTTACTCTCTCAGGCTATAGGGACTTTTAACGGAATGCTTGGGGGGCAGGTTGTCGATCTTCTAAAGCAGGGCAACCCCTATACCTCCAAAGAACTAAAATATATTCATAGATCAAAAACGGGTGCCTTAGTACATGCTGCTATCTATTGTGCAGGGACACTTTGTGAGGCGCAGAAAAAAGAACTTACTAAGCTTTCTTCCTTCGGTTCCCTTGTCGGGCTCGCGTTTCAAATAGTTGATGACATTTTAGACGTCGAAGGTTTTTCTGACGAGATGGGAAAAGAAACAGGAAAAGACAAGTCAAATAGGAAAGCTACTTATCCGGATCTTTTTGGTTTGGACAAAAGCAAAAGGATCGCAGGTCGGTTGGTGGAAGAGGCTATTCAGCATATTAGATTGTTCGGTCCTAGAGGGAAGATTCTCAAGGAATTGGCCCAGTTTATTTCGGTACGTCGTTTCTAAATAGTGGATTTATCAATATATCTTTTTTGGGAAATGAAACAACGGTTTTCTTCTAATTCTAGACGTTACCGTCTTGACGATCTAGTCGTTAAGAAGGGTTTTGCAGAGGATCGAAGGAAAGCAGCAGCACTTGTTTTAAGTGGTGTAGTTCTAGTTGACGGTCAGAGGGTCAATCAATCTGGGGTCCAGTTCAAAGAAGATGTTAGAATTCGCATTAAGAAAAAGTCGTCCGGTAAATTTGCTTCAAGAGCAGGGGAAAAACTTGAAGAGGCTCTACGAGTATTTAGAGTGACGGTTAAGAATCGAATTTGTTGGGATTTCGGTGCCTCTACAGGTGGATTTACTGACTGTCTTCTCCAAAAAGGTGCCAAGAAGGTTTATGCGGTTGATGTTGGACATGGACTACTGCACTGGGATTTACAGAAAAACAACAGGGTAATCCTTCGTGACAGAATAAATGTACGTTATCTCAACCCTGAAGAGATTGGAGAAAAACCTGATATTATCACGGTTGATCTCTCATTTATTTCATTGCGTTTAGTTTTACCTGGTCTGTTAAAGGTTGCTCCAGTAACTGTAGTTGCGTTGGTCAAACCACAATTTGAGGCAAGACGATCCGAAGTGGAGCCAGGCGGGCTAGTGAGTGACGATAGAGTACGCACCCAAATTATTCAAAGACTCGAGAATGACCTCGAGGATTTAGGGATTCCAGTTCTAGCCCAGAATCCATCTGGAGTTTATGGGCGAAAAGGTAATCGTGAGCACTTTTTTTTGTGCAAGTTATAAACTGAATTATTCATAAGTTAGATACTTTATTAAATTACCGAAGTGCTTTTTTCAGGGCGTCTAAGGCTAGTTGTACAGCGTGGATTTTGTGGGGAGGTAACTGACCAAGGTTGAGCAGAAGGTCTGTCCTGGAAATACGACGACATCTTTCGATAGATTGGTTCTGGCATAATTCTGCCAAGGCAGCAGCAGCAGCAATTGAAGCTGCACAGCCGTTCGCAAGAAAGCGACAGGCTATCACTTGATTATTCTGGATATTGAGCTCAAATCGAGTGACATCTCCACAAACAGGATTTGCACTTTCTCCTTGGTGAGTCGCGTTTTTCAAATGGCCGCTGAACTGAAGTTCCGAGACAAGTTGTTTTACTCTGTCTGAGTACACAAATGTTGTTCCATTAATTGGTAAGTTTTAGCATGGCCCCAACTCTTGTTCCCAGGATCCGTGCTGCCGAATTCGAAAAGACAGAAATTTCCAAAAATCCACTGCTGCCTAGTATTGAAAAAAGTTTCTTCGGGGGAGCTTGAGCGTAGTAAGAGTAGTGATGGTCAATGATTTGACCTTGAATCTCTATTCGCCTCGGATGATCTTTTCCAAACCATCTAATTAGATCTTCCCCTTGAACATTGGTAATGATGTTTCCAAACCGATCAACATGCATTACTTTTGCTAAAACGGTGTTTGGTCTTTTCTGATTTGGGGAGTCGACGTCTAACTTCACAAACTCTTTTAAGACTGGGCCAAATTCTTGAGCAGGGACTCCATTAGCAAGATGGGCTGCCACCGGACCAAGGATATCTCGCCCATGAAAGGTTGGAGCTACAGGTTGCCGAAAATATAGATTATTTTTGATGTCAATCACCTCTTTGATTTTTTCTTTCTTTAAAACAAGAGATAAGACGCCATTGTCGGGCGCAACAAAAACATGATCTGAAGAAGAAGCTATTATTGCACTGCGATTCGATCCTACTCCCGGATCTACTACCACTAAATGGATAGAATGTGAGGGGAAACAGTGGTAACAAGAAGCGAGCAGAAAAGCAGCTTGACAAACATCGTGCTGTGAAATTTCGTGGCTAATATCTATGATTTTAACCTTTGGGGAAATTCCAAGGATAATACCCTTTACAGAAGCTACATAGGCGTCAAGATGACCGAAATCACTCGAAAAAGTCACACACCGATCCGCCAATAATGGGTTATTGCGGTTTTGAGCTTGAAGTTCCAAGAATTCTAGACGAATTTAATTTAACGATGGTTAATTTTTTTGTGTGTATTCTTTAAGTATAGAAGTTCCAACATAGGGAACAAGTGTTTAAGCTAGTCATGGCTCCCCAAATACTTGCAACGGATTGTCCGATAATTATCAAAGCAACGAGAACACTGGAAAAGGTGATCTATGGTCTCAATAACTTCTTTGTCAGTCATCTGGTTTTTTGCCAAAGAATGGAGCCTGAGAAAGGGAACGTGTAAAGAGCTAACTTCAGTGATAGGAAACATTACCAGGAATGAAAAGCGACTGATAGCAGTTGAACCCATTGTAAATATCATATCAAATCATCCATGAAGTTTCTGGACGCATGCTATAGTTTCAGGCTCATGAAAGAGGTTGCCTTCCGGATCAAAAAATTAAGACGTGAGTTGGAAAAACACAATTACCGGTACTATGTTCTGGACGATCCTACCATTAGCGATATGGAGTATGATCGTAAATTCCTTGAATTGGTGGACCTCGAGGCCGCTAATCCTCATCTGGTAACTGCAGATTCACCCACACAGCGAGTCGGTTCGAATCCTAGCACCAAGTTCCAGAAAATTGAACACAGGTCTCCTATGCTTAGTCTAGCCAATGCTTTTTCTGGAGAAGATCTCTTGGCTTTTTACGCTCGGGTAAGGAGAAAAGTTGGAGACAGGCCGATCGACTTTGTTTCAGAATTAAAAATCGATGGTTTGGCGGTTTCTCTCACTTATGACGATGGATTATTTTCTTTGGGTTGCACTCGAGGAGATGGCCGATTTGGAGAAGATATTACGGACAATCTGCGCACAATCAAGACTATCCCTCTAAGATTAAAGGGAGACCACCAAATCCCTAATCTTGTTGAAATCCGAGGTGAAGCGTATCTTCCCCTAGCCGATTTTCATGCAATGAACATGGAGCGGAAAGACAATGGAAAGCCAGTCTTTGCAAATCCCCGCAACGCAGCTTCCGGGGCTTTGCGTCAGATTGATGCATCCGTTACTGCAAGAAGACCCCTGTCTTTTTTCCCCTATTCGATTGGGTATCTAGAAGGGCTAAAGATCGAGACTCAGTCAGAGACACTAGATCTTCTAAAACGGTGGGGATTTAGAGTCAATACCCATTACCAAGCCTACAACTCAATGAAGCAAGTTATCAATTTCTGTCGAAAATATGAAAAACATCGACGGAAATTAAAATACGAAATTGACGGGGTTGTAGTAAAAGTAGATCGTTTTGATTACCAGAGGGTACTGGGTAGGGTGTCAAGGAATCCCCGCTGGGCAATTGCTTTCAAGTTCCCTGGTGAGGTAGCGGTTACAAGACTCCAAAAGATTGAAATTAATGTGGGAAGAACTGGCACCTTAAATCCGTATGCAATTCTTGAAGCTGTTTTGATTGGAGGAGTCACAGTTCGGCAGGCTACTCTGCACAATGAAGATCATATAAGAAAAAAAGATATCCGAGAGGGTGATTTAGTTAGAGTTAAAAGAGCGGGTGATGTTGTTCCGCAAGTTTTAGGCCCGGTAATCAGCAAAAGAGACGGTACTGAAAAAAAATTCTGTAATCCTGTTGTCTGTCCAGAATGTGAATCCGAAATTGTACATTTCCAAAACGAGGTGATGACCTATTGTCCAAATACAAGTTGTCCTGCACAGAGACTTGAAAAATTAAAGCATTTTGTAAGCCGAGGAGCTATGGATATAAGAGGGCTTGGTCAGCAAACGGTTGAAAAAATGGTAGAGCTCAAAATCATTGAGGATGCTGCGGATTTGTACTCATTGACTGCCAAGAAAGTTGGAGACTTATCAGGCTTTAAGGAAAAGTCAACCAATAACCTGTTCAGGAGTTTGCAAGAAAGCAAAAAACAATCCTTTTCCAGAGTTTTGTTCGCTCTAGGTATCCGTCATGTGGGAGAAAATGTGGCACAACTTCTTGTGGAACACTTTCACAATATTGATGCTATTTTGGGATCTGATTTTGAAGAAATTTCGATGGTTAATGGTATAGGACCTGAGATCTCAAAAAGCCTTATAGCTTATTTAGATCAACCGTCTAACCTCCATTTTATCCAGAGACTACGAAAGGTAGGACTTAAATTTGAAAAAGATCCGATAGTTAGTGCTAATCGGTTCCTAGAAGGAAAAACCTTTGTAATCAGTGGAACACTTCCGAACCTAAGTCGACAGGAAGTAAAAAAGTCAATACAGAGTCGGGGAGGTAGAGTTACGGGATCAGTTTCTTCCTTAACTACTTATCTTATTGTTGGTGAGAATCCGGGGGGGAAGGTAAAAACAGCACAGGCAATTGGAGTGGAAATAATAGACGAGATAGTTCTTAGTGAGCTACTACGTGGTCATCCTATTAGACAGATTGAAAAAGAAAGGGAAAAATAGGGTCGTTTTGATCGATAGTCCTCTTTCTGGTGTTTTGAATTGTGGAAATAGGTTGGTTTTATGAAAGTGTGTTGGAATTGTGATTGTGAACTATCTGAAAGATCAGCTATTTGTGAGCATTGTGGGTGTCGGCTAACAAACCCATTGTGGAAAAAATTAGGGGCTTGGGTCTTATTGATACTGATCGCTTGGGGATTTGTGAAATGCAATCTCAATCTTATGCAGGGGCTGGACAAATTCTAATCACGAGCAATAGAGACTAAGTGTCTTATTAAGGTTTGTCCTCTTGAAGATGAAAAGCTAGATTAACAAAACTTGACACCAGAGACGGGAGTAGATGTAGCTGTGTGAAGGAGGAAGATAAGCTGCTTGGAGGATGAAGAAATTAAAAATTTTCAAAAAGTTCTGCAAAAAGCCTTGCCAAAAACATTCGAGTGGCTTGGTAGATTCCAGGACAACGACTCTCTCTTGGACCAGCCACATTGAGGTGACGAATTTTGGACTGCCAGAGCCAATGGCGGATGATGCCAAAATTAAGGGGATTTTCTAGATCAACAACTAATAATGGTTTGGATTTCTGATGAGCTTTTTCCATCGTTAAGATGGTTCCTCCATCTGCCTTTCCTTTTAGTAAAATCAGGGTCCCATCTGAGTCACGGATATTCCAGGAGGTTCTCTGATCATATTTAGCAGAAGGAGTTTCCTTAAGAGGATATTGTTTTGCTAATGTTCCGTCTTCGGATTTTCTTCCTCTGGGACACCAGCCAGTGATTTGGAGACCGGTGGAAAGTGCGACATCAAGTACCGCCCGATCAACTCCAGTTTGACCACCGGTTTGCAGCGAGTTAAGGAGAGGTCCGTTACTCGAGTTTTCCATTTTTTGTTTTTCTAAAGTTAGATGAATTGGTGGTTTACATCTCAGGGATTTGACAGGTGTATCGCCACGGTATGCTTTTCCATGGCTCAGGGACCGAATTAATGCCTATCCTTGGTGTACACTTAATATGTTCAGCTGGGATTTGGATCCCAGGTTTCAAGAATAGGCTTGATTTTGAATTGCAGAGATCTTTACCACTGTCTTTACCAGAAAGGTTCAAAGCCTGGCAAATTCTAGCAGGGCCATTAGTGAGATTACACAATTTACCCTTTCGGCGCATCAGCATCATCTGTTGCCCTTCTATTGGAACAATGCCTCTTAAAAGAACCGCTGCAGGAAATCCATCTTCTTCAGTCACAAAGTTTAGGAGCCAATGGATTCCATAAATGAGGTAAATATATGTAAAACCGGGTTTTCCCCACATTATTAAATTTCGCTTCGTCCTTCCAGAATGGGCATGGCAAGCCAAGTCAGTAGTTCCAACATAGGCTTCTACATCGTTAACAATTCCCGAGATTGTTCCCTCTGTATCTATCTTAACAAGTTGTTTGCCAAGGAGATCAGAGGCTACTTTTAATGTTTTCCTGTTAAAAAAAGAACGAGGGAGGCATGAATTGGATTTGGGCATAAAAACAAAAGGAATGCCGGGGGACGGAATTGAACCGCCGACACGGGGATTTTCAGTCCCCGGCTCTACCGACTGATCTACCGCGGCAGCCAGTAAAAAGTGTATTCTACTCGCATCAATTTAGACGTGCAAATCTCAATTTCAGGAGTGCAAAAACGATTTTGTGTTTTTGAGTCTGTTTAATTTTCACTGTCTTTACGTATTGGTTATTTCTAACTTAGATGCTAGCTCAAAGTTAGGAAAATCTAAACCTGAATCTAGATTAGTGGAAGGGTAGCCTTTAGGCTACCCTTCTAATGTGGAAACTCTTATATTGATGATGAGATTTTATTTTCAACTGACAGATACGTGGATCTGTCTTGGTTCCGTTTTCTTGATTTTCGGAAGATGAATAGTCAGTACACCATTTTTTAGAGCCGCGTCGATCTTTTTACTATTTACTGTTGACGGTAGGTTGAAGTTCCTAAGGAACTTTCCATACGAACGCTCTATGCTGTGAAAATCACGTTTTTCGTTTTCTTTGAACTTTCTCTCACCACTGATGCTAAGAACGTTTTTGTTGAGAGCGATATCAATCTCGTCCTTTTCAAATCCAGGTAATTCCACAGTAAAGGTTATTTCGGTTGTTGTTTCTGAGATGTCACCTGTGGGTGACCAGTTGTTTAATGGTAAGTCTTTCAAAACCCTCATCTCATGGTTCCTATATAAGTGGTCGAAGACACTATTCCATTCTTGTATGTCCCAGAAGGGATCAATTTTCATTAAGGTCATTTTTTATGTCCTCCTTGTATACTAATAGCTTAGATATCGTTTTTTTAGGATAACCATTCTGGCATCCGTTCTTTATTTAAGATTCTAAACGAAAGCAGTCAAGAGAGATTCTGTGCTGTGGACTCTGGAAGCATAAAAAAAGAATGCTTTATGAATGATGGTAATATGCTATTAAGCTTTCGGATTGAGGAGTTAGACACAGGATGAAAAAAGTCGATGAAAAGAGAAATATACCTTGACAATAACGCAACCACGCCCTTGGATCCAGGTGCGATGGAGGCAATGGAACCCTATTTCCTGCATGATTATGGCAATGCATCCTCGATTCATAGCTATGGCCAGAATGCCCGAGCTGCTGTCGAGAGAGCTCGGGCACAGGTTTCTGGGCTGATTTGCGCAAAAAACAAGGAAATAGTTTTTACGAGTGGAGGAACTGAATCCAACAACACCGCCATCCAAGGTGTTACTCGCCTTTTTTCAGATGAGAAAGGTCATATAATTACTTCCAGGTTCGAACATCCCTCGGTATTGAAAAGTTGTCAATGTCTTGAAGAAAGGGGGTTCAGGGTTACTTATGTGCCGGTGGGGCAAGAGGGAGTTGTTCAAGTTAGAGATATAGAAACAGCACTTTGCAATGACACCATCCTTATATCAATTATGCATGTTAATAACGAGGTAGGGACAATACAACCGATCGCAGAAATTGGGGAATTAGCTCGTCAGAGGAAGATCCTCTTTCACACCGACGCCGTACAATCTGTTGGCAAAATTCCGGTGGATGTCAGGCAGTTAAAGGTCGATTTTCTTTCGTTGTCTGGGCACAAAATCCATGGTCCTAAGGGGGTAGGATCCCTTTATATTCGTGATGGAGTGGAGGCAGTACCGTTCATGTTGGGGGGGGCACACGAACGCTATAGAAGGGCAGGGACCGAAAATGTGCCAGGCATTGTTGGACTCGGTGAGGCGTGTCATTTGGCGTCTAGGTCACTAGATGACCATAAGAATCTTCTGGGGCCAATCCGGGATCAATTTGAGCAGGATGTAATAGAACGCCTTGCGGGGTGGTTTTTAAATGGAAGTCGCAAAGGTCGTGTTTCACACACCAGTAATATCAGCTTTGACAAGGTTGAGGGAGAAGCATTGCTTGTAGCCCTTGATTTCAAAGGAGTAGCTGTTTCGACTGGAGCCGCTTGTGCTTCTGGTTCTCTCCGACCCTCACATGTGTTAAAGGCTATGAAGCTTTCAAAAAGACGTATTCAAGGTGCTATACGCTTTAGTCTTAACAGATGGACTACAGCACAAGATATGGATTACGCCCTTGAGTCAGTTGTCGAAGCTGTGACTCAAATAAGAAGCGTGGCAGTGGTATGAATCGGTGTCTTTGGAAGCCTTCACTTGAAAATGTCAAAGAGGCTAATCTGACTCGCTTCATACATGAATTAAGATCTATTGCTCCTGACGTTATTGACTATTCAAGTCTTTACGAATGGTCAATTGATCATCCTAAACTCTTTTGGTCAGAGTTGTGGGATTTTCTTGGCATTGTTGCATCCAAAAAATGGGATGAAGTCGTTGACGATGTAAAAAAAATGCCAGGTGCCCGCTGGTTTACTGGATCTCGATTAAATTTTGCAGAAAATCTACTTCGTTACCGAGATGATCAACCCGCTATCATTGCTTGGAATGAAAAGGGTCGGCATCAGTTGCTCACATATTCTGCTCTATTCCGCAAGACGGCCTCTTTTGCATTAGCTTTGCAGAGAGAAGGAGTAAGTGTGGGTGATCGGGTAGTTGGTTTCATGCCTAATATTGCTGAGACAATTATTGCGATGCTAGCTACCAGTAGCTTGGGTGCCCTTTGGTCATCATGTTCACCTGATTTTGGAGTCAAGGGCGTATTAGATCGCTTTGGCCAAGTGAAACCCAAAATTCTAGTCTGTGCTGATGGTTATCAATATGCTGGAAAATCTTTTGATCGGTTAGAAACGATTAGAAAGATTGGAGAACAGCTTCCTTCTTTGGAAAAGATAATAGTTTGTTCTTATCTGCGCCAGAAACCAGATTTGAAGGGACTTTCTAATACTGTTTTATGGGAAGATTTTAGTGGCGAGAGCAGAAGGATTGATTTCGCACAACTCCCTTTTAACCACCCGCTATACATAATGTATACTTCGGGAACGACAGGGCTTCCTAAGGCTATGGTCCATGGAGCGGGAGGAACGCTGATTCAGCTTTTAAAGGAACATGTTCTACACACAAATATAAAAAGGAACAGTAGAGTTTTTTATGCGACCACCTGTGGATGGATGATGTGGAACTGGCTTGTTGCTAGCTTGGCTGTAGGGGCAACTATTTTACTCTACGACGGTTCTCCTTTTCATCCTTGTCCAGATATCCTGTTTAGTATGGCTGAAAAGGAAAAAATTACGGTTTTTGGAACGAGCGCCAAGTACTTAGCGCTTGCTGAAAAAAAAGGAATTAAGCCAGCACAAACACATGAATTAAGCGAACTAAAAACAATTCTTTCTACTGGGTCACCTTTGGCACCCTCCAGTTTCGATTATGTCTATCGAGATATTAAACAGAGTGTTTGTCTTGCGTCAGTATCGGGAGGCACAGATATCCTAGCTTCATTTGCCGCCTGCAATCCTATCGGGCCAGTTTTTCGAGGTGAACTGCAAGCCCTTAGTTTGGGCATGAAGGTAGAGATTTTTAATGAGAAGGGACGATCTATCCTCAATGAGAAAGGTGAACTGATTTGTTCGCAAGCCTTTCCTTCGATGCCAGTTAAGTTTTGGAATGACCTGGATGGGATCAAGTACTACCAAGCTTATTTTGACCACTTTCCAGGAGTTTGGCGGCATGGGGATTGGGCGAAACTAACTCCAAATGGAGGTATGGTGATCTATGGACGTTCTGATGCGACTCTTAATCCCGGAGGGGTCAGAATTGGTACTGCTGAGATTTACCGAATTGTGGAACAGTTAGAGGAGGTTGTTGAAGCAGTTGTTGTGGGACAGAAATGGCAGGGAGATGTTCGTATTGTTTTATTTGTGCGACTTAAAGACAGATCTATTCTTGACAGCAGTCTGGTCAAAGAAATTTGTCAACGTGTTCGTGAAAATTCTTCTCCTTATCATGTTCCTAAAAAGGTGGTTCAAGTCGCGGATATCCCCAGGACCATCAGCGGAAAAATCAGTGAGTTAGCAGTACGTCACGTTATCCACGATATGCCTGTTACCAACACGGATGCTCTGGCTAATCCAAAGTCCCTGGATTTGTATCTGAATCTCGAAGAATTAAAGACATAAGCCGTTATAAAAGTCGAACCGAGAAAAATGTTGGAACGGAATCTAACCTACAAAACCAGAGGCTTCTCAGCCAAAAGTATTTTTTTGTTTTGTTGATTTTAATCCTAGTTGTTCTAGAATTTGAGCTTGTTGTCGTAGATCTTGGAAAACCTAAGTATCCGCTTTCCACTCCATTATCAAGGCAATTAGGTGAGCACAAGCAAATAGGGAATAAAAGACCAAACAGACTTCTGGGTGAGAGTAGCCCCTATTTGCTTCAGCATGCCTCTAATGCTAGTTGCTTTTAGTCGCTCAACCTCAAACCTATGCAGATCTTTTTAGCAGGTCCACGAAAAAAGGGGACGACACTCTTTCTTTATTACGGCAGGTTTTCAGACCTTATGGAAGTCGTTTTTGAAATCCAACGTAATAGTAGAACTTCTAGATTAAGTTTTTACATCACTCGCTTATGGAAGCAAGAAAGCTACAACGATTAAAATCGGAGCGAGAACGATCGTACTATATATTATGTAGGAGAAAAAGGAAGGCATTTTGATCCCAGAACTATCCGCAATACTCTTCACCATGAAATTAGGGCCGTTACCTATATATGTGTTGGCCCCCATAAATACAGCCGCTAAACTAATGGAAGCGAGCAAGTGTTCCATGATAAATTTGTCTTCAGACAAAGCCACCAAGGGGAGCTCTTGGAGAGGGGTTAGGGATGCTGCAGTCTCGAAGAAGACCACATAGGTTGGAGCATTATCTAGGAAGCTGGACAAAAGGCCTGTAAACCAAAAATACTCAGCTGAAGTATTGATGCCAAGCATAGGTCCCTTTATATGAAGAATCTCGATTGGTACCTGCATGCAGACGAAAATCCCGCTGAAAAGTACAGCCACTTCGGTGATTGCATAGTAGTCGAATCGATTACGAATTCGGATGTTGTAGTTAGTAGTCAGAAGAGAGACCACAACAAACATAAGCATCACAGTCTCGCGTAAGAACACCGGCGCACGAAAATGTGTTCCCAAAAAAAACTCTCCTGGCAAGATAAAGGCTACACTAAGAACAATCCCAAACAACCAGAAAAAATTGAGGCTCCCACTCAATTGCAGTGGACGCACTTGGCGTTCATCTCGGATCAGATCACGAAGTGTCTCGCGCCTGTACACGATTAAATCCCAAGCAAAATAAATGAGTAGAAGGTAACTATTTACGAGTAACCAGTAGGGCCAAAGGGATAGTGTCCAGGTAAACTCGACTCCACGCAAATAGCCAAGGAAAAGAGGAGGATCCCCAATCGGAAGCAGGAGCCCACCACAGTTACAGACACTAAAAATAAAGAAAACAATGGTATGCACCTTATACTGGCGTTCGGTATTGGTCAGAATAAGAGGGCGAATTAAGAGCATTGCTGCACCCGTGGTTCCAATAAAGCTGGCTAAAAGTGCTCCAATAGCAATAAATGCGGTATTGGTAGCGGGGCGGGCTGGTAGGTCTCCGGTTAAATTGATTCCCCCACTGATAACATAAAGGCTAAATAGCAGTACGATGAATGGGATAAACTCGGAGAAAATAGCGTTACTGAAAGCAGTCCACAGGGTTTTTAAACCATGTGTTGAAGACAGCTCATGGGTAAAGTGATTCTCCAATCCTCCAGGGTGAAAAAATCCATAGTAAAGAAGTGTAATTCCCGATAGAACCATTACCACGAGAAAACGGTTCTTGTTGTTGTGCCACCAGATCTGGGTACTGGAAAGAAGTGGAAGGATCGCAATACTGAGCAATAATAGGATGAAAGGGCTGATCGCCCATAAGGGCGGTGTGTAGGTTATAGACTCTATTGCATGAAGTGGTGCATGTTCAGCTTTAGAAGTAAAAGCCTCGGGTAAAATTCCAAAACCGAGAAGAGAGATATAAATCACTATAAGGCACAAAATGCTGACTACGGTTATCTGTGAAGTTTTTTGCATCCTAATCACGACTCTTTTGTTTCGGAGCACTGTTAGTCTATGGACAATCTGTCCTTGTCCATGGTGTGCTAAATGGATTATTTCTTGTTTGATTCTCTCATATGATCTCCGACAGGTACACGCTCAGTTGACTGTAGTGAAGCTAGGATAAGTTTATCTATGTGGAGTGGTTCTTCGGCCTTATCAACTTGATCAATGCGGGCATTGGTAATTGGATGTTTAGGTAAGAATAACGAGCAGCAGTCATCGTCTGCCCCGATCGAGAGTCCGAATGTGCCGATTTTTCGAGCCTGGGAAATAATTTCTTCCTTGTCCTCTCCAATTAACGGTTGGAGGACGGGCAAACGGCTCACTTCAGTCACTGCCCTTATATTGTCAAGTGTTTGAGAAGAGACCTGCCCAAGACTATCTCCGGTTACAAGTGCTTTTGCTTTTTCCCAGTTAGCGATTCTATTGCAAATACGAAGCATCATTCTTCGATACAAAAGAACTCGGGTTGATGCTTGTGTTAGAGCCAAGATTTTTTGTTGTACTGGAGCAAACGGAACCATATAAACCTTTGTAGGGGGTTGGTACCTGCAAAGGACATGAACCAAATCTATCACCTTATTCTGAGCATCAAGTGAAGTGTGAGGATGGCTGTGGAAATGTACAAAAATGGGTCGACAGCCCCGTTTCATGATTTTGTAGGCTGCGACAGGTGAATCAATTCCTCCTGAAATCAAAATCAGCACCTTTCCACTACTCGAGACAGGTAGACCGCCGGGACCCTGCTGTTTCTCGAAATGCAAAAGAGCATCTTCACCTAAAATCTGTACATAACAGGTTAGATCTGGTCCCTTAAGTTGGACTTTTTTCTCTAGTGTTGACTGAACAAAATAGCCAAGTTTTCTTTCGATTTCAGGACTTGTGAGAGGGTATCGTTTATCAGATCGCTTTGCTGAAATCCTAAAAGTTTTGAAATTCTTTTCGAGAAGAAGTTCTCCGAGTGCTTGCTTTATATCTTCCAGAGATGAAGGTATGATCCAAGCCTGTGCAAAGTTAGCTAAGCCGAAGATGTGTCGAAGTCTCATGGCAGCTTCGGTTAGCAGACTACCTGAAGGCAACTCTACTATCACACGCCGCGAATATAGACGTAGATTTCGGAAAGGTAGGTCTTTTAGAGCAATTTTTATGTTTGATAGTAGTGTTTTCTCAAAAAAAGGCCGGTTCTTTTTTTTGAGGGCAATCTCGTGATAATGGCCAACAAGACACGGTTTCATATGGGATTATCTTGGAAAAATGTTTCCGATAGACAGCTTAGTCTACTTTCTTCACAACTAGAGTAATTATGTTGTTTGTGTCGAGTTTCTTATATAGAACATGGACTATCTGACCCTCATCAAAAGTGTCACTTCCTTTGACGGATGCAGGATCAAATAGAAAAGTCTGCTCACCTTCTTTAGTTTTTACAACGAGATTCTTCAAGCTTATTGAAACTACTGTTCCGTAGACATCAAAATTCCGCTCCTCAATGGGAATTCCTCCTTGCCATATTTTTGAAAAACAGCCTGTTGAAACTGTGAGTAATAGTCCCAGAAGTGCGCGCAGGTAAAAATAACTCATTAAGAGATTTTACTCTGGAGTCTAATCCTTGCTCAAGGGGTAGTAATTTAAGTTTCCAAACTTAGTTGATGGCTAGAAGGTTTTTAACGTGACATTTGACCTGAGCACGAACAACCCTAAATGCCTTAATTATTTCCTGTAGGTGTTCCTGAGACCTGAGCTGGATCGAGTAGATCCCAGTGTTGGTGATAGACCCCTTTGGGTATCACTGGACAGTGGTTTTTAGCATCTCCACACAAGGTTATGACATAGTCAAAATCAGAAAAATCAAATAATTTCAAGGACTTAGATTCTTGATGTTTAATATTAATTCCTATTTCTTCCATGGTATGAATAGCGTTTTTATTCAGACCTATTGGATGAGATCCGGCAGTGGTAAAACTCTAGATTTTGTTCCCGTAGTAATTGGAGAATCCTTCTGCCATTTGACTTCTGGAAGAATTCCCGACCCAAATAAAAATTGTTTTAGTCATGGCTAAAAATTATATTGAATAAGGGGAGAATTTAATTCATAGTTGTAGAAATGAGTTTGAATTGGAAAACTTTTCTAAAAGTTTCTTGGATCACTGCATGTTTGATTTTAGCAGCCTTAACATTAACCTTCTCTCTTCAGTCCCTTGCTGACAACTTAGACGATAATCAGAAAATACAGCAGGCAAAGCAAGTAATGTTAGCCCAGAAATGTGGCTTTTGTCATACTCTTAAGGTGCAGGGATTTGACTGGGCTGCGACCATTGGCCCTGATTTAACTCATCAAGCAAAAAGGGACCGATCTTCCCACTGGTTGCGCCTCCATTTAAAGAATCCCGAAGTGATACCGGATGCTGAAGTAGAAGAAAAGTTCCGCGGAAAAGTTGGACTAATGCCTTCATTTTCCCACCTTTCGGAGCAAGAATTAAACTCTGTAATTTATTTTCTAACTACTCTAGATTAGGTTGAATTTATAGGAATTTCCTATGGTCTGTCTCTTTTTTGATCGGGAAAATCCTTAATTGTAGACTTAATAGCCTCTCGGAAGTCTAACGCTCAACTTCAATGACAGTTCAGTTTGTAGTCAGGGAAGCTGTAGAAAAGTTCTTGTCTGGATTTTTTTAGTTTCTAAGCTTAATGGCAATGAGGTGATTAAATCATTTCCTTTCTTCCTTCAGACTGCTTAATGAAAATCAGTTAGAATAAATAGTATGAAAAGAGTTTTTTGTGGGTTTTTATTTTTCCTTATCCTTAATTGTTCGGTTCAAGCAGAAGACAATTCTAGATTGATTATTCCCTTCCGTTCGGATGATGTTTTGATCGATGGCTTTCTTACTGATTGGAAGAACGTGCCTGCTTTGCATATAGATCCTATGGCTTGGGGAGTAAAAGTAGGGGGGTTGCCAAAAGGAGAATTTTCTACGGTCCTTTTTAAGGCGTTTTGGAATAAAACTGGTATTTTTCTTTCAGTAGACTGGCGCGATGATATCTGGGATGTACAACAGGTGAAACGCAGTGAGGCTATATATGTTGCGAGTGATGGACGCCGTCGAAATCGGATGCTGCTACAGGACAACCTTCTATTTAGACTGAGATCTGTCAACTATAGCTATACACTCTGGATTTCCCCCAAAATTGGTGATCAAGGTCCGTATTTCTGGCAGCGTCTTCAGCGGGGAGGCAAGTTTTTGGAAAGTGCAACTCAAGTTCCTGTGGTCACTACACGAGAAAACAATGGACAGGCTACAATTGAAATTCTCCTTTCTTGGGATTTACTTGATCTCAAGCCCAAACATATAAAGAAGAAAGCATTTAGAGCTCTGTTGACCTTAGCGGATAGCGATTCTCCCCAAATGTCTGCAGAAGGAAAACTAGGTGGAGTTGGGCTCCTTGAATGGGTAGGTCGGGTTCAGTTAGGAGATCGATAATTAAAGGCTGAAAGGAATGAATTATGCGTAAAGCCGTAATTGTTTCAAGTGGAAGAAGCCCTGTAGGAAAAGCGCCCTACGGAACACTTCGATATACAAGGCCCGATGACATCGCGGCTCAGGTTATTAAAGCCGTAATTGCACGGTCTCATCCTCTTGAAAAAGAAGATGTCGATGACGTAATTCTAGGCTGTGCAATGCCGGAAGCAGAACAGGGTCATAATGTTGCTCGTATTTCTTCTCTCCGTGCGGGTTTGCCAGACCAGAGTAGTGCCATGACCATTAATCGCTTCTGTTCCTCGGGTTTGCAGGCCATTGCACTAGCAAGTCAGAGCATAGTCAGTGGTTCTTCAAATGTTGTCGTAGCGGGAGGGACTGAAAGCATGAGCTTAATCCCCCGAGAAGGTCATTTTTTTTCTCCTAATCCAACTCTTGTTGAAAAGGATCCAGATGTCTATTTATCAATGGGTTTGACGGCAGAAAATCTGGCAGTTCGCAACTCTATTGATCGTGGTCAACAGGACGAGTTCTCTTTACGTAGTCACCAAATGGCCATAGAAGCCCAGGATAGTGGACGGTTTGACCAAGAACTGATTTCACTGGAATTGAAAACTAAGCAACTTGTGGAAGGTTTGAAAAAGGAAAAACTTGTTTGTTTTCATCAAGATGAAGGCATCCGTAGGGACACTTCTCTTGAGGCACTTTCAAATTTACCAGCTGTTTTCCATGTTAAGGGAACAGTTACTGCTGGAAATTCTAGTCAGACTAGTGATGGAGCGGCTGCAGTGGTTGTTATGTCAGAGGAAAAGGTCCGTGATCTGGAATTGCAGCCAATTGCCCGTCTTATCTCTTTTGCCACGGTGGGTGTTCCACCTGAAATCATGGGGATTGGACCAGTGAAAGCAGTCCCAAAAGCTCTTGAACTTGCCGGTTTAACTCTACAAGATATCGGTCTCATAGAGTTGAATGAAGCCTTTGCTGTACAGGCTTTAGCAGTCATTCAAGAGCTTGATTTGGATAATGATAGGGTTAACGTAAATGGAGGCGCTATAGCTCTAGGTCATCCACTTGGAGCCACTGGCGCAAAGCTGGCCACTACGCTTCTACATGAAATGGAAAAGAGAGGAGTCAAGTACGGCATGGTGACAATGTGTGTTGGTGGTGGTATGGGAGCTGCCGGTGTTTTTGAATCCCTTCGCGTCTAATTTGGGAAGGATCTTTTAACAATTGGGCGGATAAAGATTTTTATAAAG
>CAZMUJ010000048.1:0-91251 GCA_964569605.1 uncultured Acidobacteriota bacterium
GTAATTGGCCGCGTTGGTTCCACTGGGCTAGCAACGGGTCCTCACCTTGACTATCGTGTCCAGAATCCAAAAGGGCGTTATTTAAATCCTCGCCATAGAATTTCATGGCCTTCAGAAAAATCCTTGGAAAATCGCTACCGAAGTGAATTTTCAGCAGTTCGTGATCAGCTGTTTCTTGATCTAAATGATGGAACTAACGATCATCAACTTCCGAATCTCCTTTCCAACAATCAGTAGAGACTCTTACATAATAAGTATTCCTTCTATTAAGTTTTTCTTTTTTTGTCCGCCACAACTTTCACCCATTTAGTGTTTTACCAAGAATAATTAGGAACTGATCGAATTTATCAAAGAGCTTCTCACCTTACAAAACAGCGCCCTAATTCCTTTATATATCTAGGAATTTCAATCTTGTTTTCAGAGAACATTGCAGGAAGATCTAAGAAAGTTTTTGCTTGATTTTTAATTAACAAGTAAAGAAACGCTAGGGAAAACTTCCTTATTTAGAAAACACATTTTAACGGTGAACTTTTCCCACTAAAACTTTACTTCCAATGTGGGATATTTGAAGAACGGAGAAATCTTCCTTGACATCTGGTGTGTCATAATTGATTTTGTTGATTTTTGACGCCAATATTTCGTAGACCAAACATTCAACTGCTTGTAAAAGATACCTCGTCTTACCCAATTCAATAACAACCCTAGTAGGTTTCAAGAAGCCCTTAAAGTTTCCTTTCAGATCAAAACCGATAAAAGAAGAGGGAAGGATTTTAAGATTATTTGTTAAGTATGGATCGAATCCAGTCTCTATGGAAAATCTATTAATCTCAGCTGTTCTATTTGCTTTATCGAACAAAAAAATATGTCTAGTCCTTAGAATAGTTTCCTCCATCTCAAAGGTAACTACATTTACAATAGGCACAGGAAACTGATTTGAACCCTCTACAACTTCCATAGTCCAGATAATTTGATTATCGATAAAAATATGACAACTGGAAACCTCTGGTTTTTCTAGCTGAGAGGCGCTAGTAAGGGAAAGCGCATGGTTATCTGACAATGACTGGGATTTCAATTGTAGTCCAAAAATATCTACCAAAAGAAAAAAGAGATAAATCAGATTTAGCTTGTGCTTCATGGAAACTATTCTTAAGAAAGAAGACTGTTTAAATTGGATTCTTTGAAATGATTTTGAAAAAAAACTTCTAAAAAAGCGAAGGGATAAATCCTTAGAAGGACTCTAGATCCTGATTGATCCTACGGGCCGCTTTTAATGGGTCATTATGTGAAATAATTGGACGTCCAATGACCAGATAGTTTGCACCGGCCTGAATCGCCTCAATTGGCGTCATCACTCTTGACTGATCGTCACTAGAGGAGTTTCTAGGTCGAACTCCTGGAGTGACTCTCAACAATTGATCAAGTGGTGCTTCCCCCAGGTATCCTAATTCACGCGGAGAAGTCACAACACCATCTAACCCTGCTTCCAATGCCAGATGGGCCAGTTTCCTAACCGAAGTCTCTATATTGCCTGACACACCAACCCGAGTTAGATCT
The DNA here is from genome assembly GCA_964569605.1 of uncultured Acidobacteriota bacterium. GTDB lineage: Bacteria > Acidobacteriota > UBA6911 > RPQK01 > CBDAPI01 > CBDAPI01. The sequence goes on from CAZMUJ010000048.1 coordinate 1,555, forward strand.
TTTTTATCCAGACTGGTCAAAATTGTAACTCCTAAGAGTCTGGGTGAGACTTGACCTATTTCTTTCGCTATCTCATCTACATGTAACCTAACTGTACTTAACATTTTTAGACCACCGAAGATGTGCAAGGTCATCATTGAACAACCAAGACGAACAGCTTCACCTGCTGCCTGGGCAGCAGTATTAGGAATGTCGTGTAGCTTGAGATCAAGAAAGACTTTCACCCCAATACTTACCAAGTCACCAACCAAACTAGGTCCACAAGCAGTGAATGCTTGAAGACCAACCTTGACAAAAGCAATTTCGTCGCGCAAAAGTTCAGCGAGTCGAAGAGCCCGGGAGTTTGAAGAGACATCCAAAGCTAAAATGATTCGTCTCTTTTTTGCCATATATGGGGGACTGTAGCACAACCTGATCTTTAGCGGGAGTTATCGGAAACTGACAATCACTTGGTGAATTCTAATAAGCTTCACTGTCTACAAACAGAAAACTACAATTTTCTCAGTCCAGAATATGAATTTTCCCGTGCGTAACCTCATCCTGGAAAAGTGTGAAAAAACAAAGCAATAATTCAGCACCTAATAGTAGAAAAACTGTCCTTCTCTAATCTTGAGGCTTCCTACTATTTGACTGATATTTTTGATTCGGTGCTCCGAACAATACTCCTGCAATCCTTTGATTACTTTGATCGCTGCGGTTGGGTCATAGAAATTAGCCGTTCCGATCTGAACTGCACAAGCTCCTGCCACTAAAAATTCAAGAGCATCTCGGGCTGTACTAATTCCACCAATGCCAATAATAGGAATACTAACTGCATTATTTACTTCGTGAACCATTCTCAGGGCTAAAGGTCGAATAGCTGGTCCAGAAAGACCACCTGTAGTATTAGACAGCATTGGCCTGAGTTTTTCGACGTCGATGCTCATTCCAACAAATGTATTTACCAAACTAATTGCATCAGCTCCTGCTTCTTCACAAGCTCGGCCAAAAGGTTGGATATCTGTGACATTAGGGGATAACTTAACCCAAATTGGTTTAGTAGTGGCCTCACGCACTGCCTTTGTCACGGCAAAGGTCATACGTGGATCATGTCCAAACTCAATGCCACCCTCCTTAAGGTTAGGACAGGAAATGTTCAATTCTAGAGCCGACACCTTAGTTAGGGCATCTAACCGCCGGGCAATTAACTTAAACTCCTCAATCGACCTGCCCAGTATGTTGGCAATGATATGAGTGCGACACTCCTCCAAAAGAGGTAGTTTTTCCTGTATAAATCCCTCTACACCGACGTTCTCAAGTCCAATCGCATTTAACATACCTAGAGGGGTTTCGTGAATTCGTCCAGGAGCTGTCCCTGTCATAGGTTCAAGAGATAATCCTTTGGTGCAAAAACCTCCTAGTTGAGAAATATCAAAAAACTGTTGGAATTCCAATCCGTATCCAAAGGTTCCCGAAGCCGTTAGCACCGGATTTTGTAGCGCCAATGAGCCGATCTGCACCTCCAAGTTAACAGTTTTTTTCATCCAGTTTCCCTCGACTCACTGTCTTCCTCCCATTCAAAACCAGCACTTTCAAAAACTGGCCCATGAGTACAGGCCAGACGATATTGACCATCTACCTTAACGCTGCACCCAAGACAAACCCCAAAACCACAGGCCATTTTTGTTTCTACAGAAACTTGACAGGGTATTCCCAGAGGCACAATTTCATCAGAAACAGCTTTCATCATCGGATTGGGGCCACATATATATACAGCAGTATTAGTCTCTGAAAGGTCAGGTAAATAAGTTTCTAAACCCTTAGTAACTCTCCCCTGAAGACCAAGACTCCCATCCTCTGTAGTTAAAATCTTTGAGAGTCTTAGATTTTCAAAGTAGTCAAGACAGACAAGATCTTTTGCTGATCTCCCCCCGTAAATTAGGGTTACCTCATTTCCCTGCTGAGTAAGTTTTTCAGCCAATAGGTAAAGAGAAGCGATACCTATTCCACCGGCTACTATTAGTGCCTTTCGACCAAGAGCAATTTGGGTGTCGAAACCTTGACCCAAAGGACCTGTCATATTTAGAAAATCCCCAGCCTGTAAGGATGCAAGCTTTTTTGTCCCATCACCCACAATCTTCAGAAGTAGTGTGAGTAAATTCTTATCAGACCCTTCGATTGAAAATATAGCTAGAGCACGCCTAAGAAGTGGAAACGGGGGATTGTAGTATTCTGTGGGAGCCACCATAACAAACTGTCCAGGGAGACAATCACGGAAAATAGATGGAACTTCCAACTTGATGAGATAGTTGTTTTTCCCTAGAGGCTGATTGGCTAAGACCCTGCTCTGAATGTCTACAACCATGGCGCAAGGATAGCACAGCGCTCCAGTTAACCTAGGACAATGGATCAATGAAAACGAGCTGTGTTAAAATTCTCTATATATTTCCCTACTGGTGCAAGCGTGGAAAAGAATCTTCGGCCTGTAATATACAATTGGGAAGTAGACTTAGTCCTGTCTCGGATATCCAGGAATAAGCTCCCGACCCAAAAGAATCTGGATCAAAAACTAATCTTAGGGATTTTCTGCCGTTGCTGGAATTGCTCATGTTTTTGAAGTCACAACACCTTTTAGGAATAAGAGATTTGCCTTCGGAGACGATCTCAATAATTCTCAAAACAGCAGTTAAATTTCGGAAGGCTTTAGAAAGCGGAATCAAAAAAAATCCAAAGCTAAATGGAAAAACTGTGATTAATGCCTTCTTTGAACCATCAACACGAACACGCTCGTCCTTTGAGGTTGCAGCCAAAAAACTAGGTGCCGATTCTATAAACTTCAATGCCTCTACCAGTAGCATCAGTAAGGGAGAAAGTCTCAAAGATACTGGATTGACGCTACAGGCTATGCGACCAGATGTTTTGGTGCTTCGACATCCTCATTCTGGTGCCCCAGCCTACCTAAGTCGTTACTGCAACAAAACACACATAATTAACGGTGGAGATGGAATTAATGAGCATCCTACCCAAGCACTTTTAGACGCGATGACAATCTTGGACCACAAAAAATCCTTGACTGGGATTTTGGTTGCAATTGTAGGAGATATTGCTCACAGCCGAGTAGCTCGTTCTAACGTTCTACTTTTAAGAAAAATGGGAGCAACTGTCCGTGTCTGTGGCCCCCCGACTTTGATACCAGACGGGTTTGAGATGATATACGGGGCTAAGGTTACATTTAATCTTTCCAAAGCACTGAAAGATGCAGATGTTGTCATGATGTTGCGGACCCAGTGGGAGCGGCAAAATGAAGTCTATTTCCCTTCTATTCGGGAATATTCAAGGCTTTTTGGCTTAACTGAAAAGAAAATGAAGATAGCTAAAAGAAATGCCATTGTCATGCATCCAGGCCCAATTAACCGGGGAGTAGAGTTCGACCCACAGATGGCAGATGGTCACTATTCAGTTATTCTCGACCAAGTGTCCAATGGTGTGGCCTTAAGAATGGCCCTTCTTTCTTTGATCTTGGGGAAAGAGGAAGGAATAAAGGGATCATGACTCTCCTTCTCAAAAACGGTACTGTGGTAGATCCGAGCCAAAACCTAGACCAAGTAAAGCTAGATGTACTAATCAAAGATGGAAAAATTGCAGACCTAGCCCAGATTGAATCCCAAACTAATTGGGAGGTTGTGAATTTAGCGGGTTGCTTTGTCGCTCCAGGCTTTGTTGACATGCATGTCCATCTGCGTGAACCGGGACAAGAAGAAAAAGAAACGATCAAATCTGGGTCCAAAGCAGCTGCAGCTGGTGGGTTTACTAGTATCTTGTGCATGCCAAACACAGAGCCTGTCAATGATAGTCCCTCCATCACTCGGTTTATCTTAGAAAAAGCTCGTCAAATCAATACTGTAAACGTTTATCCTTGCGGTGCTATCAGTAAGGGATTGAAAGGGGAAAAACTAGCCGAAATTGGGGAAATGGTTGAAGCTGGCGTCCTGGCTATCAGTGATGATGGTAATCCGGTTGAGAATCCACAGTTAATGCGGCGTGCCCTCGAATACTCCCGTCTCTTTGACATACCGGTCATTGATCATTGCGAAAACCCCTCTTTGGCAGCTGGTGGCTGTATACACGAAGGAACCATGTCTACCCGACTGGGACTCCCCGGAATGAGCCGAACCGCAGAAGAACTAGACGTCGTCAGGGACGTTATCCTGTCCAGAGTTACGCGTGGTCATGCTCATATTGCTCACCTCTCGACCATGGAATCTCTCGACTGGATCCGACAGGCAAAAAATCAGGAAATACCTATCACTTGTGAAGTTACACCCCACCACTTTATTCTCAAAGACGAGGATATAAATTTCTATGACACCAACTGTAAAATGAATCCTCCGTTACGGGAAGGCCGAGATGTTGAAGCCATGTTGCAAGGTCTTCAAGATGGCTCAATCGACTGCATCGCAACTGATCATGCACCTCACACTAAACTAGACAAAGAAACAACTTTTGTGGACGCCGCTAATGGAGTGATTGGCTTAGAATGTGCTATTTCTCTAGCATGGGAATTCCTGGTTAAGAGAAAGATTGTAACAATCTATCATCTAGTTGAACTCTTCAGCCTAAATCCCAGCCGTATCCTCAAACTGAATAAGGGCACATTGAAAAAGGGAAGCTCAGCCGATGTAACAATTATAGACCCTAACCGTGTCGTCACCGTGAATAAAGACAAATTCCAGTCTCTGAGTCGTAATTGTCCTTTTGACGGATGGAAACTTAAAGGTGCACCGGTTATGACAATCGTGGGAGGACGGATTGTTTACTCTACCATCTGATACTTCAACTTTATTTAGATACAAATCTAAACCAAGATAAAAAGCAGTGACACAGAAATTTTTCACATTTTTAATACCCTTGGTTCTATGTACTGGAACAGTTTTCAACACTCTCCGGTCAGAAAATGAAGTTCGCTTCCAGATACTCTCCTTCGAAGATAGCTATGCTCCAGGAGATGAACTAGTACTAACCCTGCGTGCCAACATAGCCCCTTCGTGGCACCTATACTCTGCGACACCCTACCCTGAGGATGTTTTGGCCGCTCCACAACCGACTCAAATTCAATTAGAAGAAAGTCTGTTCCTAAAACCAAATGGGCCAATTAGACAACCCCAACCCAAAAAAGACTTTGACGAAAATTTTGGAATCGAAACTGAATACTTTGAAGGTATCGCTGACTTTGAAATTCCAATTAGGATAGCACCTAATGCTCTCAAGGAAGAGCACACTATAGTCCTGAAAGTTCGTTTCATGGCGTGCAATGACCGCTTATGTCTCCCACCCCAAAATGTAAAAGTAAGCAATGTTTTGTCTGTTTCAAAGAAAAGTAGTAACTCGTCTATCGAGTCGCCCCAGATCTTTTCGAAACAGGGTTCCAATTTAATAGAAGATTCAGAAGACAATATCAAATCAGTAAAAAGTCTGAGTCTGTTGAATAAACCCAAAACGGCCTCAGATCAAATCCCTACAGGCCTTCTATCTTATCTGCTTTTTGCCATGGCAGGTGCGGGACTGGCACTTCTCACTCCCTGTGTTTTTCCTATGATTCCAATCACAGTTTCGTATTTCACTAAAAGAGAGGTTGGGAAAACACAAGCACTATACGATGCAGCTCTTTATTCTTTCGGAATTATCCTTACTTTTACCTTGATCGGACTGTTTTTGACATGGCTTTTTGGAGTGGGAGGCATTAATAGAGTCGCCACCAGTCCTGTGGCAAACATAGCTATTGCTATATTGTTCATAGTCTTCGCACTCAGCCTATTCGGAGCCATTGAGATACGTTTACCCTCCAGTTGGCTTACCGCAGTCGATAAAACATCTTCTAATGTGGGTAGTGTAGTTGGAATCCTTTTGATGGCCCTTGCCTTTTCCCTAACTTCATTTACCTGTACCGTTCCGTTCGTGGGTACCGTTATGGTCGCTGCTGCTCGTGGAAATTGGGGATGGTCCCTACTTGGGATTGGAGCATTTTCTACTGTGTTTGCTGCTCCCTTTTTTCTACTAGCCCTCTTCCCCTCATGGCTCAAATCACTCCCAAAGTCTGGTTCTTGGATGAATTCACTCAAAGTGATACTAGGCTTCCTAGAATTAGCAGCTGCATTGAAGTTCCTTAGCAATGTGGATTTGGTTTATCAGCTCGAAATAATTACTCGACCCGTTTTTATCAGCGTTTGGCTAACTATTTCATTGATATTGGTGTTATATCTTTTAAGAGTATTTTCTTTTGGACACGAACCAACAAAGAAACGTTTAGGAGTTTTCCGTACTCTAAGTTCAGTTTTTTTTCTATCGGTTTCATGCTACTTGTTGAGAGGATTTTTCGGTGCCCCTCTAGGGGAATTGGAACCATTTATTCCACCCCGAGATTATGGTTTTGAGTACTCGGAACTAGTCCAAAGCACTTCTGAAAATTCATTAGGGCAAAAAGAACTGAGCCCATGGCTCTCCAACTATGAAAAAGGCCTTCAGCTTGCAAAGGATAATGGAAAACCAGTTTTTATTGATTTCACAGGTTATACCTGTACCAACTGCCGTTGGATGGAAGCCAATATTTTTACCCGACCTAAAATCAGACAACTACTTGGAAAGTACAACCTGGTAAGACTTTATACAGATGGAACCAAGCCTGAGCATGTGGAAAACCTGGAAATGGAGAGAGATCGTTTTCAGACAATCGCACTTCCCCTTTATGCTCTAATGACTCCTAACGATGAGATCATCGACACTTTTCAGGGCCTAAATAGAAATGAACAAGAGTTTGTATTGTTCTTAGAGCAAGGGATCAATCTTTCTGATTAACAGTGTTCAGACACTGTGCCGAAAACGAAATTTACATAAGCAAATCCTAATTGCTTTCTGCCTATGTTAACGATAAAAAAAATAATTTCTCATAAATCTTGATTGGATGAGGTTTCAAAGAGCTAGATTGATATTGTTATAATCTAGAAAAGGGCATGAAAATTGAGTATTTTGGGCCTCCCTCTCTTTGTTCTACTTTGTATTCTTTTGGCTACAACAGCTTCTTGTTTTACTGCAACCGAAAGGTTTTCTTCTAAATCCAACAAACTAGATACCCATTCTTTTTCTAAACCCAATGAGGTTTTGGTTCAACACCTTGACCTGAATCTAGTGGTTGACTTCAAACAAAAGAAGCTACGGGGAAAAGTATCACTTCATATTGAAAATCTTGCAAATACTAACGAGCTGTTCCTTGACAGTAGCGACCTAGAAATCAAGAAAATAACTCTTGGTCTAGAAGAGGTACCCACTAACTTCCATAAGGGTGAAAACGAAAAACATCTTGGCGAACCGCTCATTATCTCTATCGGAACAGACACCCGTATAGTTCATATTTATTACAGTACTTCTCCTATGGCTAAAGCTCTGCAGTGGCTAGAACCAGAGCAGACCACTGGGAAAAACCATCCTTTCTTGTTATCGCAATCTCAAGCAATCCTAGCAAGAAGTTGGATTCCTTGTCAGGACACTCCTTCCGTAAGGATTACCTACACCGCACAGCTCCAAGTTCCAACTGGATTTATGGCAGTTATGAGTGCCTCAAATCCCACTTCTTTAAATAAATCAGGAATTTACAATTTTGAAATGACTCAACCAATTCCATCCTATTTGCTTGCTATAGCTGTGGGAGATTTTCGCTTCCAATCAATTGGCCCAAGAACTGGAGTTTACGCTGAACTAGAACTTTTAGAAAATGCGGCGTGGGAACTAGCAGATACAGAGACAATGATCAAAGCTGCAGAGAAGCTTTACGGACCATATCGCTGGGATCGATACGATTTGATCGTACTTCCACCTAGTTTTCCTTTTGGAGGGATGGAAAACCCTCGTATAACTTTCCTAACCCCAACCATTCTGGCTGGAGACCGATCACTCGTATCTCTGATCGCTCATGAATTAGCACACTCCTGGTCAGGGAATATGGTTACCAACAAAACTTGGGATGACTTCTGGCTTAATGAAGGTTTTACAACCTATTTTGAACATCGAATCATGGAAGAAGTTTATGGACATAGACTTGAAGAGATGCTTTCTGTACTCGAACTGTCTGAACTAAGAAAATCCCTAGATCTCGACTTTAAAAATAGACCTCGAGATACCTGGCTACACCTAAACCTATCTGGACGTGATCCAGAGGATGGACTAACGGTTATCCCTTATAGCAAAGGTTATTTCTTTCTTAGAAGCCTAGAAAATACCATCGGTCGAAGCCGCTGGGATGCCTTTCTTAGGCTTTATTTTGATCAAAACGCCTTTCAAACTATGGATTCAAAAGCTTTCCTCTCTTATATTCGAGAACACTTGATTGGCCAGAACCAAAACCTAGAAAAAAAGCTGCAACTCGAAGCTTGGATTTACGGACCTGGACTACCATCCAACTGTCCAAACCCTGTCTCAGAAGAACTTGAGCAAGTCCACCAACAAGTTGATTTGTTTTTATCTGGTGCTCCCAGTGCTTCCCTGTCCATCAAGGGTTGGACAACACACCATTTCTTGTACTTCTTGCATCAACTCCCCCCTGATCTTCTACCGACTCGTCTTGCAGATTTAGACCACACTTTTGGATTTACTAAAACAAAGAACTCCGAGATTCTTCACGCCTGGCTTCTTTTGTCACTCCAAGTAGGCTATTCAATCACAGATGAAATCATAGAAGAATTCCTTATTCGTCAAGGAAGACGAAAATTTCTGATACCACTGTACCGTCATTTGTCTAAAACCCAAAACGGCTTAGAAAAGGCAAGAAGAATCTATGAACAAGCTCGACCAGGATATCATGGAATCTCCCGACAAAGCGTGGAAAAAATCCTTGGGATCAAGTAGTTATGGATTGCTAATTCCTAGTTTCAAAAAATGAGAATCGAAAAGAAAGATTCCTAATACTATGAGTGAAACAGTTCAGATCCTTAACCTTCTCTTTCACAACGAAACCGTTCGTCTCCTGATTAGCAAAGTTATTGAACCCAGAAGCACTCCTATAATTGTTAGCACGAACACTGAAAGGAGAAGGTTGATGAACGGAATGAAAATCATGCCCTGCATTAACGAATCAGCACCAACACCTCCACCACCTTCAACACTGAATCGGATAGCCTTCCATCCTAGTACATAGGCCAACATATAGGTAATCATCACCATTAGACGTGTGCAGAGGGTAAAGAAAAAAACCACTGCAAATAAATTTTTGAACCAATTCAAACTACTCCTTTTTTCTAGTTGAAAGACTAGATAGATGGGGACTAGAAAATTCAACCATATGACACCAAAAATATTTGTAATTGGGGTCGTAAACCCCATCTCTTCAAGGATAATTCTGGATATGATAAACACCGAGACTAGAATCAATGGAACCTTTATCAAAGCTTTCAATTGTCCTCCTGCGGAGATGTTTCTAGCTGAGTTTAGCAAACTTGAATATCCTCGTCTTGAGAATTTCAATACTTAAACTCTTGTTACGGAGAAGTCAATTGAGGCAAAATAATACTTTATCTAAATGACTAAGGTGTAACAATGAAGCAAGAGATCCATCCCAAATACCATCCTGTGATTTTTGTAGATAGCAGCACAGGAGACGAGCTAGTCACTATGTCGACGGCTAAAAGTAAGGTGACGAGGGACATCGATGGAGTAGAACACTACGAGATTCGTGTTGAGATTTCTTCGGCCAGCCATCCATTCTGGACCGGACAGCAAAAACTCGTTGACTCCGAGGGAAGAGTGGAGCGTTTTCGCCGCAAGTACGGCCAGACAGTTACAGAAGGAGATTGACAAAATGCGAGAAAAAATCAAGTTAGTTTCCACAGCTGGAACCGGTCATTTTTACACAACAAAAAAAAATAAAAGGAATACAACCGGAAAATTACAACGCAAGAAATACGACCCAGTAATTCGTAAGCATGTTGTTTACAAAGAAAGTAAGCTAAGCTAGTTACTACAAAACAACGACTCCTAATGCACAAGCGGATAGCGCCATTCCTTTTTTTCCTACTATCTGCCAATCTTGTCCTTGCTGTCTCTCAATCCAAGGAAGGACTTGGGTTTATTGACTTTTCTAACTCTGGTTCTCCAAAAGCTCAGGTACATTTTCAAAATGGGATACTCCTTCTCCACAGTTTTGAGTATGAAGTGGCCCGTCAAGAGTTTCTGAAGGCCCAACAGATAGACCCCTCCTTTGTCCTTGCCTATTGGGGCGAAGCCATGACCCATAACCACCCACTTTGGCGTTACCAGAACAAGGAAAAGGCCTTGGCTGTTCTTAACAAATTAGGAGAAAATCGTGATGCAAGGTTGGAAAAAGCTAGTACAGAACGCGAAAAGAGATACCTTGCAACACTTGAAGAACTTTATTGTAAGGAAAGCAAACTCAAGTGTGACCGGCGTTATGCACTCTCAATGCAAAAACTCTACCAAAGATATCCAGAGGATCTTGAAGCCGCCAGCTTCTATTCACTTGCACTCCTTGGAACTGCGCAGGGAGTTCGAAACATTCGAACATATATGAAAGCAGCGTCTATCTCCGAGGAAGTCTTTGCCCGCAACCCTCGTCATCCTGGGGCCATACATTACTTGATTCATTCCTATGATGACCCTATCCACGCACCTCTGGGAATGCGAGCAGCACGCGTATACTCTGAAATCGCTACCCATTCACCCCATGCACTACACATGCCCTCTCATATCTTTATGGCAATGGGTAAATGGAGAGACTCTGTGAACTCAAACACAGCTTCAGCAAGATTAGCACTAGAGCAAAACAATCCTAACAGCGCTTTCCATTCTCTATGGTGGAAACACTATAGTCTTCTCCAAATGGGACGCTATGAAGAGGCGGCTCTAATCATTACAAACATGTATGATCTGTCCCTAAAGTATTCTTCCACTGCAGCACGTGCCCACTTTTGCTACATGGCTGCAGCCCAAATAATGGAAACAAAAGATTGGAAATCTGAGCTCCTAAAAAACTTTGACGTTTCTGAGCTACCATTGAAAGCTCATTCCTCTCTTCTTTTTACCCAAGGCTTACAGGCCATATCCCAAGGTCTAGTCGACCAAGCCTTGGAAATTGATCGGAAGTTGAAAGCCCTCTTAAAACAAAAAAATTATTTGGAAGAGGATCGAACGGTTGCATTAATCATGCAGAAACAACTACAAGCATCTATTTTATTTCTATTAGATCAAAAGGGGCTTGCATTGAAGCATGCCCACGATGCATCAAAGTTACAGATGCAACTCGCAACAGAATTTGGTCCACCGGTTCCCATGAAGCCAGTGTTCGAATTTCTCGGAGATCTTCTTCTTGCAAAGGGTGAACCACAAGAGGCTCAGACAGCATATGTAGAATCTCTTAGATATAACCCCGGTCGTTCATTGTCCTTACTAGGTATTGTAAATGCAGCTAAAGAAACCGGAGACTTGTCCTCTTTGACCCAGGCCGTAATGCAGCTCCAAATCAACTGGAGAGACGGAGACTCTAATCTACCTATACTTCCTCAGATACCCCCAAACAATATCAGTTGGTAATTTAATGCTAAGCAATTTAAAATTTAGAATCGTCAACATGAGATTACATTATCTATTATTGAGACTTCATCTCATCAGTTTATTTTCTCTATTTTGTCTTGCCTCTGACTGGCCGTCCTGGAGGGGTCCAAGTGGAGATTCGATCTCTACTTCAACTGGCCTAATTTCTAGCTGGTCTCAAGATGGATCAAATCTTCTTTGGAGCATCCCTTTTACTGGTAGATCTACTCCTATTATTCTTGGCCAAAGGGTTTGTAGCAATGGTCGAATTGGTGAAGGAGTCCACCGTCAGGAGATGGTTGCCTGTTTCGATGTAGAAGATGGACGAAGACTCTGGGAATATCGATTCAATGTTTACCTGACAACAGTACCTTGGAATCGAGTCGGATGGGCCAACATTTCAGGAGACCCCGAAACTGGATATATCTTTTCCCAAGGGGTAGGAGGAACTTTACTGTGTCTCGATGAAGAGGGACAGCTCGTGTGGTCTCGCTCACTTGCAGAAGACTTCGGATTTTTTTCTGGATACGGTGGCCGAACACAAACTCCTGTTGTCGATGAAAAGCGCCTCATTGTAACTTTTGTCAGCGGAAGCTGGGGAGATTGGTCTGCTCCTCGCCATCGGACATTTGCTTTTAACAAATACACGGGAGACCTGCTCTGGGTAGCAACTCCTGGTCAGCGGCCCGCAGACTTAAATACTCAGTCTACACCTGTAATAGCTACCATCAATTCGCAGCGCTTGCTTATTCAAGGAAACGCTGACGGATCAATCTGTGCCATCCAGGCCCGCACTGGTAAACCGGTATGGAGATTTCGTCTTAGTAAAAGAGGACTTAATACTTCTGTGGTTGTATCTGGAGAAACCGTTTACGCTACACACAGTGAAGAAAACCTAAATGGGGGACCGATGGGAGCCGTTGTGGCAATAGATGCAACCGGCGCTGGAGATGTAACAACAACCCACCAAAAATGGAGAACAAACATTGCAGCAGGTTTTTCATCTCCACTGTTAAAAGATGGCAAGCTCTTTGTCGTAGATAATTCTGCTAATCTGCATTGTCTAAATGCTTCTGATGGAACCAAAATGATGGACTTTAGTATTGGTACAGTTGGAAAAGGATCTCCTGTTTGGGCCGAAGGTAAGATCTTTGTAACTGAAGTCAACGGACGTTTCCACATTCTCGGATTTAAAGATGAAAAACTTATTAGTTTGGACGAAGAAATTCTGACAGTTAAAACGGGGAGATATGCAGAAATCTATGGTTCCCCGGCAATTGCACATGGGAGAATATTCTTTGTAACGGAAGAAGGTCTTTACTGCCTGGGTTACCGTTCCTCTCCTTTACAAATCAATGATCTTCCCCTCTTGTCTTCTACGGTAACTACTCCTACGCCTGGAGATATTGCTACTATTCGGGTCCTACCAGCTGAGGTAAGGATGTCTCCAGGTGAAACAAAACTTTTCCAAGTCCACGCCTTTGACAGCTTGGGACTATCAGTTGGGAAAAAAACTGCTAACTGGACTTTGAAAGGACTTACAGGCTCTGTGAACTGGAAAGGCGAGATGAATGCTGAGAAGACATTTGACAGACAGGTAGGAGTTATCCGAGCCCAAGTGGGGGCACTTACGGCTAAAGCCCGGGTTCGCGTCTTCTCTGGACCTCAACTCGAAGAAGATTTTCAGTCAACTCCGGTAGGTCATCGTCCAGATTATTTCCTCGGTGGTCTGGTACATTTTTCGGTAGAGTCGAACGGAAAAGGCAATCATTTTCTAGTAAAGAAACCCGCATCTCGGGGAATTCATCGACACCGAACCTTTATCGGTCCCTCGGATTGGAACAGCTATACAATCGAAGCTGATATGAGGGCAACTCGAACCAGTCGAAAAGTACCTGATATGGGGCTAATAAATAGCGGATATACGATGGATCTGATGGGGGTTCACCAACAAATTCAAATTAGATCTTGGACGGCAGAGCGAAGAATGTCTAAATCAGTGCCTTTCCACTGGGTAGCCAACCGTTGGTATCGTGTCAAATTAAGTGTAGAGGCAAGTGAAAAATTAGCAATTGTCCGTGGCAAGGTTTGGCTCAGAGAAAAACCTGAACCAAATGGTTGGACCATTATTGTAGAGGACCCACACCCAATCTCGAGTGGCAGTCCCGCACTTTTTGGCAATTCTCCTACTCCTGTTCACTATGACAATGTAAGAATCAACAAGAACCGTTAGGAGGAAGATATGACACGTCTTATTTATAGTTCTTGTTTTGTATTTTTTCTATTCTCATTTTCGATTCTCCAAGCTAAAAAGAAAGCCTCTATGTTTGGAGGAACTCCTTCCCGAAATATGGTTTCATCTGAAAAAGGTCTTCCTTCTAACTGGAGTCTTGATACAGGGGAAAATATCCTCTGGGAGAAAGACCTTGGAACCCAAAGCTATGGAGGACCAGTGGTGTTCAATGGCCAAATTTATGTGGGGACTAACAACGAAAGTCTTCGCAATCCAAAACTGTCTGGAGATCGAGGCAACCTAATTGCCTTCCGCACCTCTGATGGCAAGTTCCTGTGGCAATCGGCCCATCCCAAACTCGTAGCAGGCCGAATTCATGACTGGCCCCAACAGGGAGTCTGTTCGGGACCATATGTTGAAGAAAATCGAATCTATTACGTGTCGAACCGAGCAGAGATAATATGTGCTGATACTGAAGGCTTTTATGATGACGAAAACGATGGCCCTTTTCAGGATGAAAAACATACGAGTCCCATCGATGAAGATGTCATCTGGAAAGTCGATATGATGGGTGAGCTCGATGTCTTTCCACATAATTTGGCAGCAGGAAGCCCATTGGTAGTGGAGAACTTTTTGTTCACAGTAACTGGAAATGGAGTGGACGAAGGGCACTTTAATGTTCCCATACCGATGGCTCCAAGCTTCCTTGCTCTCAACAAGAACACAGGTGAGATTTTGTGGGAAAATTCTTTTCCAAAGGCAGAAATACTTCATGGTTCTTGGTCAAATCCTGCCTATGGTGTTGTTAATGGAACGCCCCAGGTTGTTTTCCCTGGAGGAGATGGATGGATCTACTCATTTGTTCCAAAAACTGGTGATCTGATCTGGAAATTCAATTGTAATCCTAGGGGATCCATTTGGGAACTTGGGGGAAGAGGAACTAAAAACAATATCATTTCGACTCCAGTCATATATGACAACAAGGTATATATTGGTGTAGGACAAGACCCAGAACATGGAGAAGGCCCTGGCAACTTTTGGGCAATTGATGCAACCATGACGGGCGACGTAACTAGCAAGGCAGTAGTGTGGCATCGAGGAGGAAAAAACTTCCACAGAACAATGTCCACTGTTTCCATTTCGGAGGGCCTGCTTTATGTTGCAGACCTCTCCGGATTTCTCTATTGCCTCAATGCTCAAACAGGCCAACATTACTGGACCTACGATTCATTTGCAGCTGTTTGGGGGTCAACCTTAGTCGCAGACGGTAAGGTTTATCTAGGAGATGAAGATGGAGATGTTGCAATCTTTAAAGCTAGTAAAAAAATGGAACTACTCTCCGAACCCAACCTTGGCAGTGCTATTTACACTACACCAATTGCAAACAATGGAGTTCTTTTTATAGCTACCCGAAACAAACTATTCGCACTCAAAAAAGGATCTAAACGAAATTGATGCTACCAAAGCTTCTCTCATTTTCAAGATTGATACTTGTAAAGTCATATAAAACTGTCTAGGCATCACATTATCTAGAATCAGAGATTAAATCCCTCCTCAATTATAATTGTTAGAAAAAACAATAAATTTCTTCCTCTCGTCTACAAAAATATGGGTCTAATCTTTTCCAAGCAACCACTTCTCAAAATGCTAATTTTGGGCTTCAGATCAATGTCTGTCTACTCTCAGGTTCCAACACAATGACAAGGTTGCTTCCCTAAGTAACCAGAGAGGTTTTTTAGTTTCTGGCGTCTAGAATGCACCGACTCAATCTCTTCTAGTTCCTTAACAGGGTAGTGAGCATGTACTTCAAGATAGTGGTCCCGGGGCCTCTAAAAAGACTACTTCATGAAAAATCGAGTCTACTTTCATTTACCAAGAAGAATATCTTCATTCTGAACTAGATCTGATTTGAGCTGTATAATTCTAGAAAAAAGTGTGGAGAGGACTTCCCTCTTTCTTTAGTTTATCACTCAAGACTAAAAACCTGATCAATTATTGAACTACTTTTTCTGATCCGATATTTCGAGGTTATGCCGATGATTGACTTAAAAAAACTTATAAATTTGTCTGCCAATTTACTTTTTCTGGTGATACTTACAACACCTACTAAGGGTTTGTCAGACAGATTAACTCCTGAGCAACTCTGGTCATTGGGGCAACTTTCTGATCCACAGTCCTCTCCCAACGGTAAATGGGTTGTTTACGGAGTTTTGTTTTATGACATCAATAATAATAGATCTAATCGTGATCTATACCTTATTTCCTCAAAAGGAGGAAAAGCACTTAAAATCACAGCCTTTAAAGGAAACGAATTTAATGCTCGTTGGCGTCCTGACGGGCTCCGGATAGGATTTCTCTCTGATGAAAGTGGATCTACACAGCTTTGGGAAATGAATCCAGATGGATCGGACAAAACTCGTCTGACAAATTTTGAAAATAGCATCTCAAATTTTCTCTACTCTCCTTCGGGAGAAAATATTTCCTTTACTTATGACATCAAATTGGATCAAAGTTTGATTGATCAATATCCCGATCTTCCAAAAGCTGATGCCCGAATTATCGATTCACTCATGTTTCGGCACTGGGATTCTTGGCATGACTTGTCCTTTAGTCATCTTTTCATAGCTACTTACCGAGACGGTAAAGTTGGTACTCCCAATGACCTTATGGAGTTGGAACGCTTTGACACTCCTCTGAATCCATTTGGAGGAGTAAAACAGATTGCTTGGAGTCCAGATGGACTAAAGCTGGCTTATACGTCCAAAAAACAATCGGGAACTGAGTATTCCCAAAGCACTAATTCAGACATCTATTTGTATGATATGCAGACCCAAAAAACTATCAATGTCAGTATGTCAAACTATGGTTCTGATATTGAGCCATTGTTCCACACTAAAGATCAAATCTTCTGGCTGAGCATGTCCACCCCAGGCTACGAATCAGACCGACAACGACTGATAGGATACAATTTTTCATCCGGGAAACTAAGTGAGTTGATGTCTAGCTTTGATCAAAATGTTACTCATCTTTTGCCTGGAAGTGACGGCAAAATATTATTTTTTATCAGTCAAACAAAAGGAACAGCTCAGATCTATCAATATCATCTTGAATCCAGACGGATTAATCAGATAACAAGAGGTCAACATGATTACACATCGATTCAGCTTGGTTCCAACTCCTTGATTGCTTCTAGAATGTCCATGTCTTCACCTACAGAATTGTATCGAGTGGATATCCAATCAGGAGAAGCAAAGCAGCTTACCTTTACCAATCAAGAGAAGCTTATGAAAATTGATTTTGGAAAGGTGGTAAGTCGTTGGATAGATACTATAGACGGGAAAAAGATGTTGGTTTGGGTAATTTATCCACCAGACTTTGATGCAGCGAAACAATACCCTGCTCTTCTTTATTGTCAGGGAGGACCTCAATCGACCGTAAGTCAGTTTTTCTCCTTGCGGTGGAATTTCCAAATCATGGCTTCTAATGATTACATTATTGTGGCTCCTAACCGCCGAGGTCTTCCTAGTTTTGGACAGGAATGGAATGATGAAATAACCGGTGACTGGGGTGGGAAGGCTATAAAAGATTACCTGAGTGCAATCGACAATATGGCTGAAGAGCCTTATGTCGATCAAACTCGAATGGGAGCTATAGGAGCTAGCTTCGGAGGTTACTCTGTTTTATATCTTGCGGGAAATCATGGAAATCGATTTAAGGTTTTTCTCGCTCATGCAGGTGTTTTCAACTTAGAAAGTATGTATGGATCTACTGAAGAGATTTTTTTTGTTAACCATGACTTAGAAGGCCCGTACTGGCTAGACCCAAAACCCGTTAGTTACTCAGAATTTTCTCCACACAAATACGTTCAAAACTGGGACACTCCCATCCTCATTTTCCACGGGCAAAAGGATTTTCGTGTCCCAGTAAGTGAGAGCATCCAGGCTTTTACAGCAGCACAGTTACGGGAAGTTCCCAGCCGTTTTGTATATTTCCCAAAAGAAAATCACTGGATTCTTTCACCCCAAAACGGAATTCTCTGGCAGCGTCTTTTTTTTGATTGGCTGGATAAGTACCTGAAATAAGGATTACAACCCAACATTTCACTTGCTCCCATAACCCAACACTTTCCAAAATAACTTCAAGTTCTAACTTCAGTGTCCAGTGATTAAAAGTGTACGTATTGTTAAGCTTCTTTTCATTTAGTAAAAACACTATAATTCGCCCTATACCTATCTAATAAGTGTAGTTATGTATTGAGACCTAAACTACTTCTAAATAATAAATAAACCCTAGCAATCTAAAAATAAGGGTCTATCAATGACAGTAACCCAGATCCTCATATTCTAGATAGTATTTAATGGACAACTCGTTGACTAACTGAAAACCTCAGGGCTTCTGAAATATTAGAATCTTTCGATCACGATCTATGTGCCTAAATTTCATCCGATGGATCCCATCCTCTTGACGATTGCAAATTCATCTGCAGCAACTGGCTGTACAGAAAGACGGCTTCTCTTGGTCACGACCATTTCTTCCAAACCTTTTTGATTTTTCAGAGCCTCCAAACTAACGATATTGACAAACTTGACTACAAACTCGATATCGACCATAAACCACAGGGGCTTTCCAGGATTTGATCTGGGATCATAGTGCTTATCTTCAGGATCAAAAGCTGTATGGTCTGGGTAGCTCTCTTTTATAATTCTTGCCAGTCCCACCACTCCAGGAGGTTTACAATTACTATGGTAATATAAGACTTCATCTCCAATACACATATCGTCGCGCATGAAATTTCGAGCCTGATAATTTCGCACACCATCCCAACACGTAAAACCATCCCTCTCTAAATCATTGATAGAGTATGCCTCAGGTTCACTTTTCATTAACCAGTATGACTTTTTCATTGGATCTCCTCTTCAAAATCTGGGCAAGAATGCTATAAATACATCACCAACCAGGATTAGGTCGTAAATTGTACAAAGTGCAGCAGCACTGAGAAAAATCTTTACTATTTACTTTCAGACTCCAACCTGTAACTAATAGGACACAAATCTTGAAATGTACCGTATGACATCAATTCCAATCAATAGCATCGTTAAAATCTAAAGCAGACTCCACTGAGCTTCCTTAAATCACAATACAAGCACTCTCACAGCTCAAAAAAACCAATCGAACGGAGATAAGAACTTCAAGTTCAGTTATTAGGCTAGGAATCCTTGGAGTCAGCAGGAATATTCCTGACATAGATATCTCTTTTTGGAAACGGAATTTCTATCCCTTCTCGATCAAAAGCGATTTTAACTCCGTCTGTTAGAAGATCCTCGATATTCCTTCTTAGACGGGCATTTTCAATCCACAATCTTGCCTCAAGGTCAACTGAAGAATCTCCAAAGCGTCTGATGATGACTGCAGGAGAGGGAGTCTCTAAAACTTCTTTAAGGCTAGAAGCGACTTCTAAAACTAGCTGTTTGGCTAGTTCAACATCGGCTCCATATCCAATACTGATGGGAATTCTCATGCGGATATGGTCACCGGATGCAGTGTAATTAATAATATCTCTCTGCATAATCTCTGCATTGGGAATCACAATGATTAAATTATCCGTTGTCTTGATTTTTGTGGCTCGAAAACCAATCTCCACCACATCTCCCCAAGTAGCTGTATTTCTCGGTGCTCTCCAAACTTCTATACGGTCACCCACCTTAAAAGGCTGGTCAAGAATGACAAGAAAGCCAGAAATCAGATTAGAAAGAGTATCCTTTGCAGCGAAAGAAAGCGCAAGACCAGCCACGCCACCAAGCCCAAGAAGAGGAGTGATTTCCCAGTCCATGACCAACATTCCACTTAGAACCCCAACGCCTACAACCAAGAATTGAATGACACGATTGGCTAACGGAAGAACGGTGTTGTCTAACTTGATTGTTGAACGTCCAACGATCCTATTCTCCACAATTTCTAAAAGATCTGAAACAAAACGGGCTACAGGAAAAGACAATGCAACAACCCACAGCGCTGAAAGCATTCGTACTATTGCAGTTAGATCCCAAACCAAAGCTATCTGCCAAAGTACTCCGAATAATACAGACATCAGAAGAGTGCGGCGTAATAAGCGCACTATACAATCATCGATATCTGTTTCAGTTTTAGATGTGAATCGGTTTTGGATACTGTATAAGATCCATCGGGCTAAAAAATAGCTAATCAGACCACCTAGCAGTATCAGAAGAGACTGCCAAATACTAGGAGCCGACAACTCCCATGCCTGCTGTATCCACAATTCAATTTCGCTACTAGAAATTCCCAAGGTAAGTACCCTCAAATGAAAGTCCGTCATTCATTTAAAAGATTTTAAACTCAGAGATTACAAATGGGTCAGATCTATGTCCGCATTCCATTTCTGATTTGAATTGACCAGTTGATTCCAGTCTACAACATCACCTGTATAAGCTGCCTCACGTCCGAGAATAGCGCTCAGGGCTGACTCAGCAGCCTGTCTGGCCTGATTATGATAGTTGCCCGACCGAATACTATACTCAAATTCCTTTTGCTTATTTGGATCGGCTTCCTTAAGGGCGCCTCCAAAATTACCCGTTGGGGAAAATTCACCAGCTTTTTCGTTAATTTGAGCAGCCAGTTCTTCAAAATAATCCCATGGTTCATCTCCGTAAATAGCTACAGGTTGGCTATAATGGGCTTCCGAAACTCCCTTGCTTCCAAAGAAACGTTCACATACATCAAACCAGCCTTTTAAATGTTGTGCCGAAGCAAAGGTGATTACTACGTCGTTTGGGTAGGTGAAGGTTAAATTAAAATGATCATAGCAATTGCCCATGTTCTTGACCACTTTTCGACCGCCAGACCCACAGGCCTTGAGGGGATGACTCTGTAACACCCAATTGCAAATGTCTACCACATGAACATTTTGTTCAACAATGATGTCACCTGAAAGAGTTCGATCCCACACCCAGTTACGTAAACGCTTTTCCATGGGTAAGATATCTCCATAATTGGGTCTTTTAAGTTCTCCTGCATAGTAATAAGCTAGTCCAGAACTAATCTGACCTAGAGCTCCGTTGTGGATTCGTCGGGTCAATTCTATAAAAGGTGGAGCACTACGAATTTGAAAACCGACATCCAAACTAAGAAGTCCCTCAGCCTTTTCTCCAATTTCCATAATGCGTTTACATCCTGATACATCTACTGCAACTGGTTTCTCACAATAGACATGTTTTCCAGCATTCACTGCAGCTTCGAGATGTTCGGGGTGATAATAGGGTGGACTAGCAATTAAAACAGCATCTACCTGGCCACATTCAGCTACCTGCCTAAAGGCATCAGGTCCCTTGTAAACAAGGGTTGAATCGAGTAACGGAGTACCCTTCTCTGTATAGAAATCATTAAGTCCTTTGACATACTGATCAAGGCGGTCCTGGAAAACATCTGCTAGGGCTTGAATCCGGGTATTAGTATTTCGAAGAAAGCCCTGGCCTACAGCTGTGGCCCGACCACCACATCCTACAACCCCAATCTGCAAGGCAGAATTGGCCATTGTACCTCTCACTAGACTTGATTTTAGAATCATGAAACTAGTGGCTGCGGTAGTATTTTTCACAAATCTACGGCGGTGAATTCCTTCTTTTGAGTTTTCTTTAGCCCCATTTTCTCCCATGAGCCTCCTTAAAAATTTAGTAACAAACACTCTAACGTTTCCCAAATCTATCAGGTTCTAGTCTCAGGGTGCTAGAGTTTAAGTGCTAGTAGAACAGAAACCCTCAATTTTAAAATTTTCAAACAAAAGCTGTTAGTGAGTGTCTGAACCTCAGTTCCATAAAATTTTTTACTGCAAAAAATAACTATTGCATTTCGTTAAGTCCTAGTTAATAAAAGGGACTAGTTATTCCAAGAAAAACTTAGATAATGGAAAAACAAGCAAGATTGGTAAAGGTACACAACAATCTTTTTGTGTCTACAGTTTGGGCAATCCCAACAAATTACAGTTCTGAAACGGGAAACACCGTGATCTTGGCACATGGAGCTGGGACGGATATAGACCATGAATTCATGACTGATTTCCAAAAACGAATAACAAAAGAAGGAAATATGACTATCCTTTTTAACTTCCCCTACAAAGAATCACAAAGATCATTTCCAGATTCACTCCCTCTCTTGAAGAAAACTTTACGATCCGTAATTAAAGCATTTCAGAATTCCCAATTGAGTTCTGAAAGACTCTTTATTGGTGGAAAATCTATGGGAGGGAAAATCGCTTCATATGTTGCCGACTCGAGAGAGTATCTGAAGGGACTTATTTTTCTCGGCTATCCCTTACATCCTCCAGGATATCCCCATCGGCTCCGAAGCTCTCACTGGCAAGACATTGTGCACCCTGCCCTTTTTATTCAGGGAACTCGAGACAAATTTTGTCAATTAGACCTTCTTAAGCAGGAACTTTCCAAATGGGGAGGAAAAACGACTCTCCACATCGTTGAAGGAGGGGATCATTCTTTTAAAACACTCAAGAAAATAGCACGAACACAGCAAGACATTCGCCATGAAATTAGCAAGGTAATCTCAACTTGGCTGAACAAAACCTGAGCGGTTCGACCTCTCAACCCCAAACAACAGTAAATATTCAGCTAAGACCCATGCAGCACTTTCACGTCAGTCAGGTAATGGAGATTGAAAAAGAATCATTCCAACCTCCCTGGGACAATATCTCTTTTCATATTCTGATTGATCGAGGATGTCAATGCTGGATACTAGAAAATGACCGGTGCATTGTTGGATATTCTGTCTGTCAACTAGAAAATAATGTAGCCCATATTTTGAACCTTTGTGTTAGGAGTAACTCCCAGGGCCAAGGCTACGGAAGAAAACTGCTCGAGCATGCCCTGGAAAATCTTGGATCTAACGTACAATATGTCCTTTTAGAGGTACGAAAATCTAACCAAAAGGCCCTTAATCTATACCTTTCCAGCGGATTTCTTTACCATTCCATCAAGCCCAATTATTATCCACAAGGAAGCGGCCAAGAAGATGCCATTGTACTGATTAAAGATTTGTTTAGAGATTGAACAAAGAACGTCAAACTGTCTTAATGGCCTTTTCAACTGCCTCACAGAAAAAATCTAACTCTTGCACTGTCGTATAAACAGCTGGAGCCACTCTTATCCCCCTACAATCCGGGTGCTTGACTCGATTCACCAGGATTCTATGCTTGCTCCATAGATGCTCAACCAACAATTTACTACTTATCCCATCGACCCGAAAATTAGCCAACGCACAAGAAAATTCTGGCTTTAGACTAGTATTTAGTGTCACTCGAGGATTCTCCAATAAACGCTTTGCCCAATAGTGAGTCAGATAACGAAGTCTTGCTTCCTTGCGAGCTATTCCAATCAAATTGTGGAAAGACAGTGCCTCGGAAATCGCAAGATAATTTGCTACTGGATGGGTCCCGATTTCTTCAAATTTCCTAATGTTTCTGGACATATCTACCGGAGCGGCCATCATTGGCCATACTTCCCTTATTTTCTTTTTTCGAACGTACAACAATCCAGTTCCGTGCGGAGCAAACAACCATTTGTGTAAACTAGAAACGTAGTAATCACAGTTCAGATCATTGTGTTTGAAATTTAGCTGTGCAAAGGCGTGGGCTCCATCGACAATCACTGGAATCCCATAGCGATGTGACATCTTTACAACTTCCTTTACAGGAAGAATTTGACCCGTCAGATTAATCATGTGACACAGAAGAATAATTCTGGTGCGCTCAGTAAGATTGTTCTCAAAAAGCTCTACAATCCTAGCTGGATCTTCAGCCGGAACCGGAATTCTAAATTGTCTTAATACAATGCCCTCTCTTCTCACACGTTGCTTCCAGGTCGTTATCATTCTTGGATAGTCCTGATCAGTTGTTAGGACTTCGTCACCTACCTGTAGGTCGTGTCCAAGCTGGAGAATTTGCAAACCTTCTGAAGCGTTTCTTGTAAGTGCCATCTCCTCAGAGGAGCACCCAAAAGCTGTGGAAAGTTCATGACGTACCCCTTCTAGTTGAGGTTCGAGAATTTTCCACATTGTGTAAGTAGGTGCCTGGTTTGAATAATCTAGATATTGATTCATTGCTTTTTGAACCACAGCTGGGGATGGACAAACTCCACCATTATCAAGATTAACCAGACTTCGATCCACGGTAAAAGCCTGTTGAATTTCAAACCAGAAATCTTCATCGTAAGCACTTAGAGATGGAGAAATTCCCTGGCGATTGTGAGCTTTTACTGCCTGAAACACTCGATTCAATCCGGCGTTACAAAACCCTGCTGAGATTATTCCTCCAACGGATTGAATAAAACGACGCCTCTGAAACATGGAACAACCTATTAATGTATGTATCTAATAGTCAGATCTTTGTACCCAAAGTAGATGTTCTCCTCGAACTCTTGGGAGAATATCAGTACATATCGTGACTCCAGATGCATTAGAAGTAAAACTTCAACAGCAAGTCTCGTATTTTGGGAAGAAGAATCGTATCCTAAACAAAATCATAATGTGAATAAATTGAAGAAAGACATGAAAAACGAATTGACTCTTATATCTAGTCAACTGAGACCAACATGTGGAAAAACTTGTTTGTATTAATCATTCTTCTCATCCCATCTATCCTTCTGTTCTTTTTCTATTTCCTTAACAGTTGCTAATTCAGGTCTAACTTTTAGATCTCGTTAAGTTGTCAAAGAAAAATTTCAGTTAAAACATAGATATTACAACCAAATTACCTCAACAAAACATTAGGATTTTGAGTTGCAAAGCTAATGGCTGCGCAACAGTTTTTTGGGTGTGAATTCAAAGATAAAATGGAATTCACCAAGTTTCAAATTGACAAGAAGAAGTAAAAAAAGTCCAATGCAACCCTTGACAGTCCCCTACTAAGCTAATAAATACACCAACCGATAAATACATCATATGACAAACTTGGTTTTATTTGATATTGACGGAACGTTGATCAATGCTAGGGGGGCCGGAAGTCAAGCACTGCATAAAACCATCCTTTCCTGTCATGGGGTCAACGTGCCAATACAGGATATGAAACTGGATGGAAAGACCGATCCTTTGATTGTTCATGAAGCTCTAAGACTAGCGGGAGAAAATCACAGTCCAGAAGGGATACTGACAAAGACCTTTCTTAATACTTATGAGGGCTATCTTGGCAAAGAGCTCGAAAATTGTCCTCACTATCGGGTATTGCCAGGAGTTGTCGATCTCCTTGATTGCCTTTGTCAAGAGAATGATTTTCTTGTTGGACTTGCGACAGGAAACGTCTTTATAGGGGCTCGTCTAAAACTTGATAAAGGTCATCTTATGCACTACTTCTGTTTCGGAGGATACGGCTGCGATAATAAATCTCGAACTAAGATAGTTCTTCAGGCTATAAAGAGAGGTAGGGATATCTTAGACAACCAGTTTAGCGGTCGGGTTATTGTTATTGGAGACACACCTCATGACATCCAACATGGTCATGCTGCAGGAGTCCGAACCGTAGGTGTTTGTTCTGGGAATTTCAATCTTAAACAGTTAAGAACCTGCAAGCCTGATGCTCTTTTTGAGTCTTTGGTGAAAACAAAAGAAATTGTTCAGGCTCTTCGAACAATCTAATCAAGGTCACTTTAATAACTGGATACTGAAAATCTAATCCGTTTTCCCCCATTTCATCAACATGTAACATGCGCTATTTACAACTCTTACCAACACTCATCTTTCTCAGTTTTTCCCGATCAATTTTCCCACGAGTGTTGCGGGGTAAGTCGTTTAAAATTTGTACATGATTAGGCAACATATATTCTGGAAGATTTTGGCGTAGGATTAAGTCTACTTTCTGTGCATCTCCTGACTCAGACCTTTTAAACACTACGAATACTTCAATTAAAACATCTGTTTCTGTTCCCGAAACAACCTGAACAAAGGCCTCTCGAATTCTGGGATCCTTCTCTAAATAAGTTTTGATTTCACCTAACTCAATCCGATACCCCTTTCGTTTGACCATTGAGTCAGAGCGACCTAAAAATATCAGGTTTTTATCTGATTCTATCCGAACTATGTCACCTGTTTTATAAACTGGGGAATCTGAGAGTATGAACCGGGAAAAGGGAGAGAGAAGAACCTCCTTTGTTGCAGAACCATTCCTCCAATACTCTGTCATCAGCGAGCTACCTCCCACATACAGTTCTCCTTTCTCTCCCATCTCGGCTAATCTACCGTTCTTTTTTAGAACCCAAATTTTGGCAAAAGAACAGGCTTTTCCAATTGGAATTGGATCATTGGGATGAACTTCATTCACAGCATGAAATGTACACACGTTAGTCTCGGTTGGACCATACAAATTAAAGAAAAGTGTATCCGGTAAGACTTTCCTTAAGGCTATAAAATCTTGAGTTCGGAAAACTTCTCCAGCGAATAAGATCAGCCTCAACACTTGTACCTTTTGACTCCATAGCTTTCTCTGTTTAGACAACATTGCCAAAACTGTTGGAACAGAGTACCAAACAGTGATTTCTTGATTTTGTATAAATTGGACTAGGCTCGCTGGGAAGGCCGAAAGTTCTGGCGGGACCAGTACTATAGTAGCACCAGAACTCAGAGAGGAAAAAAGATCAAAAATTGAGAGGTCAAAATGAAAAGGAGCATGACTGGAAACTCGATCAGAATTGTTGATCTGGAACAGGCGGGTTGACCAGTCCACAAATGCCCGGGCTGCTCCATGTGAAATCACGACTCCTTTAGGTTCTCCAGTGGATCCAGAAGTGTACAGAAGATATGCAGTGTCTTTTTCTTCTAGACGAATAGACGACTCCAGCGGAGGATAGGAAAGGACATCACTCCAGGAAACCCAATTTTGATCTAAAAGAAACTCTGTGTTTTCACCTACAACAACTATTGTTAGAGATAGGTCAACCAGCACAGAATTAGAAAGTATTTGTAAAGATGAATTCACAAAAATAGCAGAGGACTGGCTATCTTGTAACTGGCATGCAATACGAGTTGTGGGAGCCCGAGGATCAAGTGGTACATATGCAGCTCCTACCTTAAGCACTCCTAAAATTACTACGACAGCCTCTATTGACTTCTCCATGAGAATAGCAACACGATGATTACATCCAATTCCTCGACGATGAAGAAAAGAAGCCACACGGTTAGATTGATTATTGAGCTGGATATAACTAAGCTCCCGTCCTCGATCAAAGATCGCAGGATGCTCAGGTTGATTTAAAACCGATTGAGAAAAGCAATTTAATAGCAGAGTTGTGCCTCTAGAGCCCCATCAGTTTGGCGGCAGTCAGGCGCTGTATTTCTGGGGTCCCTGAATAGAATTGACTTCCCATCGCGTCTCTAAGCTCTTTCTCAATTCCTATATCAGTTAGGTAGCCGTACCCCCCATGTACTCCCATCGCATCCAGACAGTTCTGGATCCAACATTCACTGACATAAAGCTTTGCTAGAGATGCCTCCATAAGCACTGATCTTCCCACATCCTTTAACTCTCCGACTTGTTTCAAGAGAAGACTAGAGGTTTGAATTCGTGTTTTCATCTGGATGATTCTACGGGCCACCTCGGGTTGCTTGGAAATCGGCTTTCCAAATTGAATACGCTCCTTGGCATGGCATATTGTTCGCTCCAGAACAGCCTGCATCGAGCCTAAAGCTGGCGCCATAATACAAGACCGCTCCCATTCCATCACATGTCCAAACAAAGCCTGACCGATACCCTCATGACCAATTCGATTACACTTAGGAATACGACACTCCAAAAGTTTAAGTTGTGCCATTTCTGCGGTTCTCAGACCCATCTTCCCAAGTTTTTTATCTACTTTAAACCCTGGACTGTCCTTTTCCAATAAAAAGGCTGAGAGCTCTCCCATGCCATCTTTTCCTTTGCAACGAGCCAACACAACGACTATATCCGCAACGGTCCCATTTGTTACAAAAGTCTTAGTACCGTTAAGAATATACTTATCCCCATCAAGCCGAGCAGTAGTTGAAAGGCTGAAAATATCGGATCCAGCTTCCGGTTCACTAATAGCATGGGCACCAACGAGTTTCCCCGAGCTCAATAATGGAAGATATTTTTTTCGTAAACTATCAGAGCCAAATGTTGAGACTGGAAGCTGGCAACCCCACAGATGCGCATTGATAGACAGTAACAATCCGTTGTCACGGCATCCATAACCAAGTCCTTGCAGGGCCTCAATAATTCGACTCATCCCTGCTCCTTCACCTCCAAAAATAGGATCAACAGGTAATGCCATAACACCAAAGCTGGCACAGCTGTCCCAACCCTCCCAGTTAAATTCTTCTCGCCCCTCGAGTTGGGATTGAGTCCGACCCAATTCTTTTTCAGAAAATTCCTGAAATCGGTCTCGAGTTTTCCTTAGACTCTCTTTCCTTGTGGCAAAGGTCAAAAGCTTCTCCTCCTGAACAATAATCTCCTCTATTGTCGAGTAATGGTACTTCTTCTCTCAAGCAAGAGTTTTTTAATTCCTTTTGGATTGTTTTGATTTAGAACACTCTGTTCATACTTTAGGATTGAAGACTTAGGGTTTCTAGAACACAGGAAATTAAGAGTTGTGCTAAAAGTCAAAACAAAAATCTATTCTACTGACTTTCCCTCCGAGTGCAACATTCAACAGTTTTAACCTTTCAAGAAATACAGTTTAGAAGATTCTTCCTATAAAAGAACTTTCAACAATCTCCCCAAAATATAATTTAAAGAGCTAAAATAAAAACTGACACTTACCAAGTGCATTACATCACCATGATCAATAAAAAATATTTAACTTGGTTTTCAGTTTATTATCTGACTACTCTGATGATTCCGAACATCAAGGCTGACTTCAGAAAAGTCATTTCCAATCTTCCTGAGTACAAAGTTCTAACTATTAAATCTGGAAAACAGTCACTAACTAGGCACTTCTCTGACACAATTCTAAAAGAATACGGTTTTATTGAGTTTACACGGTGGGAGATTCAGCCTGGAGACGCCATTTTAGAAGTATATGAAATGAAAGACACTCAGGCTGCCTTTGGTGTCTTTTCTATATGGGAAACCGGGAAAAGAAAACAGGGAAATCGCATTCCAATTGGAATCGAAAACCTACAAATCGGTAACAGTGTTGCTTTCTGGAAGGGTCACTACTTTTTTGTGCTGATTTCCCCAATTTCTAGTGACAAAGTTGTTTCCGTCTTTCCTGTTCAGTTAAAAAAAGCTATTGATGAACGTAATCTTCATCCTGCCAGTGTTTTCCAGTTGCCAACCCGTAACTTAATTCGATCTTCAATCCGTTTCTATCTAGGTCAGAAAGCCATGGACCAAAATCCTATTATTCCTTCCCAACTCAGCTCCAGGCTGGGGTTTGAAGATAAGGCTGAGGTTGCCTTTGCAACCTATAAACCTAACGGTTTTGGGCTTCTCTTAGTTGCCTATCCAACAGCGTCTGTGGCCAGTAAATACGCCATCAAAATCCAGGATTTTCTTCAATCAATGATCTCTGAAAATGGGATTTATATGAAGCGTTCAGGGCCACTACTAGGACTATTTCTAGGCCCCCTTGACGCTGCGACAGAGGTTCTAGAGGACCTACAATACCAAGCTAGTGTCGAATGGGTCTATGAAAAGGATTTTGTGTTGAGAAAAATAGAAAAAAAACGAAGAGAAGTTGTCACTTTTCTCGGCGTGATTAGTCAATCCGTCGTTTCCACAGGAATCTTGATCCTCATTGTTTTTGTCCTAGGACTTAGCACAGGCCTACTGCGTGTTGTAATTATAAGAATGTTTCCAAATCTAAGGTACCGTCATGAAAACATTTATCTCAACCTTGGAAGCCGAAAAAGTTAATTAATTCACTGAATAGTTAGCTTAATCAACTGAAATTCATCTTTGAATTTAAAACTTTAAATACTTAGAAAAGCTTAAGTCCTTTTACAAACTAACATTTAGCTCAAAAAGGCTGAATACAGGAAGTCCTCGGTCCTCCATTAAACGTCGTTTTAAATAGCTCTGAAAAAGCTCCTGGTAGGACACTTTAGAGAGGTGTTTCCGATAAATGGAAAGTTCATTTTGGATTTGCTCACGAAATCTCTTCTGAGACTCATGATCCTGTTCTTCAAACAAAGCAGTAGCAACTATTCCTCCTATATGACTTAGTTCCCTGTCTAATTCCTCATAATTGGGCTGGGATTCCTTGCACAAAGCCGTTTCTAAATCAGCCAATTTGAGCTTTGCAAGTTGCAAGGTCTCGCCTTTTTCTCCGACCAGTGCTAAAGACAAACTCTTTAAAAATTTCTCAACCTGCTCTTTTTTAAAAACAGATGGATCTAAATGTTCTATTTCTTCATGGGAGCCTACTTGGGCCACCTTATACTGTTCAAAAGCCTCTGTCACAGCTGGATGACAATAATAGAGTGTCCTGGGAGGGATCCTATGCAAAGAAGAAGCCGTTTCAAAACTCCGCTTAATTCCTTGTAATACAACATGTAAGGGAATTCGACTGTCTTTCCAGAATTCAATCAGACACCAATCCATTGGAGACACAAAAAGGTGCCTTGCACGAAGTCGTGAAAAGTGTTCTTCAATCTCCGTAAAATAGTTAAAGTAGTTTCTCACTTTGAGCTATTTAAACATCCTTATGTAAAACTCCCTCAATCCTAATAAAGTTAAATTTTCCTCAATCTTTTGGATGTGAACAGAGTCTTTTGAAATAAGTGAGGATAAGCCTCCAGTAGCAACGACTGAGGCTTGACCAAGTTCCCCTTTCATACGCTCAATAATGCCATCCACAAGTCCAATATACCCATAATAAATTCCAGACTGCATACTTTTTACGGTTGACTTACCAATAGCCATTCCTGGTCGCTCTATTTCGATGCGAGGTAATCTCGAGGCACGCAGAAAAAGGGCCTCTGTAGAGATCCCCACCCCCGGAGCAATGGCCCCTCCCAAATAGGTTCGGGAATGATCCACAGCATCAAAAGTAGTAGCAGTTCCAAAATCAACAACGATGAGAGGCGGCTCTACTATATTCAAAGCAGCAACTGCATTAACTATTCTATCTGCTCCGACATCGGAGACAGGATTATAGTTAATTGGAAGGAGCTTCTGAGAGGCTGGGTCCACGAAACTTGGTTTTCTGCCAAAGATTTTTTCTGATAGCTTCAAAAAACAATCGTTTAGTATTGGAACCACTGAAGATATAACAACAGACGTGATCTCCTGACGAGATAGAGCATTTCTCTGAAAGAGATCTAAAAAAACAAGCTCATATGCATCAGAAGTACTCACATGCTGGGTCTCAATTCTCCAGGAATATCTCAGTTTTGAACCTGAGAACACACCCAACACAATATTTGTATTTCCAATATCGATGACAAAAAGCACCGTTCTAATGATACCTAGATTTACGAAAACCTTCAGGCAAGAATCACTTTATCCTGCATTCCACCCTTCTTAACTTTACAGAACCTAGGTGCAACTTCATTAGTCACTAACTATAAATGTACCGGACTAAGAACAGGATCCGTGAAATACATCTTGTCATTATGCCTTGCTGAAACTCAATGGAGGAAATGTCTAACTTTAGTAAAAACCATACTTATTCCGTGAAGGTCCACTGCTTCTATAACTTCTTCATCTCGGATCGATCCTCCTGGCTGAATAATTGCCTTAACCCCCACCCGAGAGGCAACATCAATAGAATCAGGAAAAGGGAAAAAAGCATCACTAGCCATTACTGCATCATGGAGTGGAAGCTTTGCCTTATTCACGGATAATTCCACAGAGTCAACTCGACTCATTTGCCCAGCACCTACTCCCAGTGTCTGTTCATTTCTCGCTAGCACAATAGCATTGGATTTGACATGCTTACAGACAATCCAAGAGAAAATCAGATCTCGGATTTGCTTATCTGTAGGCCTTACTTTGCTCACTACTGTAAGATCATCATTTTTGAGGGAAACAATATCGGGGTCCTGAACTAAAAAGCCACCCTCAATAGAACGAACATCAAATAAGTTAGAAGGACTTGGCTTGTTAGGCATTTCAATGACCCTAAGATTCTTTTTTCTTGAGAAAATTTTTAGAGCATCAGAGTGAAAACCGGGAGCCAGTACAACTTCAATAAAGAGTTTGTTGATTCTCTCTGCAGTTTGTTCATCAACACAACAGTTAAAAGCAACCACCGAACCAAAAGCTGCCACCGGATCGCACTCTAAAGCTCGTTCTAATGCTATGGCAGGTAACTCTGCGAGCGCTGTACCACAGGGATTGTTATGCTTAATGATGCAACAAGCAGTTTGATTGAACTCTTTAGAAAGTTGCAAAGCTGAATTAAGGTCAACTAGATTATTAAAGGAGAGCTCTTTCCCTTGATGTTGGACGACTGCTGGAAAGCCGGTTAAGTCACCTGAAAAATAAAGCCCTGCTCGTTGATGAGGATTTTCTCCATAGCGCAATCTTTTGACTTTTTCTAGGTTAAGCTCCACCCTAGTCGGAAGATCCTTCTCTTGAGAACTCCCAGATCGTTCTAACCAGGTGGCGATAGATGCATCATAAGTTGCAGTGTGATGAAAAGCTTTAATTGCTAGATCCTTTCGGAAGGAAAAAGGCACGCAACCTTGACCTTTTTTAATCTGGTCAATTACCTTAGGATAATCTTCTGGATCCACAATCACAGTTATAAAATCTGAATTCTTAGCAGCTGCTCGTACTAACGTCGGGCCTCCGATATCAATCTGTTCAATCGCCTGCTCGCGTGTAATATTTGATCGACCAATGGTCTTCGAAAAAGGATACAAATTAACCACTACTAGCTCAATGGGATCAATACTGTGTTCTTCCAGAGTCTGGCTGTGATTAGTATCGGAGTGTCGAGCCAAAATTGCAGCGTGGATTCTAGGATGAAGGGTTTTGACACGACCATCCAGAATTTCCGGAAAGCCTGTACGTTCTGACACCTCAATGACATCGAGCCCACCTTTTCGCAAACCCTTAGCTGTTCCACCCGTGGAAATTAATTGAACCCCTAAATCTCTTAGAGCCGCAGCAAATGGGACCACACCCCTTTTATCTGAAACGCTGATCAAAGCTGTTTTTATTTTAGTCATCTCCCCACAGGTTAACCTCTCCTAGTGTAATAATTAACGATTTTTAGATTTTAGGTCCTTTAATCAAAATTGAACCCCATAATCTTAAACTTTCAAAAAACAAAGAGTTACAACGTATAATAACTAAGTGACTGAATCGACCTTCTTACATCTTATCCCAGCTGTAGACCAGCTCTGCAAAAATCCTTTAATTGTAGAGCTTTTCAAAAAATATTCCAGAGAACTCGTAGTGGATGAGATCCGAACTAACCTGAATCGGCTACGTGAGTCCATCCTTACTGAAAAGCTTGACTCAGAAAAATTAAAAATTCAAATTAAAAACTTACCTACTTTAGTTAAGTACTCACTAGAGAAGCATCTTACCCCCTCCATCAAACGCGTCATCAATGCCACAGGAGTGATTATTCACACTAATCTAGGACGTGCGCCCATATCTACAACAATAACAAAAAAGGCACTTCAGCTAGCTAACGGTTATTCAAACCTAGAACTTGATCTAGGGACTGGGAACCGTAGCCATCGAGATCGACATCTAGAAACATTACTTAAGAACCTTGTTGGATGTCATTCCTCAACAGTTTGTAACAACAACGCAGCTGCTCTTTTATTAATTCTAAATACATTTGCTCGAGGAAAAAAAGTCCTAGTGTCAAGAGGAGAGTTAGTTGAGATAGGCGGGGCATTTCGAATTCCAGACATCATGAAAAAAAGTGGTGCTCGGCTAAAAGAAGTAGGTACTACTAACAAGACTAAAATGGAAGATTTTGCCGAGGCTGTTGATGAAGAAACCGGACTAATCCTATCAGTACATACAAGCAATTACAGAATTGTTGGTTTTACCCAATCTCCCACTTTAGAACAATTAATTGAAATCTCCTCAGATACAAATATTCCTCTAGTTCATGATGTGGGAAGTGGCCTGCTCTTTGACTCTCCTCATACTGTACTGAGAGAAGAGCCAAGTGTTCAGTCATCTCTCTCGAAGGGCACCGGACTAGTCTGCTTTAGTGGCGACAAAGTTCTTGGAGGGCCTCAAGCAGGCATTATCGTAGGCAAGAGAGTACTTGTCGAAAAAGTACGGAAAAATCCAATGATGCGCGCCCTAAGAATTGACAAAATAACCTATTCCCTTCTTGAGGGGACACTCCTAGAGTACGTCCAAAAAAAAGAAACTAAAACAATTGAGGTTATGAGAATGATTTTAACCTCAAATTCCGAGTTGCAGAAAAGAACAGAGAAACTTGCCATTAGACTTCAAAATGAAAAATTAAGGGTTGATATACAGGAAGCAGAATCATTAGTAGGGGGAGGAGCAGCTCCATGTCAGAGGATTTCGGGCCCAGTTCTTAAATTAAAATCAAAAGACTACACTCCAGACAAACTTACAAATTTTCTTCGGAGTAACCATCCTCCGATTATTGCCCGAATTGAAAATGACCATCTAATGATCGACTTACGCACTGTTTTGAAAGGAGAGGAAAAAGAAATCGCCCTAGCACTGAAAAAACTAACAGCTTCCTGATAAATCATGAAAATTTTTGCGATGGGTCTATAGACTACTTTCTAATTTCACAACTTTTGAAGAATTCAGTAGTGGTCATCATCTAAATTCAAGTACATTACCTAACCGGAAACAACTACTCTACCACCCTGATTCTATCTTCCTAAGTGCTAGGTTAGCAGCAATCTGAACAGGATCCCAAAGAGTCCCAAATGGAGGTGCATAAGCAAGGTCTAGATTACTCAGATCGCGCAGATTCATGCGTCCAGACAGAGCGGTGACTAACGTATCAATCCGTTTAGCTGAGAAACCATTTCCAATCATCTGACCTCCTAACAAACGCATTCTGCTATGGTCGAAAATCAGTTTCACATGCAGGGGCTGTGAATCCGGAAAATAAGAAGCCTTATTCCGAGCTTTAATATAAACAGAATCCGCCTTAAAACCATTAGATAGGGCCTGCTGGAGCGTCAGTCCAGTACGAGCAACTCCAACCCCGAAAACTTTTTCGACAGAGGTCTCTAAGGTTCCTGGAAATTCAGAACGCCTACCCGCTAAATTTTCTCCCACGACACGCCCTTGTTTGACAGCTGAGGTACCCAAAGCTGGGGAAACAACCTTTCCTGTCACCATATTAATGCTTTCAGCACAGTTTCCCGCTGCATAAATAGCTGGTTGTTCTGTCTGTCCTCTTCTATCAACCTTAATAGATCCACTTATACCTAAAGGTATTCCCGCCTGTTGAGCTAAATCCACATTGGGCTCTACTCCGATGTCGATCAGAGCCAAGTCACATGGAATAGTCTCCCGACCAACCTTAATCGCACGCAAACATCCCTTTTCTTCTATGATCCCACTGACCTTAGACTCCAAAAGAACATTTACCCCGTTAGCCTCTAATTCTTCCTCAACTATTTTCGCCATATCTTTGTCAAGCTGACCTAAAATCTGATTTTGGAGCTCCAAGACAGTAACTTCTAGTCCACGAGAAACTAAGGCCTCTGCCATCATCAAACCGATATATCCACCTCCCACAAGAAAGATTTTCCGGCTAGATGAAATGAGATCATCAAGTCGGATTCCGTCCTCGAGTTGGCTCATCGTAAACAGGCCACGAACCCTATGCGTTGGCAAAAATCGAGGCTGGAGTGGTTTGTATCCAGTGGAAATAACTAATCTATCGTAGTGAACAATTGATTCACTTCCTTTTTTAAGGTCTAGATAACGTAATTGATGACGCCCAGGCAATACGTCCAGAACTCGAGCTTCCGTAAGGGCCTGAATACCCCTTTTTTCTTTTAAGCTCAAGGGGGTGAACTGGACCAAGTCGGAATGGCGTCCTACCATCTGTGCTATGTAGTAAGGAAGGCCACATATACTGTAGGAGACAAAACGGCTGGCCTCAAAAACCCTAATGTTTAAATTAGGGTTAAGCCTCTTAGCTCGACTAGCCGCAGTCATTCCTGCAGCATTTCCGCCAACTATTACGATTTGTTCCGACATCCCAGAGAAATATTAGCAGATGAATTAATAGGTTCAATATCCACAATTTCTAGTTAGAAACTTAAAATTAAGAAAATTCTGACTCTCGAAACACAAAATATCTCTCTATAAGGAGAGACTAGTTCGGAAGCAATATTCAGAAGATACAGACTAAACTTCAGGATTAGTTTAGTGTCCTCGAACTAAATCATCCCTCTCAACCAAGACTGTTTACTTCCAACAAGTTTTCACCCTCCATCTCTACTGGACATCGAAGTCCTAGTAAACCCAGAATAGTGGGAGCAAAATCCGCAAGTCGACCGTTTCCTAAATATGCATTTTTATATCTCTGAGACACAAGAATACACGGAACAGGATTTGTAGTGTGGGATGTATGAGGGCTATTTTTTTCTTCATCCCACATCTGCTCACAGTTCCCATGGTCTGCTGTTATTAAAGCTTCTCCTCCCACCTCGAGAACCTTCATTGCTATCTTTCCTATTTCTCTATCTACCGACTCCACAGCTTTCACAGCAGCTTCGAGATCCCCTGTGTGTCCTACCATATCTCCGTTAGCATAATTAATTACCACTAACTTGTACTGATCAGAACCGATTGCCTTAAGGACCTCTTTTGTGATTTCGGACGCACTCATATTGGGCTCTTGATCATAGGTGGAGACTTCTGGAGAAGTGAGTATACAACGGTCCTCACCATCAAAGGGAGTTTCTCTACCTCCATTGAGAAAAAAGGTTACATGAGGATATTTTTCTGTCTCCGCCACGTGCAACTGTCTGTGTCCAGCCCGGCTAACAACCTCTGCCATGGTCCCTTTTAGAGGGTTGCTGGTAAAAACAACTGGACATCCAAATCCTGCACGGTAATCTGTCATGGTTACCAAGTGAAGTGAATTAAGATTGATGGGATTAAAGGATTGATAAGTATCATTGCGAGTACGTTCAACAAAGTCTTTTTCACTGAAAGTTCGGATTATCTGGCGCGCACGGTCAGAACGGTGATTAAAACTGATTGCAACATCGAAATCACCAATACACCCAATCGGACCTTCGGAATCCGTGATGACAGTGGGACGAATAAACTCGTCAGTCTCTGGTAGAAT
This sequence comes from uncultured Acidobacteriota bacterium, assembly GCA_964569605.1. Taxonomy (GTDB): domain Bacteria; phylum Acidobacteriota; class UBA6911; order RPQK01; family CBDAPI01; genus CBDAPI01. The sequence continues at coordinate 38,611 of CAZMUJ010000048.1, forward strand.
CTGGAAAGGAATCCTCTGTTGAAGAGATCTTCTAGCGGCTAGTCGAATCGCATCCTGTCCGGACTTAGCTTCCCATTCAGCACTTCCCAAAACCATAGCCTCATAAGCGAGTCGGGTTCTAGGCCACCGTCTATCTCGATCCATTGCATAGTAGCGTCCCATTACCGTAGCAACCCGACCCCCAAACTTTTTTAAGTGTGATTCTAACCGAAGCATCACTTTTTCACTGGAGTTTGGAGGACTATCTCGACCATCGGTAAATGCATGAAAAAACAACTTGTTAGGATCGACACCAGCCTGCGCAGCTAATTCAATCAAAGCCAGATAATGCTTCTCGGAGGAATGAACTAAGGCTCCACTTATTAACCCAAACAAATGTAAGCGTGTACCTCTAGAACGAACAAGTTCCATAGATTTTAGAAGAACTGGATGATTAGTTAATTTTCTCTCATCAATAGCTGCATCTATTTTCATGATTTGCTGCTTCACAACTCGACCTGCACCTAAATTTAGATGGCCAACCTCGCTGTTTCCCATAGTCCCCTTAGGAAGACCCACATTAAGACCACTGGTCTTAATGTCAGATGAAGGGAATGTACTTGTCAACAAATCGTAGTTGGGAGTCCTAGCTAAGGCCACGGCATTATGAGACTTTTCTGTTCTCAAGCCCCAACCATCCATTATTACTAGTAAAACTGGTCCTCTAGTACACTTCATTACTTCCTTAAAAGCATTATTTATCCTTTTACATTATATTAGAACTCTCCCAATATTTTCAGCTATGGCGATATCGGGTTAATAGATTTAGCATCCGATTTTCAAAGCGAGTCCGATCTCGAGCCAGTGAAAATATTTCTTCCATTGTAAAATTTATTTCCATTGGCCTAATTCTCTGATGTTCTACTTCTCCATTAAGTGATCCCGCGGTAAAATTCAATTTTATCTTGGCATCTGATCCTAGATGAAAAAATAGGAATTCTTTTAATTCGGTCAGAAACTTATCCTGCTTAAGTTGTAAATTCATGGGTCTTTTTAGTATCACTAGTCTCCATACCGATGTACAGTACTGTACGTCTCATTATCTAAGATGGATCCTGTTTCTTTGTCGGAACACCTAAGTTGGTATCTTATCTCGATGCACAGACTTAATTGGTTATTTTTGGTTCTGATCCTTTACTTTCCCTCAAGCGTTCTTGGACAGGATAGGGCTCGATTAGAAGTACCAAATCAGGGTGAGACACTAATCATTGAAGCGGATCGTATCGTCTCTTCTGACAAGGTTCTTGCAGAAGGCAATGTAGTTGTTACTTTTCAAGACATCATTCTCCGAACTGGACGCCTGATTTATGATCAATCTATTGATTTAGTAGTAGCAGAAGATGGAATCGAATTAAACCAAGGCATCCAATGGCTGAAAGGAAGTAACGGAGAATTCAGACTCAATAACGGAAAAGGCTTCATCGACAACGCAGAGGGTTTCACAGATGAAGAGCTATTTATTAGGGCCAAGCGCCTCCTGAAAACAGGACCGGATACCTATCGAGCCCAGGATGGTTTTATCACTGCATGTTCAGAAGTCGTACCAAAGTGGAGTTTCCAAATTAAAAAGGCCTCACTGAAGCTAGAATCCAGAGTCTCAGCTACCCACACGTTTCTACACATAAAAAACATCCCCGTCTTTTATCTTCCCTATATCAGGGTTCCTGTGAAGCGGGATCAACGGTCCACTGGTTTTGTTTTAACATCCACCGGGAACTCAAATAACAAGGGACGTAGAGTTTCTCAGGGCTTTTACATCGTCCTCGGTCGGAGCGCTGATTTAATGCTTCAAGAAAATTACTTCTCCAAGAGGGGCTGGGGACACGGATTTTCATTTCGAACTCGGCCTAATGCAAAAAGCCATTTTTTCCTCAATAGTTTTATGATCGATGACCGTAGAAATCAAGGTGGAGTTAGTTTTACTGGAACGGGAGAAACACAATTTGGAAATGGGTACCGTCTGGTAGCCGACTTTAATCTTGCAAGTAACTTTGTTTTCCGAAGAGTCTTTTCAAATACTTTTTACCAAGCCACCCGACCTACGGAAACTTCACAGATGTTTCTGAGTCGAAACTCTGGAGCCACATCAGTGAATGTCCGTTTATCTAACCAAGAAACGGTGTTTAACCAGAGAAACACAGTTATAACCAATGCCCCAGGGGTTCACTTTAGTATAAACAGCTTGAAGATCAAGCCATTACCTTTATATTTTTCTTTAGATGCCTTGGCTGAAGGAGTTAACCGATCTGATAGCCAAATTGAGACACTGAACTTAACACAGAGGATCGATCTTTATCCAAAGTTCTACTTTTCTTTAAATCTTCCTCAAGGGATCAAACTTACTCCAAAAATTGGCGTTCGAGAAACTTTTTACAGTGCCAGTTTGGAGGAAACCACTGAAGGGAAAAACGTTAGTTCGGATAACTTTCTGCGCAACTATTTTGACTTTTCACTAACACTCAACAGCTGGGGTATTTCCAAAATATACCGAAAGAGTACCAATAGGGCATTCAAACACCTCCTTGAACCTCTAGTTCGATATCGTTACACCACAGGCATCGATGAATACCAAAATACAATCATTTTCGACGAGCATGATGCGATTGCTAACACCAATGAAATAGAATATGGACTAGTCAATCGTTTTTTTGTCCGCCAGTCTACCGGAGGCTCTACCAGCCACGAGTGGCTCTCGATTAAAATTGCCCAAAAACACTTTTTTGATCCTAATTTTGGAGGGGCTTTCCGACCCAATAGCGTGAATCAGTTTTTTCCTCTCTACACCCTGACGGGATTTCACTACGGAGGTTTACAGCGTCGCTTTTCTCCCCTAACAACCCGAGCAAGGATTACGCCAAATCGACGTTTTAGTGTCGATTTACATAGCGATTACGACATTCATAGCTCTCAACTTCGAAATCTTGCAGTTACTGGTTTTTTCAACAAAGGGCGATTAGGAATTGGAACCACATACTTTCTAACAGAGGGACTCGAGGCTGGAACTCGAAAAAATAATCAACTCCAGGGCGCAGTCCGGTGGGGAAACTTTCGCAAGGGACTCTCGTTTTCTAATATCTTCAGCTATGATGCTCGCACCAAAGGACTTTTAAATCTGCGTACACGAGCCAACTATTTCTGGGACTGTTGTGGAGTGTCGATTGAATATCAGAGACTCCACCTGGGACTAAGGTCAGAGCGAGACCTCCGTTTTTCTTTCTTTTTAAAGGGTATCGGAGCATTTGGTACTATTAGACGTCCCGACAGACTTTTCTAGCAACTGATAGAATTGATAGTGGTCTCTGACAACTGGAATGACTGTTTTTAGTATAAATCATGTATGTCTATCTTGGGCTAGGCTCAAATCAGGGTGACCGCCTCAAATACTTATTTTCCTCCCAAGAAATGCTGTCCAGGGCAGGGATTGAAATTCTTAAGCGCTCGAGTGTCTACGAAACAGAACCTTTGGAGGTTCCAACTGCAGGAGATTTTCTAAACCTGGTATTACAGGCTAGAACTAACCTCTCGCCTGAATCACTTTTAGATACTTGTCAGGTAATTGAAAGTGCTCTGGGAAGAAAACGTCCCAGCGTTCACAGAACCATAGATATTGATATCCTCTACTATGGCTCCATTGTCCTTTCAAACAAAAATCTGGAAATACCTCACCCTAGACTTTATAAAAGACAATTTGTACTAGTTCCACTCCAAGAGATTTCACCTGATTTCCTCGATCCTGCCAAAAAGAAAACTATCCAAAATCTCCTTATGAACTGCCAAGATCGTTCCAGCGTGAGCAGGATCATTGGAAGCCATCCATGAAAAAAGAAACATTTAGAACTAAGGGACACCAGAAAAATCAAAGTATCCTAGTCACAATCGCCTGTTTTACGTTTTTAGCATTTTCCCTCTACCTTTTTGGAGAGTGGCTTTTTCTAGTGACCAAGCCATCGTTTTTGTCGGCTTTGAGTTGGTTTGAACGTATTCGAGTTTTACTTGGCTCTCTAGGAGTTTTGTTCATTCCTATCTCATCATTCTTCATTTTTTTGTTACTGATTTCAAGACTAGCTCCTTGCCCCATTTTGCATTGGATCTCAGCTTTGATTCCTACGATTTTAATCTCATGCTATACCCTTTTACTGGTAGATAATTTCACATACATCGTATATGGCTTCGGAGTGAGTACAATCGAAGAAAACTTGAGAATCCTTTACTATCTCCTTCTAATCATTACAACGATCTTATTTTATAAAAGTATCTTGGACAGACTGGACTGGAAATCCCATGTACTCTACTTCTGGACAACTTCCCCTATCCTAATAATCTCCTTCTTAGCCCTACTCAGCTACTCTTGGAATGATCCTGGATTAATTCTTGGGAAAGGACATAGTAGAACTGGAGAGAAAACTTTACCGAACATTATAATGATCTCTTCCGATGGTCTAAACGCGTCTCACCTTTCCCTATACGGATACGGGAAAAATACAACTCCTTTTCTTAAGTCCCTATCTAAAACTTCTTTAATTGCTGATAACTGCTTCACTAATGGAGGCCCGACGGCCGCTTCAATTACTTCCCGCTTGACTGGGAAATTACCGACCCAAACTCGAGTAATTTATCCACCGGATATTTTAAGAGGAACGGATTCCTTCCAACATCTTCCAGGAATACTCAAACGCTTAGGCTATACAGGAATCGACATCAGTATTCGGCACTATGCTGACTCCACAGACCTAAATTTCCGACAAGCTTTTGATGTAGTTAACTCCAGGAGTGTTAAAAGAAAACAATTTCATGTGTCACACTTGACACCTCTAGAAATCTCCTATTTTCTTTCCCGTCTTCAGGACCGGATTTTGTCTCGACTTCAAAAAATCTTCTTTAATCTTCCTATGAGCCAGGCTTTCGAAGAGGTTACAGAAGGAGATCGTTCCTATAAACGAGATCCCAAACGCATGGAACAACTTTTCTCTTTCATCGACTCCCATTCAGAACCTTTCTTTGCCCATGTCCACCTGATGGGAACACACGGACCACGGTTTCGAACACACCACAAAATGTTTTCCGATGGTGCTAATCAGGATATGGACTGGAAAATCGAGTTCTACGATGATTCGATACTAGATTTTGATGCCTATATCCGACAATTAATAGACTTTCTCAAAAAACGTAATCTGTACAATCGAAGCGTTGTTGTTATCGGTTCTGACCATGGCCAAAGAGCTAGGACTGCGGACCGAATTCCCATGCTAATTCGATTTCCTGAGGGACAACATTCAGGAAGGATAACTGCCAATGTACAAAATATAGACATCGCACCAACTCTACTAGATTATCTGAGAATTCCAATTCCAAAATGGATGATGGGTCGATCACTTTTGAGCGACCAGCTAGATTCGAACTATCCTATACTGGCTGCAAATCGAGGGGGGACTTCTACAACCAAAACAGAACGAGGTAGAGAGTTGAACCTCAACGCAATAAAACCACCCTTTTATTCTTTAGGCCAAATTAGCGTTGTCATTTGTAGTGAAGCCTATCGACTCTACCTTGAGAACGGTACCATTGATCATTACACAATTCCTGATCATACTGATACTTGTGGCGACCCTCCCAAGGCTTCTATGATTCAGAACCTTTTACTAACACATTTGAGAAATCAGAATTACGATACTAAAAGCTTGAATCCACCTTTTCCATTTTTTGAAAATGTCTATGGCTTTTAGTATTAATCAAATTTATTCCAAAATTAAAAGGCTCTTTTCATTCCGTTTTGATAAATCAGGATATAATAATTTGATCAGCTATGAGCAGTAGGCAACAAAAAAAGAAAAAAGTAAATGATCCTCAACAAAGTGCTCTTCGAGAATACTTTTTGACAACCGTTGTTTGCACGATTTTTGCCTTGTTTGTGACCACCTATTTAGTTCACCCTATGACGGTTCCGACACCTTCTATGGAACCGACCATTATGGTCGGTGATCGACTCTTAATTGACAAATTCACAATCAGAAACGGCTTTACACGAGGAATTCTGCCTATAGCCCCTATCCACGACATCAAGCGAAAAGACGTACTAGTTTTCAAATATCCCGATCAGCCAGAGGTTCTTTATGTGAAACGTCTAATCGGTTTGCCAGGCGAAACCATAGCTATTCACGACAAACAAGTTTATATAAATGGCCAGTCTATTGATGAACCATACAAACATCATAGTGACTTGAGAATTTACCCTCATAGGCCAACTACACACGGCTTTGCCTCTGATTTCCAGAGAGATAACTATGGACCTGTCCAAGTGCCAAAAAACCACTACTTCATGATGGGAGATAATCGAGACAATAGCGCTGACAGTAGATATTGGAATTTTTTGCCAAGCGAATATGTGGTTGGTCGTCCTCTTTTCGTTTTCTGGTCGTATCAGGATGACCCAATAGCCCATAAAAGAACAGACTATGTGAGGCTTTACATTGAACGCATTCTTAACTTTTTAAGTAAAACTCGCTGGGAACGCACTTTCCATGGCATTCGCTAATCTAAAAAATAACAACTAGTAGTTCGACAACGGCGACCCCTTTCATCCTGAGGCTACAACACCCCCCCAGAAGAAGTGTTATACCGTCCAAGCTTAAGGTATTTTGACAAAATCCTAACACCTAGATAAGCCGGTCCAGTATCTAGAAGAGCAACCGTAAGCTTAAAAAAATAACCCGACCAAATGAATACTAGGAGTTGTCGTGCAAGCGGTTCGTCTGGTTCGATTGGAAGGGCCCCGGCCCAAAAGTGTGTGATCAAAATAACTGCTATGGTGTCAACGAGCTGACTAAAAAGTGTTGAACCATTATTTCTTAACCAGAGATGTTTTCCTTGGGTTAAATCTTTGAGCCAATGAAAGATATACACATCGCAGAACTGGGCTGCCATATATGCAATCATGGAGGCAGAAACCGCTCCAAAAGTAAGTGCTCGTATCTCGAAAAAAACTGGTAAACGTCCAGCACTGTCAGGCAGAATTTTTCCGGTTAATGGGTCTGTTGTCTCGAAACCGGGAAGTTCTCCAGCCACCCAAAGCACCGAAATAATCCAAATATTTAGTAATAACCCTGTCCAGACAACCCACGCTGCATAACGCTTTCCATAGAGCTCACTGATAAGATCTGTACACAAAAAAGTTACCGGGTAGGGCAATACTCCAACTGCTACTGCAAAGGGAATTCTCCATCCAAAAACAGTGAAGGAAAGATCCACAAACCTAGATATTCCAAGTATATTCAGGGTTGCTAAAGTCCCCAGAAATATCCCAGAGAGAAGAAGAAAAACCTTTTCCCTTCTATACTTAAGAATCTCTTGCTCTGCACAACCCATCTAGGACCCTTCTTTCAATACATCTGTTCTAGTAATCTGGAATCTGTTACATCGGATCGATCTACTTTCCTCTGAGATCAGAAAAACTCCTTTTTTCTTCTTCAAGTAATACACGCTTTAAAATCTTTCCTACTCCACTTTTGGGCAACTCTGAACAAAATTGGATCCGTTTAGGCATCTTATATTTGGCAAGTTTCCCTACACAAAAATCAATGATATCCGTTTTAGTCAGGCCACTCTGTGGTTCAGCCACAATGTAAGCTTTCACAACTTCTTCTCGAACACGACTGGGAACTCCGACGACCGCAACTTCAATAACACTAGTATGAGACATCAACACTTCTTCTATCTCACGAGGATAGATATTCATACCAGCACTGATGATGATGTCCTTTTTTCGATCAACAATTGTGACAAACCCCTCCTTATCCTGAAACGCTAGGTCACCTGTATAGAGCCAACCGTCTTCCAAAACTTCAAGGGTTTCCTTGGTCATGTTCCAGTATTTCTTCATGACCTGTGGACCCTTAATAGCTAGCTCTCCGACCTCATTGAGAGGAAGAACATTCCTGTTTACGTTATCAACAATCCGAACCAGAGTATCCGGAATAGGGACCCCAATAGTGCCGTTTTTTCGAGTTCCAAAGACAGGGTTGACGATTGCAACTGGAGAAGTCTCAGATAAACCATAGCCTTCCACAAGCCTGCCACCAGTCAACGCCTCAAAACGCTTTTGAACCTTAGACGGTAAGGCTGCTCCACCACTTACACAGAGTCGAATGGAGTTAACATCTTTAGGCTCTAATCCAGGAAATAAATTGATTGCACCGTACATGGAAGGAACACCACAAAATATAGTAGGTCTATGTTTCTTAATTGTTTTCACTACCTCAACTACGTCAAATCTGGGTAAAAGGACTAAGGTAGATTGGGCCTGGATAGCTAGGTGCAAAGAGGTTGTCATCCCATAGCTGTGAAAAAAGGGCAGAGCAGCAAGAATTTTTTCTGAGCGATCCCGAAAGCCCACAAGCCAGGCCCTTGTCTGCAACACATTGGCAACCAAGTTCCGATGAGTTAAAACAGCCCCTTTTGAAATACCAGTGGTTCCACCGGTATAAAGAAAAATGGCGTTTTCATCCTCATTGGTACGATGATATTTCACAGCAGGGAAATTTTTTTTCATTAGTTGTGAGTAAAAATGGACTTCTGAACTAGTATCTATATTTACCTTACTGAAATTCTTTAATTTATAGGCTAAACGACCTACAAAACTTAAAAATTCTTGGACGCCAACATAGATTACTCTCTTGATTGAAGTAGAAGAAACAATGGATGAGATACGCTCGTGAAGTTTGTCAAATGCTATAACGGTTTCAGCACCTGAGTTGTTAAGTTGATACTCCAGCTCTCTTTCAACATAAAGTGGATTAGTAGGAACCAGAATTGCTCCCAGCTTCATCACAGCGAAATGAGCTATAGGGTAAGCCGGAATATTAGGTAAAATCAATGCGACTCGATCACCCTTTCTAACACCAATACCAGCTAATGCAGCAGCAAATCTATCGACCAGACGACCAAGTTTCCCATAAGTAATTTTGGCTCCAAAAAAGAGTGTCGCAGTCTGAGACGGGCTTTCCTTTACCGCCTTCTCAAAAAATTCGTAAAGAGTTATGTCCGGATAATCTAGAGTATATGGAACTTCTTTATCGTAGTGTTGGTTCCAAACCTGTTGCTCCATAATTTCCCCCGACCTAACTGACAAGAACTTTATCAGATTGGATGACCAATGTACGACCTTGTTCCTGCTTAGAAAAGCTAATTCAAATAATCTCTATTAATCACACAAATTTTAAAGTTAACGGTAGCATCCACCGTAGACTCCAAACACATCACCACTTTGATTTTCTCATGTAGGATAATAATTTTTTCGTGTTCTGATAAAAAAAGAATATCTATAAATTTTCTTAGGTTATTGAGACACTTAAATACTTTCTGAAGAATTGGAATATTGTAAGAAACAAAATCCATCAACTGCCCAGAAACACACTGCTTTCTGTCCCTTTTCCTATTTCATAGTTATTAGGATAAAATTATTTAAACTCCCAATGTTGAATTTACCTGTCGTAACACTTGGTGATCTAAGTTAATTTGAATAGGATTCTACCGATTTCCAGAGCAATGAAATGAAATCTAAAGGGATTTTTTTTATGGCTGTTCTTCTTTCCGGATGTCCAGGACCACTTCAAAATGAACCTTCTTTCTCCTATCCAACAACAAAAAAAATTGATTTGGTTGAAAATCTGCATGGACTAAAAGTTGCAGATCCCTACCGTTGGCTGGAAGATCTTGATTCTGTAGATACCCTAGCTTGGATCAAGGCTCAAAATATAGTCACATTTTCTTATTTAGAAAAACTTTCGGTTCGCCAAAAGCTAAAAGAGCAGCTGAGAAAAATGTGGGACTATGAACGCCTTGGAATACCGAAAAAAGAAGGAGGATTTTACCTTTACACACGTAATGATGGTCTTCAGAACCACAACTCCCTTTATATTACTGAGAGTTTTAAAAATGAGTCTAAGTTGCTACTCGACCCAAATAGTCTTTCTAACGACGGGACAGTTTCGTTGATGGATGCAGTCCTGAGTCCAAATGGTAAATACCTTGCTTACAGTACTTCAAGCGGAGGCTCTGACTGGAGAACTTGGCATATACGATCAGTAAAAACCTTTGAAGATCTAGATGATAAGATTGAATGGTCTAAATTTTCTTCTGCCTCCTGGACTAAAGACAGCCTGGGATTTTTTTACAGTCGCTACAATGAGCCCTCCGGAGATAGTCTCGAAGACACCAACCATTTTCACAAGATCTATTACCACCAAATTGGAAATTCTCAAGGAAAAGACCAACTAGTCTATGAACGCAAGGATCATCCTAACTGGGGGTTCAATGGATTTGTGACTGACGATGGGAGATACCTTATCATTCAAGTCAACCAGGGCACCGATGAAAAAAATCGAATTTATTACAAGGATTTACAAGCCAATGACCATGTTGTTGAACTACTCAATAACTTTGATGCTGGGTACTCTTTCGTCGGAAACAAGGGACCAATTTTCTGGTTCTGGACCGATCTAGAAGCTCCTCATGGCCGGCTTATTGAGATAGACATTCGACAACCTGAGCGGAATCATTGGATAGAATTAGTTCCCGAAAGTAAGGATACCCTCCGTAAAGTTTCGGCAATCAACTACAACTTTATTCTATCCTATCTACGCAACGCGCAAAGTTACGTAGAAGTTCGGGACTTGAAAGGAAAAAAACTTAGCGAATTAACCCTGCCAGGAATCGGATCAGTATCGGGCTTTCAAGGTAAACTGGACGATAGTGAGACATTCTTCCGTTTCTCAAGCTATACGGATCCGGGGACTATTTACAAATTTGACCTTGAAACTGGGGAAAGAACAGTCTATTGGAAGCCATCCATCCATCTAGATTCCTCAGCATACGAAACACGTCAGGTTTTTTACTCGAGCCGGGATGGAACATCCATTTCCATGTTTATTACTTCCCTAAGAGGACTTCGGCTGGATGGGAAAAATCCAACGATCCTTTTCGGCTACGGGGGATTTAACATTCCTCTGATTCCTAGATTCTCTGTGTCCAATGCAGTTTGGCTCCAAAATGGGGGAGTTTATGTGGTAGTAAATCTAAGAGGTGGAGGGGAGTATGGAGAAAAATGGCATCAGGCCGGAATGAAGCTAAAAAAACAAAATGTTTTTGATGACTTCATCAGTGCAGCTGAGTGGTTAATAGAAAAAGGTTACACATCTTCCCAACATCTTGGGATTGTCGGGGGGAGTAATGGTGGACTTCTTGTCGGTGCCTGCATGAATCAAAATCCTAGTCTTTTCGGAGCAGTGATTCCTATTGATGTAGTTATGGACATGCTGAGGTTTCATAAGATTACAATTGGTTGGGCCTGGATTTCTGACTATGGCTCCCCCGACAACCAAGAGGACTTTTTTAATCTCCTTACCTATTCCCCCTACCACAATATTCAGAAGGGAGTAGAGTACCCACCTACCCTTGTCATCACCGCAGATCATGATGATCGAGTGGTTCCAAGCCACAGCTTTAAGTATATCTCTCGGCTGCAAGAAGCCCAAAAAGGTTCTAACCCTGTACTCATCCGAATCGCCACACGAACTGGACACGGTTCTGGAAAACCGGTCTCAATGCAAATTGAAGAAACAACTGATCAATTAGCATTTCTCAGCCATCACCTAAAATTGGACCTTCATTATTGAAAGAAAATTGTTTAGGTTAATTCCGTGCATTCATAATTTTAAGGCCAAATCTAAAATACATTCTTGACCGCTTTCAAACATTTTGGCTAAAAACTTTTCCAGAGCCAATAAATTCCTCCAGTCCACGAAAATACTAGATCAATTTGAAAGTGCAGGTCTCACTTTCTTTTCCCAAGAGAAACTAGATTTGCCAATAAACGGTAACTTCCTGGCACTCCTGTCTGTAACTGCCTCCATAAGTTAAGACCTACATAAATCCAATGCCCTTTCCCGTAACGAGCTTCTACAAGAGCTCCTCGTTTTTCGCCAGAGTTAAATGGAAAAGGATCTTGTATGGAAATAAGATCCTGATAAAGTGGATCTTTCTTTCCAAGAAAATATAGCCCTCTTTCCTGGACCCAACCATTCCAATCTTTGGGCCCAATCCGATTAGGCATATTGAATACCGGATGAAGTGGAGCGAGAATCTTTATTGGAGCTGTTTCATCCGTCACACGATTGTGGCTAACCTTGGCCGGAAAAGGGGCAAACGGACTTGCACCTTTATTATCTAAACGATCTCCGGAGACCTGTCCATTAAATTCGAGTTTGTTGTATTGGACAATTAGAGTGCCTCCCTGCTTTACCCAGTTCAGAAGTCGATCGTTGTAAGCTTTTAAATATTCATCTTTTAGATAGGCCCGAATTCCTGTAAAAATCGTGTCAAAATTGTTTAGTTCGTACGAAGAAAGCTCATAAGAATTAATCTGTTCGACATCTACCCCCAACTGTTTTAAAGCCTCAAGAACATAGTCTCCGACACCCTCGATATACCCAACCCGTAGCCCGCGATCAACTTTCAGATCCACCACTTGGAACTTAGCCTGAGACGGGGAAAAAAGGTGACGACGGCGAATGTGATCATAGTCAATTATCTGGTATCCAGAAGCATAGATCTTCCCTTCTAACTCCGCCACTGCTTCGACCTGAAAGGTACCAACTGAAATATTTTTCGCTGGAAATACACGGAAGCTTTTAAATATTTTCTCTTCTTCTCGTTTAAAGCTCAACCTATGGGATGCTGGGTCTACCCTCCAGCCATCCGGAATTTCAAGACTCAAAACACCAGAAATGGACTTCTTACCGTTGTTTTTTACTCTAACAGCAAGTTTTATCCCACTACTCTGATCATCTAGAGAAATTACTCTGACAGTTGGCTCCAAAACCAAAGTAATAGTAGGAACAACCATCACATCATGTCGTTGTTCTCCCCCAACCCAAGGGCCAGAATAACGATATTCAGCAAGAGCTCTCAAATTACTTTCTACACCAAAACTTCTGTACCCAACTTTCACAGCGAGTTCAGGCCTTCCCCAGGGTAGAGACGCATCGTTCCCCTTGATTTTGAACTGATCAATAGTCTCCTTAGGCCCACTCCAATACGGTTCTGTTGCTCTAGCGTCAGAGTTAACACGCAAAGGAATTTTATAAGTTCGAAACTGACCTGGTCCGAGCTCTAATGGACTAGAACCTGGAAGACCCCGAGTACTAAACTTCGAACCTTCATCTGTCACGACTTCCCAAGAATCGATTACTACTGGATGATTCCCTCCGTTGAAGAGAGCTGCTATGAGTTCAAGGTCTTGCCCAGGAGAAACCACACCATCATCTGCCAGTATTTCCAACGTAAGTTGATTAGAAAGGTTGAGGGCATGAATGAAATCCTCTTCCTTTTTTTTAAGTAGAAAGAAAATCTCGTATTCATCATCTTCATCAAGACCACTAGCATACAGTTCTGTCTTCAGTCGACGAATGTTGTCTAAACCATCTGCTAAAAAAGAAGTTGTCAACCCTGGGTTACGGGGATCAAAAACTTCTTCAGCCTTGCTAATAGCGAGTTGAATCTTCTGTACTGAAGACACCAGAAAAGGCAGCTTATCCAGTTCTGTTTTGACGACATGGACAAGTCTCATAAGGCTCGTTTCAATTCCATCAAAAAGATCTGATTCTGGATCCACCCTATCCATTTCATTAACAAAAATACGCTGCCATTGAGAATAAGATTCTCCAGAAAACCCCAAAATCTGCTCCATACCCTGGCATTTGTGCATAGAGCGTGCTTCCTTACCCAGTTGAGCATAGGTCTTTCCTAAAATAGGATCATATAACCCCATTGGAACTGTTAGCACTCTCGAAGAGTTCTCTACTAAGGAAAGCTGTGGCCTCCCCAGCTTGCTAACTTGCTCGTATAACTTCCTAGCCTTCCAGGGTCTAAGTCCTTCCTCAAAATGATCAGTAAAGCGGCTTGAGTCTCCAGCCGCGTAAAACGCCTTCTCAGCTAACAGAGCTGATGCCTGATGGTGTTGACCTCCCCCTTTTCCTTTTCGGGAAAGAATAACCACAACCTGGGGCCGAAAATCTCTGATCACTCGGACCATGTCCTCAAGAATTTGTTCTTCTCCCCACTTCTCTATGGTCTCTTCTACACTGAAGGAATATCCAAATTCGTAGGCCCGAGTGAAAAACTGGCGCGCATTGTCATAAAGGTGTACGGACATCAATTCTTCAGTTCGAATAATCCCGAGAGCCTGAAATAATTCAGAACCAATTTCGTTTTGTCCACCGTCCCCTCTAGTCAACGTCAGGAGCCCTGTACGAAAGCCACGACCCCTCCTCATCATTAAGAGGAGAGCATTATCTTCATCATCTGGGTGGGCCGTAATTTGTAAAATTGAGCCTGTAACAGGCAGTCTTCTCAACGCCAGAGCAAGTCCTGTTGAACCTTGATCAAACTGAGGGTTTTGTCCAAATCCCCAGGAAATCAAAACAGAAAATATCAAAAAAAAAATTTGAAATTGCATTTTCATTTTCGAATCTCCATTCCCAGATTTAGGCTTTTCCTTTACATCCGAAAAGGGCCTCGATTGAAGAGACCAAGAATCCTATTAAACAGACGGTGACTACTCCCACAGCGTTATACCAAAGAAATGAATAATCTGTGACTAAACTGAATAAAGCAACCACTAGCATACCCGAAATCAGACCAACTAAAGCAGCTCTAGAGGTAACCCAATTCGTCCCAATACCAAGGACAAATACCCCCAGTAATGATCCATAGAAAAAAGATCCGAATAGATTCACTACCTCAATCAATGAACCTAGTTGTCCCGAATATACAGCAACGGTGGAAGCGACTATTCCCCAGAAAACAGTTACTAGTTTTGATATCCACAAATAATGGGAAGGTGGCGCCTCTCTTTGGACTAGACGACAATAAATGTCCATGACACTACTAGCAGAAAGAGCATTGAGCTCAGACGAAATGCTTGACATCGCAGCTGCAAGAATAGCTGCAATCATAACTCCTGCTATTCCTATTGGAAGATGGCGGGTCACAAAATATGGGAAAATATAGTTGACATCATTAATTGCTAACCCTGAAAGGTTGATTAACTCCTGCCTGATCTTATTTCTTCTATCCAACAATTCAAGATACTCAGATCGTTTTTCTATCTCACCATCCACATCAATTGCCATATGGGTAGCCACCTGTCTAAGCTGATCCTGTACAACACGGTGTCGTGCTTCGAGTTCCGGAAATTGAGGTCGAGTTGAGGATTCCTCTAGTATTGAAGGATTGAACGCAAGTGGAGCAGGAGAAAAATTGAAAAAAACAAAGACTAAAACACCGATCAATAAAATTACAAACTGCAACGGAATCTTCATTAAAGCACTTAGTAAAAGAGCTACACGTCCTTCAGTTATGGAACGTGCAGTGAGATATCTTTGCACCTGACTTTGGTCACAGCCGAAGTAGGAAAGCATGAGGAAGGTTCCGCCAAGCAAGCCAGACCAGAAGGTGTAAGTACGAGAAGGATCAAAGGAAAAGTCAACTGTCTCCAGTCTTCCAGAAACACCGGCCAGCTTTAGAGCCCCTCCAAACGATACCTCCTGCGGGAATTGATCGACAAGAACATACAGGACTACAGTCATTCCTACCAAAATTAGAGCCATTTGTTTTACGTCGGCCCAGGTCACAGCCTGCACTCCACCTAACATAGTGTAGATTACAGCTGGCAACCCAATTATCAGAACTGTAAGAACCAAACTCCAACCAAAAATGATAGATAGTATAAGGGCAGGTGCCGCAATAATTACCCCACACGAAATCCCCCGAGAGACAAGAAACAGAAAACTCGTCAAAATCCTAATTCGACAGTCAAAACGCTTCTCCAAAAACTCATATGCCGTAAAAACTTTAGATCTACGGAAAAAGGGAACAACTGTAAAACAAAGGATTATCATCGCAAAGGGTAGTCCAAAGTAAAACTGGATGAACTTCATCCCATCTTGATAGCCCTGACCCGTAGTTCCTACTAAAGTGATTGCACTCATTTGGGTGGCCATGATGGACAGACCTATCGCCCACCAAGGAAGAGCTTGATTGGCAAGAAAGTATCCTCTAACGTGCCTAGTAGAATGACTACGGCGAATCCCGTCCCAAACAATGTAGAACAGGTACGAAAAAATAATCAGCCAGTCCAAAAAGTGCATTAGTCAAACGCTCTGGGAAAGAACCAGATAAGAAAAATCAGTAAAACCGTGTAAATGAAAATTAAGGCATAGACTGTATGGAAACGTTTTTCAGGCCATTCCTGTCGATCTACATCAGACTCTGAATTCTTAGACTTGGTTTTTTCTTGATTTATTTTGTTCATCACGATCGAATTGACTTTAGTCTTTAGCAACAAGCTTAGCTAGACAAATTCTCACAGATCATGGTGAAATTTTTTTTCAAGTGGTTTTCTGTTGATTAGTGAAATCAGAAAAAAGACAACCCATGGCAGGAGATCGGTTCAATAATAACTAGAAAGAACATAAAAAAAAGAAGATTTAACTTTCCAAATTTTAATCCCAATAAATCCATATATCTTCCCTATTAAATCTTTCTTTAAGATCATCCAATAATTCATAAACCTTTTCATATTAGCTTGTACGTAATTTAAAAGACCTAGAGCAAATAATGAAAGAAAAGTGTCTAATCGGATTACTAAGGAAAGTTTTGACATAAACCACAACCAGATGTAGCCTTCTAGTCACCGTCAGAATATCAGTGGTGACGAAACTATTAATGACTTCTTTTCTTTTTCCCAAGATCGCAACCATCATCCAGAAGTTTGACCAAAAACATCTGCCAAATGTAGATCTAGCTCTGCAGGATGAAATCCAAAGAAATAATGATTTAATAAAAAAGACAGCTGGTAAAAAAATTGCTGTTTGTGTAGGAAGCCGGGGCATCGCTAAAATTTCTTCAATCGTTGGCGTCCTAATAAACCAACTTAAGAGTGCTGGAGCCCAACCGTTCCTTGTACCTGCCATGGGTAGTCATGGTGGTGGTACCGTTGAAGGACAGCTCAGCATCCTGGCAGACTACGGTATCACAGAGTCCAAAATAGGTGCTCCTTTAATTGCTTCGATGGAAACTGTTGAAATTGGTCTCACCGAAGACAACGTTCCAGTCCATCTGGACCGGGCCGCTTACGAATCAGATGGAATTATTCTTGTTAACCGTGTCAAACCCCATACTGATTTCAAAGGTAAGGCTGAGAGTGGGCTTATGAAAATGGTGGCTGTGGGCCTGGGTAATATAGATGGAGCAAGCCACCTTCACCGCTTCACCCCATCTCTGGGATACGAGCGACTTATTATTTCTAAAGCCCAAGTTCTCTTAAAAACTGAGAAGGTGTTAATGGGACTGGCTGTTATTGAGAATGCCTATCACCAAACTGCCCACGTGGAACTGATCCCAGCTAACAACATTGTGAAGCGCGAACAAGAACTCTTAGTGTGGGCTAAGGAGTTGATGCCAAGCCTCCCATCACCCCTTATCGACCTCCTCATCATAAACCGCATTGGAAAAAATATCAGTGGAACTGGGCTAGATCCGAATGTAACCGGACGCTGGTTTGGCTTTAACTCGTTGTGGCAAGACACTCCCAATATTCATCGGATTGCCCTTCTGGATCTTAGCGAAGAAGCCCATGGAAATGCAGTGGGACTAGGACTTGCAGATTTTTGCACTCAAAGGCTTGTGGACAAGATGGATCAGAGGGCGACTTATCTTAATGCACTTACCGCACATTTCACAGTGCCAGCAAAAATCCCCATGTATTTCTCGACGGATGAAGAAACTATTCGTCGAGCCCTTTTATCTCTCGATGGAACTAGCCTACCAAAAGATAAAAGAGTCATTCGTATAAAGGATACTCTGAGCCTTACCAAGTTTGAAGCATCAGAGTCTTTACTTCCAGAACTTAAAGACCATCCAAACATCGTTGAAGTTGGTAAACTACGACCATTTGTTTTTCAATCCGACAAATCTATGGCTAGTTTCTAACCCCTCCTTTAAGCCCAGTTCTAGATTTACAGAGAAGAGTTTCTCAGATTGATAAAATAGGTATGATGTCTAATAAAGAAAAGTATCTTGTATGAAAGTCTCTAACAGTCCCAAGCCAGAAAATAAATCTCTTGAAATTGCAGAAGATGCCCGTGAGAAAAAGGTTGAAAAACCAAGTTTCTTACGTGAATTGTTTCTCGGAAACTTTCGATTTGATTATATTTACCCCTATCCTGCTTCGACTGAATCACGACCCGAATTCAGAGATTATTATGAGCGTTTTCGTAAGTTTTTGTTAGAAGAAGTCGACCCAGTTCAGATCGATGAGGAGGGCGATTATCCAAAAGAAATTGTAGATAAACTCTGCCATATGGGGGCCTTCGGAATGAAAATCCCAAAGAAATACGGCGGACTAGGATTTTCTCAGATGGAGTATGCAAGAGTTATTCAGTTACTTGGAAGTCGAGATGGAAATCTGACTGCTCTTCTCTCTGCACACCAGTCTATTGGTGTTCCGCAACCTGTGCATCTATTCGGTTCAGACACTTTGAAAAAGAAGTATTTACCTCGCTGTGCGGCTGGAGAAATCTCGGCCTTTGCTTTAACTGAATCTCATGCTGGTTCCGACCCAGGCAGACTCTTAACGAGAGCAGAACTAACTCCAGAAGGCGATGCTTATATTTTAAACGGGACAAAACTATGGTGTACGAACGGAACGATGGCAAAGCTCTTAGCCGTTATGGCTATAGATTCAGAGACTGAAAAAATAAGTGCCTTTGTTGTTGAAAGGGATTGGGCCGGAGTTCAAGTGGAGTATCGCTGTCATTTCATGGGTCTAAAAGCACTAGCTAATGCAGTAATATCATTTAAAAACGTTCGGGTTCCGAGAGAAAACCTGATCGGAGAACCTGGAAAAGGTTTGAGAATTGCCCTCACAACCCTTAATGAAGGGCGACTTTCTATCCCAAATGCAGCTGTTGGAGTAGCGAAAATTTGCCTACAAATCTGTCTCAAATGGGGCAATGAACGAATTCAGTGGGGTAAGCCCATTGGAAAACATGAGGCTATAGCTCATATGATCTCCCAAATGTCAGCCACAACTTTTGCCATGGAATCACTCATATGTTCTGCCACTGACTTATCCGACAAAAACACTTTTGATATTCGCCTTGAAGCTGCAGCTGCCAAAGAGTGGAACACTTGTCGGGGTTGGGAAATCATCGACAATACAATGCAAATTCGGGGCGGTCGTGGTTACGAAAAGGAAACCTCTCTAGGTGCTCGAGGTGAAGATGCCCTGGGGGTAGAGCGCATGATGAGAGACTTCCGAATCAATAAAATTTTTGAGGGGTCCAGTGAGATTATGCACCTTTTCATGGCAAGAGAAGCTTTAGAAAAACATCTTCAGATTGCCGGGAAATTAGTGAAGCCCAACAGCTCTCTTGGAAGTAAGTTAAAAGCTTTACCAGATTTTTTATCCTTTTATGTCTGGTGGTATCCGACCCGCTGGATTGGCTGGTCCTGTTGGCCTCGTTACAAAAACTTTGGGGATCTCTCTCCCCATCTACGTTTTATTAACCGTAAGAGTCGAAAACTAGCCCGTCAAGTGTTTCACGGGATGCTTGTTTATGGTTCCTCACTGCAAAACAAACAGCAGTTTTTGTTTCGTCTAGTCGACATTTCTAATGAGCTTTTCGCAATGACTTCTTGTCTTTCACGTGCACAAACACTGCGGGAAACTGATAGTTTAGATTCCAAAGAAGCTGTTCACCTAACCAAGGTATTTTGTAGCGAGTCTCGGCGCAAGATAAAGAAACTCTTCAAGGATCTCTGGTCAAATAATGATGTTCTACTTTACAAATCCGCTAGATATTTTCTACAAGAAAAGCAGGCTTGGATTGAAAATGGGGTTTGGAGACTTGCGGAACTTCGAAAAAATTCAATCCTTAAAGATAATATCGGAAAAGATTAGTACCATTATTAACAAATTCCTCTCAATTAAGATCTTATTTTAAACCAATTGTTTTTCTGATTTTTTGAAAAAGAACCTTCCCTTATCTATCACAACTTCCTTTCTTTCCGACCTAAATTAAGAAGATAAAATAAATGGAATAAGCCAGATTTCAAAATCCTCACAGGATCTTCTAGCTTAAATTTTTCAGAGAAATAGATATCACTTTCCGATTTCTACAAAGAACATCAAAAAACAATAAAAAAAGAAATTATTCCTTAGAACCAAGTCACGTGTTAGCTAGTAATTTGGGCCTTTTATATAACCTGTTTGTAATCGCAAGTTTTTTGGGAACAAAGTCGGATAAAGCCCTCTTTCTTAGTCTCCCGTTCAAGCAAAAAAGGAGTAGAACACTTGGGACATGTCTCTGGGACAGGCTTGTTCCACAAAAGAGTCTTGCAGTCGGGGTAGCGGTCACAACTGTAAAAAACCCGACCTTTTTTTGAATTTCTTTGGATCATCTCGCCTTCACCACACTTAGGACAGGCGACCCCTGTTGTATCGTGTCTAATGTATCGACATTTTGGATAGCCACTACAGGCCACAAACTCTCCATATCTCCCCTGTTTCAAAACGAGTTTTTGCTCACAGTTCGGACAATTTTCATCGAGCTCCTTGTCTACTTTAACTGCAGTTCGATCACCCTCCTTAACAATCCGCCTCGTCTGCTTACAATCTGGGTAACCTGAACAGGCCAGAAACTCTCCATAACGTCCTCTTTTTATGACCATGGGACTTCCACATTTGTCACAGGTTTGATTAGCTAGTTCAGGGGCATGATCCGTCTCTTCACTAGAATACTCTTGGGTATTCTTACAGTCAGGATAGTTACTGCACGCAACAAATCGACCAAAACGCCCCCATTTCACAACCATTGCAGAACCACATTTATCACAATCAATCCCAGCTGGACTCTCTTCTCTTTTGAGATTCTTCATACTGTCGGAAGCTTCTAATAATTCTTTTGAAAAATCCTTATAAAAAGTTCTTAGGGTTTCCAACCAATCACGAGATCCCTTCTCTATGTTGTCCAGTTCTCCCTCTAGTCGAGCTGTATAGTCGTAGTCAAATATATCTTCGAAATGATCTACCAGTAACTCGGTCACTACTGTTCCGGTTTCTGTTGGACAAAATCTTCGCTCTTTTTTTACTACATACTCCCGATCCTGAAGTACTCTCAGAATCTGTTGGTATGTCGAAGGCCTACCAATGCCCTTTTCCTCAAGAGCCTTAACCAGGGTTGCCTCTGAATAGCGGTGTGGAGGCTGCGTAAACATCTGTTCGTGTTGAATATCCATCACCGACAAAACTTTTCCAACGGTTACCCTAGGAAGTTGAGAATTTTCCTCATCTTGTTCACTATCGTCCTTTTTTTGGCCATTTTTCTGGCTATAGACTTTGAGAAACCCGTCGAACTTGAGCACATCTCCTGAGGCTTTAAAAAGAGTCCTAGGGGCTTCGATTTCGATTTCTGTTCGGTCAAACAAGGCAGGCCTCATCTGACAGGCAACGAAGCGACTCCATATTAATTTGTAAAGTCTGAACTGATCCCTGGTAAGCACAGGCTTAAGCGTATCTGGAGTCCGAAGGATAGAAGTCGGACGTATGGCTTCATGAGCGTCCTGAGCACCTTTTTTTTTCTGAAAAAGGACTGGCTGGACTGGCAGATAAGAATCCCCATAGAACTTTTCAATAAAATGGCGAACCTCTTCAAGAGACAGTTGAGACAAACGTGTTGAGTCGGTTCTCATATAAGTAATTAGACCAACGCGTTCCTGATCACCCTTACGATCTCCTTCATAGAGAGTCTGGGCCACTTGCATTGTTTTGTTCACAGAAAAGTTTAATTTACGGGAAGCCTCCTGCTGCAGGGTACTAGTGACGAATGGAGCTGCGGGGCGGCTTTTCCTTTCGCGGGTTTTGACTGAGGAAACTACAAACTCACCAGTTTTCAAATCCTTCAGTAATTCTTCCGCTTCTTGACGATTTCCAATCTTAAACTTTTTACCATCTAATTTAACGGCACGGACCATAAAAGGAGGAGGCTGTGTTGATTCAACCTGAGCCGAAAAATTCCAATACTCCTCAACAACAAAGGCCTGACGTTCTTTTTCGCGATCGACAATTATGCGCAACGCAACCGACTGAACCCGACCTGCTGACAAACCACGTCGAACATTCTTCCAGAGAAGGGGGCTTACTTGATATCCAACTAAACGATCTAGAATCCGCCTGGTCTGCTGGGCAAAAACTTTGTCAGTATTTATTTCACCTGCTTTCTCAAAAGCCTTTAAAATTGCGGACTTGGTAATTTCATTAAAGAGAACACGGCGTACCTCTTGAGTCTCTGACCGGGCAATTTCTTCAGCTAGATGTTGGCAAATAGCTTCTCCTTCACGGTCTGGATCAGCAGCTAGATAAATAATGTCTGACTTTTGGGCAATCTTTCTCAAATCTCTAACAATCTGTTCCTTGCCCTGAATAACCTTATAAGTCGTCTTGAAATCTGCATCCACCTCTACGGAAAGTTTCTTTTTAGGAAGATCTTTGATATGCCCAGAGCATGCCTTTACAACATAACTTTGACCTAAATATTTCTCAATGGTTCGAGCTTTGGCAGGTGATTCAACCACGACCATGGACTTTGCCATTAGCTTTTATTCCTTCCTCGTACTTAAACTCAAAGTTTATTTTTCGATCCTTCTGAATTTTTCAAAGTAGTAAGCTTCTCTTAAATCTATAGCACAATTCTAGATCTGCGCCAGAAGATCAAAAAAAAAAAATGAGTTAACGAATGATGAGAAACCTTATAATTAGTCCTTTTAACTGCATCCTGAAAAACTTCTGAAGTCGAAACTATACGCTTTTCAACTCTGTTTTGCCCCAATAGAGTGATATTTTTGAACAAGATGGGAAAAATCCGAGTTTCTTTTATAGAATACTTAAATTCGGTTCCTCTTGGATGGAATTTCCTAAAAGGACTGCACCGTGACGAATTCGATTTAAGTCTGGCTGTACCATCGGAATGTGCCAGTCAACTCGCAAATGGAGAAACCGATATAGGTCTTATACCTGCAATAGAGTACCAACGGATCCCCGATCTAAAAATTATTCCGGAAGTCTCTATTTCCTCACGTCGAGAGGTACGTACAGTTCTATTTGCCAGTAAAGTACCCCTAAGCAAGCTCCGACGGATAGCTTTGGACAAGTCTAGCCGTTCGTCTTCGGTGCTTCTCCGTATTATTTTAGAAAGTTTTCTTGGCCTCCATGGCATCAAATACTTTTCTCATAAGCCAAATCCAGAGCAAATGCTGGAACAATTCGACGGCGCCCTTATTATAGGAAATCCGGCATTTCGAGTACCCAGAGACCAATTTATTTTGCATGATCTTGCTCACGAATGGTATCAGTTTACTGGGCTTCCATTTGTTTTCGCATTATGGGCTGTCCGTCCAGGAATCAACCTAGGACAACGGGCGAGTCTTTTTTTGAATTCGAAAGAAGCAGGTATTCAATCCATTCCCCAAATAGCAAAGATTTACGCTAAGGAATTGAATATCCCTCAACAAGTCATCCATGATTATCTACTATACAACCTTGACTATTCTCTAGATGCAACCAATATCAGAGGACTTCGTACCTTTTACAAGGAGGCCCAAAATCTGTCATTAATCGAAAATATCAAACCAATTAAGTTTTACAAATTGGACCACCAATCAGCATGATGGTCAGTTCAGGTCTCCAAATTCTACTGCAAGAAAAACTAAATCTTTTACGTGGCAAGCGTATCGGTATTCTCTGCAACCCCGCTTCGGTCGACAGCAATCTGAGACATATTGTTGATCTGTTTTGGGAGCACGAAAAAATCCATTTAACGACTCTAATGGGACCTCAACATGGCGCCCGAGGAGAGACTCAAGATAACATGATAGAATGGAAAAACTACCAAGATTTCCGAACAGGACTTCCAGTTTACAGTCTCTATTCAGAGACTCGAAAACCGACTCCAGAAATGCTCCAGGAAATCGATTCCCTTGTAATTGACCTGCAAGATGTAGGAACCCGAATCTACACGTTTGTCTACACTATGTTACATGCCATGGAGGCTTGCAAGGCCTCGGATATTGAAGTTGTAGTTCTTGATCGTCCTAATCCCATCAATGGAGAAGAAGTAGAAGGACCAGTTTTAGAAGAAAAATTCAAATCCTTTGTGGGAGCCTATCCACTCCCAATGCGTCACGGCATGACCATTGCTGAGCTAGCTAGATACTTCAATCAAAAGATGGGAATTAATTGCAGGCTCAAGACGGTGCCTATGCGAGGATGGAACCGACATATGCTCTTTGAAGAAACTGGACTTCCATGGGTAATGCCATCTCCCAACATGCCAACTATCGACACTAGTCTCACTTATCCCGGAACTGTTATTTTTGAAGGCACCAATCTCTCAGAGGGACGTGGTACAACTCGCCCTTTTGAAGTCAACGGAGCACCTTGGATCCACCCCGAACTCTTGCTCTCCATTTTAAATGATTTCACGTTTGACTCAGTTTGCTTTCGACCCTTTTCGAGCATTCCTACATTTAACAAATGGCAAGGAGAAATGATTGGCGGGGTTCAGATCCATGTAACAGATCGAAAAACATTCAAACCCTTTCGAACGGGGTTAGGCTTGTTGATAGCATACCGTAACTTAGACATCGATCGATTCCGATGGATTCCCCCTCCCTACGAGTACGAATTCGAAAAGCTTCCCTTTGACATCCTCTGCGGAACCGACTCCATCCGTCACCAAATAGAAAAGGGGGTGGACCTTGAAAAAATCGAATTGAGTTGGGAAATAGGATTGGAACAATTCAAGGAAATTCGAAAGAACTATCTACTTTATGATTAGGACCTAAGCTAGTGGATACCGAAACCGAACTAAAAGTTAGATTAAGTTCAACTGACTTTCAAGATATCCGAAAGATACTAAGAAGTATCGGCGGAAAAACTAGAACTGCCAATCAAGTTGAAAATAATATACTTTTCGACTATACCGACAATCGTCTCCAAAAATCTGGATGTGCTCTACGTTTGCGCTCCTACAACGGAATTTTTCTACTCACCTTTAAAGGAAAAGTCCAGGGGAATACATTTCTAAAAAAACGTTCCGAGATTCAGACTCCTGTCAGTCATTTCAAAAGGATGAAAGATCTTCTTCAACAGATTGGCCTACATCCCAAATTCCTATACTCTAAAAAACGAGAGATATGGGTTCTAGGAAAAGAAAGCGACACAGTGGAAATTTCTCTTGATCAGACACCCTTCGGATTCTTTCTAGAAATTGAAGGACGGGAAAAAGCAATTCTAAAAGCTTCTGATTTGCTGGGCATCAACTTTGAGGATGCGATTACAGAATCCTATGTAACCCTTTATAGAAAAGAGGGATTGGGATCAACTCTGAACGATTAATATATCCCTTTTCAGGAGAAACTTAACTGAGCAGATTTAGACAATTTAGGTAGGATTCAAAAATGAGCGAAACCATTAGCACCATGATTCTTGCAGCAGGGTTAGGAAACCGATTGTTTCCTCTAACCCAAATGGTTGCTAAACCTGCTATTCCGTTTCTAAACCGTCCCCTGATCCACTTTGTGATAGACCTGCTTGCTGATTTGGATACAAATGCAATCATTGTAAATCTCCATTATTTACCTGATTCTGTTATTTCAGCTGTCCGAACTTATGCAAAAAAACGGAACTCTAGCTTGGAGAAACTCAAAATCCAATTTTCATCGGAAAACCCAATCTTGGGCACTGCGGGTGGAGTCCGGGCTGCAATCAACCTACTGGATGGGGATGATATCCTAATAATAAACGGAAAGATTTACTCCGAAATTAATCTTTGCCCAATTGTTGCTCAACACCAAAAGCGAGGAGCTTTAGCTACTCTAGTGGTCGTACCCTGGTCCCCAGGATCACCTTTTAATCCTGTCCGAGTCGATTCTAATTCTCGGGTTCTGGGCTTCGGATTTCAGGGCCTGGGAAAACATCACACATTTACAGGAATCCAGATCATAAAAAAATCTGTTTTGAGTCGAATACCCAAAGGACCTCTAGATTTCGTTAAGAACGTATATCCATTCCTACTTAAAAATAGTGAAATTATAGAGGCCCATGTAACCCAAAGTCTTTGGTACGAATGTAGTACCCCTGAAAGATATTTTCGAGGTTCCTTTGAAGTAATTGAAAAAAGCTTGACTCCATGGATTGGACAGCAATTTTCAAAAATCTCTCCACATATTATCTCGGCATCAGACTGCTTGATAGGAAGGGGTTCTAAGGTTGAAAACACGATACTTTGGAACAGAGTCCAAATAGGGAAAAACTGTACCTTACGCAATGCTATAATATGTTCGAAGGTGAAAATCCCTGATGGTTTTCATCTAAAAAATGCCATTGTGACACCCATCCTTGAGCCTAGGATTGGATTTCCTGTTCGGCCGAAAAAAGAGAAAGGATGCCTGATTTGGCCGTTCCCCCAAGAATGATACCGAACGAATCAAAGCCAATTCAAAAACGGCTCATGGAGTATGTTCGGAAAAACTACGAGACTGATGCCAAGCATTACCGTGTGACTAAACTTATTGGAGATGTCTCCATGCGTCAGTACTTTAGGTACAGTTCTGACAACGAAAAACCCTGTATACTAGCTGTCTACCCTGAACCATTCGACCCTAACTGTTTTAATTATAAAGAAATCTATGGTCTATTTGACTCCATTGGAATACCAGTTCCCAAAATACTCGATATAGACGGATCACTTGGAATCGTCCTGCAACAGGATCTCGGTACAGTCACTCTCCAGGATCACTTGATTACGGCTGATGGAAGTGAACGCGATCAACGAATACATGAGGCCATCGATCACATTGTTACTATCCAGCACCAGGGAAGCCAGAGGATTAATTCCAATTATCAAGCTGCTGGTCTGTTTTTTGACCGGAAAAAACTAAACTGGGAATTTACTTTTTTTCGGAAACATTACCTACACAACTACCGAAAATTTAATGAGGACAATTTCCCGGGACTGGAGGAAGAATTCAATCGTATTGCGGATGAACTATCGACCATGCCACAAGTCCTCTGCCACCGCGATTACCATGTCCGAAATCTCATGTTATTTCAGGACAAGCTCTATGTGATTGACTTCCAGGACGCACGATGGGGACCAACCACCTACGACTTAGCATCCCTTCTGAAAGATTCCTGTAACCTATCCGTTTCAGAAACTGATGGGCACATTGACTATTTTCTTGAAAAATCCAATCTGGAGAAACCTCAGAACCTATTCAAGAAGCAGTTTCACCTGACGGTTGTTCAGAGATTACTTAAGGCTCTTGGTACTTTTGCATATCAAGTTTTTGTGCGCGAAAACTTTTTGTACGAACAATATATGGCTGGCTCATTGAAACAAACCCTCATATCTCTTGATTTTCTTGAAGAATTTCCGTCTATTCGAAATATGATTGAGAGAGAAATTTCCAACTCCTGAGAGAAGAACCTCTCTTCCGTTTATCGCTGCTAAAGATCTCGTTACAATATATTCAAGGTTCAAGGAAATAGTTCTGACAAAAAACACAATCACTCGTCTCCTAAAATAGGCCCTCAGTAAGATCTTTCCTGCAAAATCTCAAACATTTTTTCAGGTTTCATGAGATATTGAATGCAACCCTTAAGAGAAGCATATGTTTCATTCTCAAACTTGACTATTTAATGCTAAGCTGAGTTATTCATGAGTGAAAGTGACCTAACTAGACAAGATCTCAAATCAAGCTCACTCAAGAAAAGATCTCAACATGCCTGCATAGAACAATTGTCGGATCATCTTGGAAATGAAGTCACTATCAAGGGTTGGCTCTACAGACAGACAGCCAAGGGTAGTCTCCGTTTTCTTCTCATTCGTGATGGGTCAGGAACAGTCCAGGCCATTGTATTCCAGGAAAATGTATCATCAGAAGTCTTTTTGGTGGCTAGTTCATTAACCCAGGAATCTTCACTAGAGGTCACTGGAACAGTCCGAGAAGATTCTCGTGCACCGGGAGGGTTTGAAATTGATGTTAAGAACCTCATAGTTGTTCAAGAAGCACAACCTTATCCAATCACTCCTAAACAACACGGCACAAATTTTCTGATGCAGAACCGACACCTATGGCTTCGTTCTACTCGTCAACACGCAGTACTACGGATCCGTAGCGAGATCATTCGTGCAGCACGTAATTACCTTGATAATAATAGCTTTACGTTAGTTGACACACCAATCCTAACTCCTGCGGCCTGCGAAGGAACCACTACTTTGTTTGACATTAATTATTTTGGAGAAATGGCTTATCTCTCCCAGAGTGGACAGTTGTACAACGAAGCTGCTTGTGCCTCAGTGGGTAAAACCTATTGTTTTGGACCTACCTTCAGAGCAGAAAAATCGAAAACCCGTAGACATTTGATGGAATTCTGGATGGTCGAACCTGAGCTAGCTTTCGCTGACCTTGAAGACATTATGGATCTTACTGAAGAATATGTTTCATATATAGTTCAACATATCTTAAAAAATAGTGCCTCTGAATTGGAAACTCTTAAGAGAAATACTCTAATTCTGAGTAAGATCCATCCTCCCTTTCCTCGCATTACCTATGCCGAAGCGTTTGATATTTTGGAAGGGAAAGGAACAAAAACATTAAGGGGATCTGACTTTGGTGGAAAAGATGAGACCATCATCTCCGAACAATTTAAAAAGCCCGTTATAGTTCATAGATATCCTGCTGATGTAAAAGCTTTCTACATGCAACCCGACCCTGATGATCCAACTCTAGCGATGTGTATGGACATGATTGCTCCCGAAGGATATGGAGAAATAATAGGGGGAAGTCAGAGAATCCATGATTTGGACCTTTTGGAGAAGAAAATGAACGAAAATAAATTGTCTGACGATACCTTACGATGGTATGTGGATCTCCGGCGCTATGGAAGCGTACCCCACGCCGGGTTTGGAATGGGAATAGAGAGACTAGTTGCTTGGATATGCGGACTGGACCATATTCGGGAATCCATTCCCTTTCCAAGAATGCTCCACCGGATATATCCTTGATCTAGATAATGGAAGACTTCAAGAAAACCACATTGTTTGTGCTGAAAATATCCTGTTAATTCTCCAACATTATGATTTCACTGCTTGTAGGGATTTTTACTCCCTTCTTAATACAAGGCTTAAAAGAAAACTCTATGTACTCAAGGTTTTGGGAAAGTACCGAATCTATAGAAACCTGTATGATTCTTTAGAAGTAAAATAATCCATTAACAATCATTAATATCATATCTCAGTTTCAAGTTTTTTCGAGCATTGCAAAACTTATCACTGGAAAGAACAATTATCTTAGTTTTGATAAAATTTAATCTCAATGGGGAAAAAATGAATACTCGCCTAATTAATGGAAACAAAATTGCTAAATGTATTAAGAAGGAAGTAGCCATCCAGGTAGAGGAACTAACCTCGTACGGCATTCAACCCGGCCTGGCAGTTATCCTTGTTGGTAGCAATCCAGCCTCCCAGATCTATGTACGAAAAAAAATCAGGACCTGTATAGAACTCGGAATCCACTCCGAACAGGTCAATCTTCCTGAACAACTGTCAACCCAAGAGTTGCTCACAGCAATCGGCAAGCTGAATCAATCCGAAAACATCGATGGGATTTTGGTACAACTCCCACTTCCTAAGCAAATTAATACCCACCGTATTCTCAACGCGATTCACCCTGGAAAAGACGTAGATGGATTTAATCCTGTTAATGTTGGCAAGCTTTGTTCCAAAAACCCTTGTTTTGTTCCCTGCACACCTGCCGGTATTTTACAGATACTAGTTCGTGAAAAAATTCCTCTAATTGGTCAAAAAGCTGTGATAATTGGTCGAAGCGATATAGTTGGAAAACCCCTAGCTCTTCTGTTACTGCATCAGCACTGTACAGTTACAATATGTCATTCTAGAACTCGCAATTTAGCTGAGGTTAGCTCTCAGGCTGATATCCTTGTGTCAGCTGTAGGAAAAGCTGGAATCGTAACCTCAGAATTCATCAAAATGGGAGCAACAGTGATTGATGTAGGTATGAACCGTGTTGAAACAAAAGAAGAGTTTTACCGTCTCTTTGGAAAAAATCGAAAAAGATTGGAAATCTTCCAAAGTCAGGGGTACTGTCTCGTGGGAGATGTTCATCCGTTGGAAGCAGAAGGTGTTGCTGGTTTAATCACTCCAGTCCCAGGAGGAGTTGGGCCACTAACAATCGCTCAGCTCATGAAAAACACACTTTTGGCCTGCCAGCGGAGACGAGGACAGAATGATCGGAGTTTAACGTGAAAAGTATGAATCTAAATATCCTCACCGGGACACTCACTACAATCCTGATGGTTACAACATGGCTTTCGGCTATCGATAGCTTTCATGTCAAGCGAATTGGGAAAGTAAAGGTAGGCAAAGGACCTCAGTTTTCACAAATAAGTATCGATGGCAAGTTTCTTTTTGTTACAGCTTTTGTTTCCAATGAAGTGGCCATTTTGGACATGAATACACTCCGTAAAATCGATACATTTTACGCAGGATTTGAACCAATCGGGATCACAGTCTCACCGACAGGGGACAAAATATTTGTAACAAACCGAAAGAATGGACTGATCAAAGTTGTAGACCTCCCATCTTACACTGTGATCGATGATATTAAGGTTGGGGGACGACCTGCCCAATTAATTGCCTCTCCTACAGGACTTCTGATTTTCGTGGCTAATTGGGGCTCTGGGAAATTCGGGAAGGTAGATGTTATTGATACTACGACACACCGGATTATTAATGAGATCCCAGTGGGAATATCACCTATTGCCGGAGTTGTTTCTCCACTAGGAGATTATTTATTTCTGGCTTGTTCTGGCTCCAATGATCTTTGGGTGATTAATATCAACACCTTGAAAACCGTTAAAAAGATATCCGTGGGCATTCAGCCATCAGGGGTTGCCATTTCCCTGGACGGTAACACTCTATATGTCACCAACAACAAAACCCACGATCTATCGGTCATTGATCTATTAGAACTAAAAGAAACTCGACGTGTAAGACTTGGAAATCGTCCTTTCTCTCTCACCATTGACTCAAAGGGACGTATTTTTGTTGTGGAGTCAGGAGACAACATTGTTTCTGTATTTGATACTGAATTAGAAAAGATTGGTAGTTTCTCAGTTGGTAAGGGATCTCTTGATATTGATGTTTCACATGATAATCGCCATATTTTTGTAACGGCAGAGAAAGAGAATCGTCTCTTTATTTTTGAGATTCAATGATTTACGTTTACTTACTTAACAAAGTATTGATTGTTATTTAGGGAATACTCCTATGATCCATGAGAGACTCATTCTCTCCCATGAAGAGAAGCTCTTAATCAAACTGATCTTTAGAATTCTTAACAGGTGTGTCTAACATTGGAACAAGTAGGTTAAGGGCAACTTCACGGCTTAACTTTTGTGCTCCCTTCACAATAAGGTGACGACCATCCACCATGAAATCAGTCGAATCCAATCTGTAGTTCGGATTTAAGAGATCAACATATGGAATGTCATGACGGTGACAGTATTCGGCAAGTGACACAGTAAACTGTTTCCTAATAACAGCTTCCTTGGTTACTTCCTTCTCATCAATCGGCATCAAGAGAATCCCTAGATCCACACCCTTTTGAAGTACAAGTTTTCTCAGAGCATCAATGCTTCTCCATTCGATTTCCCCTTTCCATTTAGCTTTAGAGCCTAACCTTCTAGTTGTCATAGGCATCCAACCAGCGTTTAGGCGTAACTCAGCAAGCTCCCTTTGAAACCGAGTAGGAGGTAGATCAAACAAATATCCTAAAGACTCAGAACCGGCAAAAAAAGTTGCCTGGAACAATAGCGCCGGCGGTCTGAACAGTGCAAAAACCAAACTTTTGAGTTGTGACCAGAAATCTGGATTAATTTTTTTCCCGTTGACTTGCGATACCGCACTTGAAATAGACAAGAAACCCCTCAAAATATCGTAAGGGGAGGCATAAGCCTCCAAAAAACCGCCTCCATTTTTCGTCATGCATGCTTGAGGACTTGTAGCCCAGAGGAGAATTCTGGGGGTAGAAATTTCTAGGACAGCACCCAAATAGGAAACCGCTGATTCAGCAGAAAGGCCTTGCTGTGCTAGGTTAAAGACACAAGGTCTTCTTCCAATC
Organism: uncultured Acidobacteriota bacterium; assembly: GCA_964569605.1. GTDB lineage: Bacteria > Acidobacteriota > UBA6911 > RPQK01 > CBDAPI01 > CBDAPI01. The sequence goes on from CAZMUJ010000048.1 coordinate 70,969, forward strand.
TTATCTTTCAAAACCGCACCTATGGTAGGACTAGATAATCCAAGTTCAGCCAACGAGGATCCTACCAACAACACTTCACAATCTCGAAAATCTGTCCAGGAAGACGTTAATCGAGCAGTTTCATTCGGATGAGTAAACGGCTGCCAGCTGTAAATTGAAAACACCTCTGCCATTAACGAAGACAACATGAGCCAAACTAGGCTCCAGGCTACAAGTCCCCTTAGACTTTTTGTCCTACTCATATTTGATTACAAACCTAAAATTGAAAATAGACAAAAGGACGTTGAACTGTCATCGACATTTTCACCAAAGCTAGCGCCAAAACAATCACTGCCCCCTGTACTGGTGAAGGAAGAGCCAAAAAAATTATTTCAATTCTCTGGCGAAATTTAAAAGTTGTTAGGTGCAGTACCGTAGCTAACGCCAGGATAACAACTCCAACACGTGCAATTTGACTAGAAATTAACCACTTAGCTGGGGAGAGCATACTGCAATAGATCAGGAAAGCAGACTCCAAACTATCTGCTCTAAACACAACAATGCTTACAGAAACAAATAAAATCGTTCCTAATCTGCAACACCAGTTTAAAATTAATTTAACGAAAACAGGACGCTCCAAATTGGACTTAATTCTTTTCCGACGACCCCACCAACGTGTCAATGCAAGTCCTACTCCATGCAACAATCCGAATATAACAAACGTAAAATCAGCTCCATGCCAAAGGCCTATCAATGTCATGGTGATAACAACATAGATATAGCTTATAAAAGACCGGCTCTTACCGATTGTCATCGGAACAAAAAAGTAGTCTCGAATCCAGGTAAAAAGAGTAATATGCCAACGTCTCCAAAACTCTGCCAAATTTACAGCTCGAGCTGCTGCTCTAAAATTTTCTGGCAATTTAAACCCAAGGATCCTAGCTGAGCCAATCGCCATATCAGCATACGCACTGAAATCAAATCCCAACTGCATATAAAATCCTAACATTGCAAGGGTTGAGTCAAGAGCACCGAAGTTGTCTGGACTCTGAAAAACAGGATCTACAAGATGAAGACCGATCAAGTCAGCAATGAATACTTTCTTAACCAATCCCTTGAGAATTCTGTATAGGCCTGAAAGCATATTCTTCTCATCAAATTTCGTAGATCTTTCTAATTGGGGTAAAAATTGCCGCGCCCGAACAATAGGACCCGCGATCAACTGTGGGAAAAAGGCAACAAAAAGTGCAAAATTCCCCAGATTTTTTGTTGGTTTCAGCCTTCCGTAGTAAATATCGAGTGAGTAACTGAGTGTCTGAAAAGTATAAAAAGAAATTCCCAGAGGTAAAATTACTTCAACATAGCCTGGGAGTGCTAAGATCCCAAACCTTGAAAAAAGTTGATTTAAGCTGCCAAGAAAAAAATTATAATACTTAAAGAATCCAAGCACTCCAAGGTTCCCAACTAAACTAATTGCCAAAAACTGACGCTTTCGACGAAGCAATTCAGACTCAAAAATTGCCCGACCAATTACAAAGTCAAGTAATGTGGAAAAAGCTAGCAAACCTGCAAATCTCCAATCCCATGTGCAGTAGAAAACATAACTAGCAGATAGCAAAACAAAATTTCGCAACTGGAGGTGAGATCTTAAAAATCCCCAAGTAATTATCCAGACTGTGATTAGAAGAACAGCGTAGTCAAGAGAATGAAACAGCATAATTTCAGAGAGGTTAAGCTTTCACTTATCACAATTCTGCGAGATGATATCAGTTATATCTGTTGGAAAAATTGAGAAACATGCACTACGGTCAACCAGTTGTTATCAGTGGAATTGGAATTATCTGTTCTCTTGGGACTAATTGTCTGGAGGTATGGGGAAATCTACTTAATGGTTCTCCGAATATGGGCCCTGTTACACTGTTTGATGCAGGTCGTCACCGAATTGAAAATTGTGTGGTGGCTGAAATTCCAGAAAAGTTGCTTCATCAGAAAGTTGAACAGCTTAAATCCCGTGGATTTAATGTACCTAGAAAGGGACGCTTTCGATGGATGGTTCTCTCCGCTGCAATTGAGGCAATTGAGGATGCAGACCTTGATTTGAATAACCCAGAAAATCGTGCTAAAGGTGGCGTCATTCTTGGAACAATGACTGGCGGTTCAGAAGAAGCAGAAAGAATTGCAGTTATGACTGAACTTGGAAAGAAGCCTCGCGTATCAGATAATCTTGGAAAACGTCCTGGAATCGCAATTCAAGATATTTCTCGAGCTTTTGACCTCTCCGGACCCAGTTACGGACTTGACGCAGCTTGCGCAAGTGGAGCAGCCGCAGTTACCTTAGCTACACGCTTAATTGGAACTGGGGCTGTGCCCTGGTGTCTTGCTGGTGGTGCTGAGGCTTCGATTATTGCTTCAAGCCTCAAGATGGTCCATGCACTCAACATCATTCCCAAATCTTTTTTCAACAGTCCGGAAGCTGCATCTCGACCATTCGATAAGAAAAGAGAGGGGTACGTCCCAGCTGAAGGAGCATGTTTTCTACTTATGGAAAGTGAGAAACAAGCACTAGCGAGAGGTGTGACACCATATGCTCGGATCCGAGGAATTGCTGATCGTTCTTTTAGTGAGCATCCCACTCGCATGCACACACCTTTTTGCAGCATGGTAATGAATCAAGTATTGGAAAAAAGCCAGCTTTCTGCTAGTCAAATTGGTTGGATCAATGCCCATGCCACCTCAACCGTCCAAGGAGATATCCGCGAAGCTCAAGCAATTGCAGACATATCAGATAACTGTAGTGTTCCCGTCTCAGCTCCAAAATGCATGACAGGCCATTTGCTGGGGGGGAGCGGAGCTGCTGAGGCTAGCTTCTCTGCACTGTCTATTCGCGATCAAGAAATTCCACCTACAATCAACCTTGACGATCAAGACCCAGAGTGTCCTGTGGAATGTATAACTTCTCGGACTCCCAGTAATTTTCGTTATGTTCTTTCCAATTCCTGGGGTTTTGGAGGAACAGGAACTTGTATTGTTTTAGAGCGAATCTAATATATTCCAATGTCTAACAAATGTGCTCGGAACATCCTGTCGGGCTTGACTCAATAGCAGAGAGAAAGCCCTCCAATCAAAAGTCAAATCATTGTTTTTGAGGAGGCTAGAGCAATTGCCTCAACACATAGTGAAGTATACCTCCATTCTCATAATAGAGTATTTCATTGGGAGTATCTATACGAAGGATGACTTCGAACTCTCGATCAGGTGTTCCGGCAGTGCGGACTATTATTTTCAATCTCTTACGCACTTCTAGACCTTCACTAAGTCCTGAAAGGTTTAGAGATTCAAAGCCAGTTAGCTCTAATGAGGACGCCGAGGTTCCTTCTTGAAACTGCAATGGAAGAACTCCCATTCCAATCAAATTGCTTCGATGGATTCGTTCAAAGCTCTCAGCCAAAACGGCTCGAACCCCCAGCAAACGAGTTCCCTTCGCAGCCCAATCTCGAGATGAACCAGAACCGTATTCCTTTCCACCAATTACAATTAAAGGTATATCATCTTCCATGAATTGCATCGCAGCTGAGTAAATGGACTGAACCTTTGAGTTTTCATGCATCCTTGTAAAGCCACCCTCAACACCAGGAACCAACTTGTTTCTCAATCTAATATTTCCAAAGGTTCCACGCATCATTACCTCATGGTTGCCGCGCCTTGCCCCAAATGAATTAAACTGTGAGGGGGTAAATCCCTTCTCTATCAGATACTCACCAGCTGGACCAGCTTTTGGAATAGCTCCAGCTGGCGAGATATGATCAGTAGTCACCGAATCACCAAGTAAAGCTAAAACTCTCAGACCTTTAATATCTTCCGTTGGCGACAGGTCGACCGTCATCCCTTTGAAAAACGGGGGATTTTTAATATATGTCGAGTTTTTTTCCCAAGAAAATTTATCGCCAAGTGGCACCTTTATCCGTTGCCAAGTTTCGTCCCCTAAAAATACATCGGCATACTGGTCCTTGAACATTTCTTGGCCGATAGACTGGGCAATGATTCTCTCAATCTCCTTTGCCGATGGCCAGATATCCTTAAGAAAAATACTCGATCCATCTGATCCCTTCCCTAATGGTGTTTTAGCAAAATCGATGTCCATCGTGCCTGCAATCGCATAGGCCACAACTAGAGGAGGTGAAGCCAGATAATTAGCCTGTACATCTGGGCTAATCCTTCCTTCAAAATTTCGATTGCCTGAAAGAACGGAACAGGCAATAATTCCATTTTCCCTAATCGCTTGAGAAATGGTGTTTTCCAGCGGCCCACTGTTTCCAATGCAGGTAGTACATCCATAGCCTACAAGGTTAAAGCCTTGTGCATCCAAAAACCTTGTTAGTCCTGCCTTCTCCAAATAATCCGTCACTACCTTCGATCCTGGCGCAAGGCTTGTTTTTACCCAGGGCTGTGTCTTAAGTCCTTTCTCAAATGCATTTCGAGCAACCAGACCAGCTGCAATCATGACCCGGGGATTAGAAGTGTTTGTACAACTTGTGATGGCTGCAATCACAACTGCACCATCACTCAAATTATACTGAATTGGATTTTCACGTTCAGAGCTTGAGATCTTTACTGAAACGCGCTTCTGCATCAGATCACCAGAAGAGTTTTTCTCCTTAGAACTAATCAGTTTTGGGGCACGAAATTGATTTAAGGATCTCTCAAATTCTACCTTGCTTGATCTCAATGGAACGCGATCTTGAGGTCTTTTGGGACCCGCTAGACTGGCTTCTACTTCTGAAAGATCCAGGCATATGACTTCAGAATATTCAGCTTCTTTTTTCCCGCTAGAGTGAAAAAACCCTTGGGCCTTAGCATACGCTTCGACCAATTCAACCTGTTTAGCATCACGAGCCGTTAAACTAAGATATTCAATGGTCTGCCGATCTATTGGAAAAATCGCACAAGTAGCTCCATACTCAGGAGACATGTTCCCCAAAGTGGCTCGGTCGGCCAGACTTAGATTCTTTACTCCAGCCCCGAAGAACTCCACAAATTTCCCCACAACTCCTTGTTTCCGAAGCATCTCAGTTATCGTGAGAACCAGATCAGTTGCGGTTGTTCCCTCGTTCATTTCACCTTCTAGACGGAATCCAACCACCTGTGGCAGCAAGAGACTGATCGGCTGTCCAAGCATAACCGCCTCTGCCTCAATACCTCCGACCCCCCAACCAAGAATACCCAAACCGTTTATCATTGTTGTATGGCTATCCGTGCCAACCAGTGTGTCGGGGTAAACGAGACTTCCAATTTCAGATTCTACTGAAAACACAACACGAGCCAAATACTCTAGATTAACCTGGTGTACAATTCCGGTAGCAGGAGGAACTACCTCAAAATTATCAAACGCAGTCTTTCCCCACTTGAGAAACTCATATCTTTCGCGGTTCCGTTCAAACTCTCGTGCAACGTTGATTCCATATGCCCTGGAATTAGCAAAAGAATCGACCTGAACGGAATGGTCGATTACTAATTCAGAAGGCACTAGAGGATTGATTTTTTGAGGATCACCTCCCAACGCTATCATGGCTTCTCTCATCGCAGCCAGATCTACCACCGCCGGAACCCCAGTAAAGTCCTGAAGAACAACTCTAGAAGGGGAGAAAGCAATTTCCTTGGTAGGTTCTGCTTTCGGATTCCAATCAATTAAGGCCATAATATCCTGAGAGGTCACTGATGTTTCATCTTCATTTCGTAGAAGATTTTCTAGCAAGATTTGAAGACAAAAGGGCAATCTAGAGATATTACCTAGGGACTTTTCTTCTAGTTTAGATAGACTGTAATAGTGATACTTCTCCCCCCGCAGTTCTAAATGCGAAAGAGTTTCAAAACTATCTGGATTTAACATTATTTTTTCTGCTTCAGCCTTCTATTTACTTTTTTGGGAAAGTGTAACCAATTATCATTATCAAGATACTTGTACTTTCCCTGCAAGGCAACTCAGTCTTAAATTCCTGGTTATTCTTTCACCAAAAAATAGTTCTCTTCATGTTAAAATTAGGGTTGACATGGATAGTTACACTCAAAGGTCGAAAATGGAAAAGGTTTACGAAACCGATGTTGTTGTCATCGGTGCAGGTCCCGGAGGTTACAGTGCAGCCTTTCAGGCCGCTGACCTTGGACTGAAAACGACCCTTATCGATCTTAGAGAACAACCAGGAGGGGTTTGTCTTCATGCTGGGTGCATCCCTTCAAAGGCATTGCTTCATATTGGTCAAGTTTTGCAGCAAGCAGAGCATGCTTCTATTTTTGGTATTGACTTCAAGAGACCACATGTGGAACTCCACCGTGTACGCAAATGGAAAAATGAAGTCACCCAGAAATTAACTACAGGATTGGGACAGATCGCAAAAATGCGTGGCGTTAAGTTTATTCAAGGACGCGCTATTTTCCAAGATTCCAGTCACTTAAAAGTAGAAGGGGAAACTCCTTTTAAGGTTAGTTTCAAACACGCAATTATTGCGACAGGATCCCGTCCGACCAGATTCCAACCTTTCGATATCAAAAGTGAAAGAATCCTTGATTCTAGTAGTGGTTTAGAGATTCAAGAGATCTACAAAAAGCTACTGATTGTGGGCGGTGGTTACATCGGTCTAGAAATGGGAACTATTTACGCCTCGTTAGGATCAAAGGTGACAGTATTGGAATTAACTGATGGTCTTCTTCCAGGAGTCGACCGAGACCTTGTCCGTCCATTAGCAATGAAATTGGATAAGTTGTTCGAAATAATCCACTTGAAGACTAGAGTAACCAATTTAATAGAGTCCTCTCAAGGCATGGAAGTCCAATTTAATAGCAACCTAAACTACTCAGAAATTTTCGATGCCGTTTTAATAGCTGTGGGTCGAACTGCAAATACTGAAAACCTGGGATTAGAAAACACAAAAGTTCAATTAAAAAATAATTTTGTAATCACAGACGAACAGTCTCGCACCAGTGATCCTTCTATTTTTGCAGTTGGTGATGTAGCAGGCCAACCTATGTTGGCGCACAAGGCCTTTCGTGAAGGGAAAATAGCAGCTAAGGTTTTAGCTGGTGAAGCTGCAGCTCTGGATAATTTAGCCATTCCAGCAGTTGTGTTTACAGATCCAGAAATAGCCTGGTGTGGACTAACCGAAACAGAAGCCAAAGAAGAAGGCCAGCAAATTCTCGTTGCTAAGTTTCCTTGGGCCGCCTCTGGACGCTCTCTGACTTTAGGACGTAGAGACGGTTTAACTAAAATAATTTTTGACCCTAAGACTCAAGCTGTTTTAGGTGTCGGAATAGTAGGTCCGGGAGCTGGAGAGCTTATCGCTGAAGGCTGTCTAGCCGTAGAGATGGGGGCTGTCGCGGAAGACATTGTGGCAACGATTCATCCACACCCAACTCTTTCTGAAACCGTTATGGAGACAGCAGAAGTCCTCTTCGGACAGTCTTCTCATATCTATAAGCGACGCCAGTAAATGCCTGTTCATAGCTTCCTACCATTGAAAGGCAAGATTGTGGAAACCTGGGTGGACTCTGATGCAATCAAAGACAATCTCTTAGGGGACCCGGGTCGACGCTTAGTACACGTCTATCTACCCCCTGAAGCAACCAATTACCAGAACCGATTTCCCTTGCTTGTCTATTTGGCCAGCTTCACTAACAGTAGCCTAAAAATGACCGCTTGGAAAGCGTTTGGGGAGAGTTTACCTCAACGACTTGAGCGGTTAGTACACACAAACAAAATGGGACCTGTCGTGGTTGCTTTTCCAGATTGCTTCACCTCACTTGGTGGAAATCAATATATCAATTCAGAGGCAATAGGACATTGGGAAGATTTTCTACTTGGGGAACTTGTGCCCAAATTGATAAACGAGTTCCCTATTGAAAATTCCCCCAAGCAACGAGCGGTTCTTGGTCTTTCAAGTGGAGGTTACGGGGCGCTGATACAAGGACTTCTCCACGGAAATCAGTGGGGAGCCATAGCTTGCCACTCTGGAGACATCGGTTTTGATCTCCTCCTAAGGCCCTTGTTTCCAAAGGTAGCAAGGATGCTACAAAAGGATAAATTCAACTACAAGAAACTACTCGATAGATTTAGGTCCGACATCAAACTAGACGCTCAACAACTGGAAACAGTTAGCCTTTTGGCTATGAGTGCTTCATATGACCCTGATCCAAATCAGTACTTTGGTATACGCCTTCCTTTTGACACCTTTACCTGTGAATTGATCAAGGAAAGATGGTCGTGCTGGTTGGACCATGACCCGTTGGAGCTAATAAATCTACCACACTGCCAAAACAATCTTTCAAAGCTTCTAGGTTTCTACTTAGACTGTGGAAATCAAGACCAGTACAATCTTCAATTTGGAGCTCGAAGTTTCGTCCATAAACTAAGAAAATATAAAATTTCACATCACTATGAAGAATTTGAAGACAACCATTCAGATATAGACTATAGACTTGATGCTTCATTGCCCTTTCTTTACAGTGCCTTGGCGTCTGATTAGGCTGCAACCAACTGTTTTTTTGAAAATGTCTCTCAACAAGGGAAACTTATTCAATCTTTATTAGGCTGTTTTCAATTAATTCTACTCTTGGAATTGTCTGTTGAGTTTGACTCGTCAATGACAAAAACCCATAGCTTTTCTCAAACATCTGTTACAAGTGCAGATCCTTATTGAAATGTTAGAAAGTGGTAGCAACCGTTTTCCTATTCAAAAAATTGCAGTTGCCATCATTTGCTCAAATCATAGAATTTTGGTGCAAAATCGAGAAAAGGGCACACATCTTGAAGGACTTTTAGAGTTTCCTGGAGGTAAAGTTGAGAAGGGAGAAACCCCCTTACAAACAGCAATTCGAGAAGTTAAAGAAGAGGTTGGACTGATTCTTGACCCCCATGTTGCCTGGGAAATTGGTCAACAAGCTTATGACTATCCTGGGCACAGAATCCATCTCTATTTCCTTCTTTTCGAAATGTGTAACTCACTTAAATCAAAGAAAGGGAACTGGGTGCTTGCTAAGAATCTAAATGCATATGACTTTCCTCCTGCAGATCAGGATGTGATCGGCATCTTAAAAACCCTGCTTTAGAAAGAAGCCTAGAAAAAGACTACGCATTAACATCACAGAGATAGGACAGCTATTCCTATGGAATAGCCTCTTTCTTTAGGATTCTTATACACTTCCTGATCCTCAAATTTTATCCTCTATTTTGCAAAACAGAAAAACACTCAGATTTAATTTGGAGATTTTTTTAAAAGTTTTCTATTGAAGCAGCGACAATATTAGCCACTTGTTTACGCAAGCGTCCCACATCTCCCTTACTATTTGGATGGAGCCGATTGGTTAGAATAATTAGGAATACTTGAGAATAAGGATCAATCCATAAAGAAGTACCAGTAAACCCTGTATGACCAAATGATCCCAGAGGGAAAAGATCTCCCCTACTAGAACTAAACCGGGAACGGATATCAAAACCAACGCCTCGCCAAGAATCCTGCTCTTGAGGTGACTGATTTGTGGTCATTCGGCCCACAGATAATGGGGAAAGAATCCGCACCCCATCATAGACTCCATAATTTAAGAGCATCTGCAAAAAAATCGCAAGATCTCCAGCAGTTGAAAATAGACCTGCGTGTCCAGAAACACCACCCATACGCGCTGATGTTGGATCGTGAACTTTTCCTCGTAGCATACGGCCATTTCTAATCTCAGTTGGGGCAATTCGGTGCCTCCAAAAAGGAGAGGGTTTAAAAGTAGTGTTTTTCATGCCAAGTAAAGAAAACACACGTTGTTCACTAAACTCTTCCAATCCCATCTGAGCCACCTTTTCTAAAACGGCTCCAAGAACAATGTAGTTGATGTCACTGTAGTTAAAGCGGCTACCTGGAACCGCAATAAGTTCCTCTATACTAGCCCTACGAAGTGCCTCTTTGAATCCAACCCAATATTTGTCTTGATCTAGTCCAGCTCTCAATCCCGAAAAATGAGTTGCTAATTGCATAATTGTGATGTTTTTTTTCTTCTGATCACTAAACTTTGGAAGAAACATACTTACGGAATCGTCTAGGGTCAACCTCCCTTCTTCCACCAAGATCATCATAGAGGTGGCCGTGGCAACCACCTTTGTCAGAGAAGATAGGTCAAAAATTGTATCGATCGTCATCTTCTCCCGAGAGGGAATCAAGGACCGATGACCAAAGGCTTGATTGTAAACAATCTTACTGTGGCGTCCCACTAAAACCACCACACCAGGTACAAAATTTTCCTGAATAGCTTCTTCCACCACAGAGTCTATTCTCGCTAAAAGATTAGAAGACATACCTACTGTCTCAGGTTTACCTGGTATCAAAGTCTTGACAGGAGCAGCTTGAACCGAGACAAGAAAAAAAATAAGTGAGAAATAGGTGCTACGCATTTTTTTTATTCTATGACATCTCTATCTAATCTGGATAATTTATATAGTTATTCACATTTAAGTTCCAAGTTTCTCATACTGACAAAACTCATTTTCATAGGATGATATATTCTTTTTCTACTTTTAATTAGGAGATCCGATCGCCACACAAAGTAAATGAAAAGAATTATTGGTATAAAAGTAACTAAAAAAAATTCCATCCAATCCAACTTGTTTGTTAACTCAAAATCAAGAAAGCTCTATTTAAATAACTGACTTCAATCTTATGGACGGAATAGGATACGTACTCGCAGGAGGTTCAAGCCGACGCCTTGGCAGAGACAAGGCTTTCGTAGAGGTTGGTGGAATTTCACTCGTGAAAAGAGCTACCAAGACACTCCAGGAGCTCGGTCTTGAAGTTCGGGTAGTGTGCAGATCCAAACAGCAAGCTCAATCTATGCCCTGCCCCTATATTCTTGACCAGATTCCCGGCCTAGGTCCAGCCATGGCCATCTTCAGTGCCCTTTACGACTCGGACCATCCCAAAAACTACTTTTTAGCTTGTGACATGCCTTTAGTTCCACCGGATCTTTTCCGAAAATTCTGCAAACTGAGCGAAAAATTCGATGTAATTGTCTCAGCCGATTTCGAATCCAAAATTCAGCCTCTTTGCGGTTACTACTCACGAGCTTGTCTGCCTATTTTGGAAGATCAGTTAAACAAAGGGATAATGAGTATTACCGAGATCTTGAAATCAAAAGATCTAAAGGTACAGATTTTAGACTTTTCCTCACTAGCGCTAGATAAAAATACTTTCATAAACGTTAATGATAGAAAAAGCCTTCAAAAGGCAAATTCACAGATAAAAAACACAACACACTAGAGAGTTATTGAGATGTCAACGGGCCTTTTTATTTTCCACGTTCTTGCAGTGGCCACCCTTTTCGGATTCGGTTACTGGATCGGTTTTCAACGCGGGAAAATACAACCAAGATAAGAAGCCATTATCAACCCCATAATGCTAGATAATACTATGCTTCCAGGGACCAAAATATACTTGATCTTATGGAATTCTTTGTGTTTTCTAATGTTGATCTTTTTTTTAACAACGAGTCAATAATCTTCAGATAAAAAGTTCTTCTTCCGATTTTTTTTCGACCCCTTTCCTTCGAGAGAATAGGGCATCAATGCCACTGCGAATACCGCGTACGAAGGAAGCTATCTCAATAGCAGGCTTGAGAAGATCTTTTTGGATCGTTTCAGTAGTTTCTTCAAACTTTCCTAAAGTATCGCTAACCAGGTAGTCAATTTTGGCCGCCTGCTCCTGCCCTACGGTCATCACTTCCTTGATTACAGCATCTACATGGTCAGTACGCTTTTGTACTGTTTCAGAAACATTAGATAGATTGTCGGCTAAAGCTTCTACAACTCCTCTGACGGGTTCCAAACTTTCTGAAATCTCTAGAAGATGTGTTTGGACTCTGGAAAGAGTACTTTCAAGTTCTTTCGACTGACTCTCAATCTGTGAGGCTACTTTTTGAACCGATCGGGCAGAAAGAACAACAGAAACAATTTGAAAAACAAAAGCCAAAACTGCCAGGGATGCAATCCCTATAGCCCACACTTCAATGTTGTCCACCCACCGCCTCCACTAAACCTCAAGCTTTCTCCTTTACAGCAAGGTCTTTAAGCTCCTCTTTCCCCTCTTCATAGGCCTTTTTACCTGCTTTTACTGCATTTGAGATCGCTTCTTTCTTCTTATTCAAAACTTCTTTACCCTGTTCAATCCTCTCTCCAACTACTTCCATCACTTGGCTAGACTTTTCGTTCAGTTTTTCCTGACTTATTTGGGCAGCTTCCGCAACCCAGTCTCCTTTTTCCTCAAAATACTCCTTGCTTTTATTAGCAGTCCGAGCAAGCTTTTCAGATCCTTCCCGATACTTGTCCTCAATCAGCTGTCGAGTCTCTTCTCCAGTGCGAGGTGTAAGCAGCAAAGCAATTGCTGCTCCAACAAACCCCCCGACTAGAAAATAGGTTACTTTATCTCCTTGTGAAGCCATTCATTCTCCCGTTCTTCCCACAAAATAGGGAAATCATATCTAGATTAACACAAGTCTATTAACACTCACTTTTGTAAATAATGTGAAGTTGACAAGGAATAAGTTTTAATTACAAGTTTTAACTATCTCTTACTGTGCCTGTTTTCGTCCTTGATCAGGCCACTATCTAGAATTCTGTAGTTCAAGTTGATAGATTTCCAGCAGAGCTATTAGCAACGCTGTAATTAGTGGCCCTAGAAGTAATCCCAAGGGCCCAAAAAATAAAAGTCCACCTGCAAGAGCGAAAAAAAGCAACAAGACATGCATGCCCTCTGCCTGACCTTCAATTATCAAAGGACGCAGAATATTATCGACCAGAGCAATGACAAAGGTACCAAAAAGTAAAAGAACAATTCCCTTTACCAGTGAACCGACAAAAATCAAATATAGCGCAATTGGCATCCAAATTATTGCTGTCCCAAAAATAGGGACGACCGAAACACAAGCAACAGCTGCAGCCCAGATAACTGGCTTTTGGATTCCCAAAATCATAAACATCAAACCAGCTAAAACCCCCTGGAATAGTCCGGTGACAAAGATTCCAAGAAAGGTTGCATAAATGATTTTCTGTAATTTTTGAAAAAGGACCTTCTGGTAAGAAGAAGAAAGCGGAATTAACTCCTGGAAACGAGCAAAAAGAAAATGGCCGTCTCGAAACAGGAAAAACATACAAAAAATCATCACTATAAAATTGATGACAAACCAACCGAAACTCCCCAACACTGCGGAAGTTTGGCTTATAGCAAACCGAACAAATCCCTCCAAACGAGAGGCAGAAAAACTACTTAAACTAAAAGTGTTCTTCTGTAATAGAACATTTATACGGTCCACGATTGGATCCAAGATTGACGGGTAAGGCTTTTCAAGTAAGTTCAATAACTTTTGATGATTAGAAAGTAATAACCGATAACCATCATTCAATTCATCAACTAAAAGAACAAAGAAAAATACCAGTGGAATAATAATCAAGATCATAATTATTAACGACATAACCACTGATGCCAAAACAGCTCTTCCCCACAGCAACCGCTTTAGTAACAAAAAATTAGGATAGAAAAGAGAGGTCAGTGTCATTGCCAATATCAAAGAAAAAAGAAAGGGCCTTAGAATCTGATAGAACAGATAACCCACTAGCGCCAGTAACACGAGAAGAAAGGTCTGTGAAGGGATTGACTTACTTTTCATCTATAGTTAATTTTCCTTCAAGTATGAAGTCTAGATAAATGGCCTCAACGAGCTAATAAGAAGTTTGTTTAACCTAATGAAAGTCAACTTTGTTCTACATAGTAGGGACAAAGATCTACGAGGACACAATGATCACACCTTGGTTTACGAGCCCTACAAACTTGCCGGCCGTGGTGTATCACCCAGTGTGAAAAATCGATCCAGTACTTCTGATCAATTTTCCCCATAAGATTTCGTTCAATAATCACCGGACTGTTTGACTGAGTCATGTCAAGCCTTTTAGCTATTCGACCCACGTGAGTATCAACTACAATTCCATTAGCAATAGAAAAGGCAGTCCCTAGAACTACATTGGCTGTCTTTCGCGCAACTCCAGGTAAAGTCAAGAGATCCTCCATATTGGAAGGAACTATTCCTCCATAGCTGGAAACTATTTTCCTAGCTGAACCAATCAAACTTCTGGTCTTGTTACGAAAAAAACCTGTACTTTTAATAATTTTCTGTACCTGCTTGGGGTTGGCCAAGGCAAGCAACTGCGGCGTCGGATACTCTGAGAAAAGATTAGGAGTAACCATATTGACGCGTGTATCAGTACACTGAGCAGACAGAATTGTTGCAACCAACAGCTGAAAAGGATTGGAATAATGAAGAGCACACTCAACTCCCTGATACTCTTGAGCAAGAATTGCAACAATCTTCGCTACTCTTTGGACTTCTTTTGGTCTTTTGTACAGCTTCGGCATTCAGAACTGATAATAACACCGATGAAGCTTTAATATATCCTTTCCTAGCAAAGACAAAACTATTTAGGGTATTGGCCTCTGTACACTCTAATATTAATTAAAATATAAGGAGTAGACGATACAAAACATCAATCCTAAAGCTTTTTTTCGACTATATGCCCTACAGCATGAGAACCGGGAATTGTTTTTCCAGCCCGGCGAAGGTAATTCAAAACTTTCATGGCAACTCCACCCACGATCAAACCTACGAACAAGGACGGGAGTGAAAAAATTCTCAAAATCCAATTCCAGGGACTTGCTGGATGCACTACAAATTGTTGTCTTAGCAACGGAATTTTCTGAGAGTTTCTATCTATTAAATCAATCTTGAATGTGGTCGTCTGTGACTTAGAAATCGCACCCTTGAATTCCCACTCCCAAAATGCTTTTTCTCGTCTCTTGAGAATCCTTGAGCCTTCTCCTTCCACTAACTCAACGGCGAGATCTTTAGAAGCAACCCATGCTACCTCAACTCGTATTTCATCACCCAAATCTGAATGAAGTTTACGTTCCCGGTCCGAAAACTTAACCGTATCAGGTGACACCAAAGATACTTCGACTTTGCTTCGATTCCCGACATAATCAGGTGGCATTATGTTAACCGTACCCAGAAGCCGTGATTCCAAAAAAATCGGCGCTGTCAACCCTTGCTCCTCTACCTCCATATCGACCAAGGGACCAACCTTTATAGCTTCCGAAAGTTCATCTGCCTTTTCCAAGATTTCTTTTTGCTCTCTCATTTCTAAATACTGAAAATTAATACTCTTTTTGTCCGAAGTTAAAACCCTAAGCCTAGACAAAAGACGCTTATTTTCATTCCGAACCAAACTGAGATCCTGATCTAGTGCCTTGTTGTTGTTTTGTAGGGCTGAAACTTGACTCCTTAGTTCAGTCAGTTGATTAGAAAGCTTAGATTGGTCCATCTGAAGTTGGCTAACAAATGACCCGATAGAAGCTACCTTGGATTCTACTTCTTCCCCATTACCCTCCTGAAAGTCAAAGCTAGCAACCAGATCATTTACCTGCTGTTCATAAACACCCTGTGCTTTCCTTAGTTGATTAAGCTCGACCTGGATTTTTTGAGCACTCTTACGGCCCTCCTCTAGTTGGCCTAAAGCCTGGAGACGCTCTTCTTTTTCTACTCCAAGATCAATTGTTACTTTTTCGAGATGTTGGGCTAGCTCTCGATAACGTGATCGTTGAAAATCTAGTTCTTTCGAACTTTTTTCCATTCTTTTCTCGAATCGAATGACGGTCTTCTCTAGTTCCCTTGCATTCTTTATTGCCTTTTGATATTCAGCATTCTTGTCCGTAAGTTTTTTGACTACGAATCCTCGAGTAGTTCCGGTTTCAGCTACAAACTTGTGGATTATCTCTTCATGTCGATTCTCAATGAAAGCAATCTTTGCAGCGTCAATATCTCTGTAAGAAACTCCCTCTGTAAAGGCAAAAGTAAGCGCCTCTTCAAACATATCCTTCTGGTCAAATAGTTGTTCAAGCGGTCGGGCAAAGCGAAAAAGCACCATGCCTTCGGGTCTGCCCTCCAGTGCGACGACTCTGAAGCGGATGCTACGCTGTTTGAACTCTATACCAATAACCCTAACTTGTTCACCCACCTTGAAAATTAGAGTCCCAACTTGACTAGAGGGATCAATACGAATTTTTTCCCTCACATCGATGATTTGAAACGAATCATACAGAGGTGCTCGGAGAAAAAAAGTCTTGTTGAGATATCTACCAAGATAGTAATTTTGGGTTTGTTTTTCGATTCCAGCCATGAGACTTAGAGTCGTTGTACAAGCAACAATAAAAAAGCTTATCCAACAAGATAATAAGGGGATTTTTGCCATGGAACGGATCTCAAGTTGTGGTGGAAGTATTGATTGTAACAGTAAGTGGTGAAAGCCTCATCTAGCTACAAATCTTACCGCTAAGCTGAAAACCAAAAAATCTAGTTGTTGCCCCAGCAACGTCCAAATGACTCTTCTTGTTAAAAATCTGCCAATGATCTTCCACTAACCGTATAATTACTAACATGTACAAAACAATTCTTACAGGCAAGGAGAACTAATGGACAAAGAAAGCCTGATCGTTAATGAAATTTTTTTCAGTATTCAGGGAGAGTCCAGCTATTGTGGGAAACCTTGTGCTTTTGTCAGATTAACCGCTTGCAACCTGCGTTGCAGCTACTGTGACACGGAATATGCATTTTACGAGGGAGAGAAACGCTCCGTGCAAGATGTTGTCGCAGAGATTAAAAACTTCCGCTGTTCTCTAGTAGAAATCACCGGTGGAGAGCCTCTTTTGCAACCCGCTGTCCATGGGCTCATTAGTCGTTTTCTAACACTGGGAAAAACCGTTCTAATTGAGACAAGTGGATCGGTGGATATCAGCCCAGTAGATGCACGAGCAATCTTAATTTACGATATCAAGTGTCCAGATAGTGGTATGGAAGACAGAAATAGATGGGAAAACATAGGACTGCTCAAACCCATTGACGAAGTAAAGTTCGTAGTTGGTTCCAAAGAGGACTATGAATGGAGTAAATGTATAATTGAAAAATACCAGCTTGTGGATCGACACCAGGTTCTTTTTTCTCCTGTGTTCGGAAAAATCAAGCCCAAAGAGTTAGCTACATGGCTGCTTGAGGATAGTTTGAACGCTCGCCTTCAAATACAACTTCATAAATTGCTCTGGAGTCCTCAAACCAGGGGAGTCTGAAATTACCGCCAGATAATTAGTCCTTAATTCCAGTAGAAAAACATATTGTAAACTTTTATATATTAGAGAGTTTTCTTTATGAAAAAAGGGAAGAAAACCTTTGTATGAGTTGTTATCGTCACGAAAACACTAATAAAAGGAGACCTTATTTAGTTGGGAGTTCATTATGCCCAATTTGTGAGTTGGAACATTTCTTTGATGCTCCAAAGATTTATGTACTGGATGCTGTCAATCGCTCGAAAAGTCTATAGTGACTGAATGACTGTTCTCTCGTTGACTGACCCTTGTCCGGATACTAGTATCACTGATAAATCTAGCAGCTTTTCAAACTTGTAATCACTCCTTGCTAAATCTTTTTAGTTTGCCGTAGAGCTTCATAGACAATAATTGATACGGCATTAGATAAATTCAAACTCCGAACTGCGGGGTGAAGCATCGGAATTTTAAAGACACGATCATGATAGTAATTGAGAATATCTTCTGATAAACCATTCGTCTCAGAACCAAAGACTAAAAGTTCATTTCCCTCAAAGCATACCTCCACATAGGAGACTACCGCTTTTTTTGAGAAGAAGCAGAGCTCTTGGCGTCGCCTTACTCCAATCAAATCATTCAAAGATCGATGAACCGATACCTGTGCAAATTTCCAATAGTCTAGTCCAGCACGCTTGAGACGACTGTCTGTGATTTCAAAACCAAGGGGTTCAATTAGATGCAAAGGAATCCTTGTAGCCGCACAAAGTCGAGCTATACTTCCTGTATTGGGCGGTATGGTAGGTTCCACCAAAGCCACTTCAAACACTATTAAGATTGTCCATCCTTCATCTTTACTTTTGAAATATTGTTAGAATTATGGTTAGAAATCAAGAGGTGTAATGTTTAGCTCCTTGGCCATTATAATAACTTTGGCAATCCCTACGACACAAACCAATCGTATTGACACCTACTTCGTTCAGAAAAAAACAGAAGCCCTGCGAGACGCGGCAATCATAATGAGAGCCAGCGAAAGTCTAGAAAATCTGTTTCAACAATGGGCAAAATCAAAGCTTCAAGGGGGGGAATTTTCTCTTCTAGCAAAAAACCGACTAGTACTTATCCAACAATCTTCCAAGAATGTGTCAAAGAACCCCATTGTAGTATGGCTTGACAGTGGTAAATCAAAACGGAAAATCAAAGGTCCTAGTAACCTAGATTTCCCCCCAGATCTTAGTAGTCTCGAGGCAATCTCTTTGGTTCTTCTTGGAATAAGGGAAAACGCTCGCCTGGTCCAAGACCAGCTTAAGAATTTAGAAACTAGTGACAACGAACTATATTTAAAGGAATCACATCGAGAAAACACTCTTTCTACTATTACATTGGAGGAACTGAAATCATTACCAATAGGACGCTTGTGTCAAAACATACAAGCCCAAGCTAGTAAAATTCTGAAAACTCTTATTCCAAACTTGAAACCATAATATTCCCGGAAAGATACTCCTCAAAATCTCAACTTATGTGTTCAATATGCTCAGTGGGTTAAGATTCTTCCCCGAGACCTTCCCTTTGCTGAGTGAATAACAAGTCAGTAATTTGATGTCCCTTGATTCCAACCACCCGGACCTGAAAGTGCTCTCCCACAATCAATTCATCTCCGATCTTTGCTGTTCGTCCCAAAGCCATCATCACATGCCCAGCAACTGTGTCATTCTCGACATCTCCCAGTTGAAGATCTAATTTCTCTTCAACTTCATCAAGCAATGTCCTGCCATTGACAAGATAAACACCTTTACCAGATTCACGTATCATCACAGGGGGAGTTTCCAAATCAAATTCATCTTGAATTTCACCTACCAACTCTTCCAGAATATCTTCTAGAGTTACAATTCCAACCGTTGATCCATACTCGTCTACAACAATAGCCATGTGGATTCTAGATGCCCTAAACTCGGCAAGAAGTGAATCAATACCCTTACTTTCTGGAACAAAAAGAGTTTGTCTCTTGAGAAACTTCAAGTCGAAATTGTCTCCCAACATCTCATAGTTCCAGAGCAAGTCTTTGACATGAATCAAACCCAGAACTCGGTCCAGACCCCCGTCACAAAGTGGGAAACGTGTGTGCTTTTCACGATGTACCAATTTCAAATTTTCCTCAACATTCTTTTTAAGATCAAGAAAACTGATTTCTACTGCAGGCACCATTACTTGCCTTGCACTTCGCTGGGAAAAAGCGAAAACCTTCATTAAAAGGCGCTTTTTGTTTCGATCAATTACTCCATGTTCACTAGACCGAGAAAGAAGAATTCGGAGTTCTTCCTCTGAATGAGTGAGTTCTGACTCCGAAGTAGGACGAATCCTCATGAAACGAACAAACTGATTAGCTGCACCATTAAGTGCCCAGATAAAAGGATAGGAAATTTTGTAAAAAACAACCAGCGAAGAAGCGATCCATAAGGCGGAGCTTTCAGGCTTTTGAATAGCCAACGTCTTGGGTGCCAGCTCCCCTAAAACTATATGAAGAAAGGTAATAACAAAAAAGGCAGAAACCCCAGACAAAGTGTGTGTAAGAGCTGGATTATCGCCAAGTCCAAGTATTGATAGGACAGGCTCAAATAATCTAGAAAAAGCAGGTTCTCCAATCCAGCCAAGTCCTAGACTAGTCAGAGTGATTCCAAGCTGGGTAGCAGATAGATACTCATCCATATTGTAGATAAGTCCCAAAACTGTTTTGGCCCGCTTGTTTCCCCCTCGAATAAGTTCTTGAACTCTCGTCTCTCGTACCTTGACGATTGAGAATTCGGCATTTACAAAAAACCCATTAAGAAAAACAAGTACTAGTGCACTGCAAATAAAGATCAATTGATAGGTGACTTCCATACAAGAACTATACAACGCGTACCTGTATTCTAGTTTTAAATAAACCTAATATTGTGCCTACAGAAATCTAGAAATGTGAACTGATTTTCGATTCAGTTAGTATATGAACCGATACTATTAGACACTTTTCAGACAAGAAATCAGACCCTAACAGATCCATGCCAATATTCATTCTCCCTCCGAGCGAACGAGCAAGAACAATTGCGGAAAACTTTGATCCGGATGTGGATCAGAATGATGTTTATCTCTCGTAACTGTCTAT
>CAZMUJ010000049.1:0-2910 GCA_964569605.1 uncultured Acidobacteriota bacterium
AGATGCAAAAGGTTGGCAAGAGGCTTAGCTGTGAGGCCATAAATCACTACTGTTGCTACTATGACAAAAAAAGTTATGGGGACGATTTTGTCAGCTTTTTCAAAGCCTAGTTGTTCGAGCTTTAATGAGAAAATAGAGGCCACAGCAGCGGCAATAATTCCACGTGGAGCAAGCCATGCTAGGAAAATCCGTTCTTTGAAATTAAGTCGAGTCCTCCATGTCGAGGAAAAAACAGCGAGTGGTCTGATTATGAAAAGAATACAGAGAACAAAAAGAAAAGCATTAACATCAATGTGAACTAGATCGCTTAATTTCATTCTTGCTGCTAATAGGATGAAAAGAGAAGAGATCAACAAAACGGTTAGGGTTTCCTTGAATACAACAATATGATGAACATTTGCTTTTTTTTGGTTGGCTAGAATAATTCCCATCACTGTCACAGTTAGAAGACCAGATTCCTCTTGTAAATGGTTTGAAATAGCAAAGGAAACAACCACAATCATCAAAGTAAAGGAAGTATGAAGGAAGTCTGGAATCCAGTAAAAGCGAAGTAGAAGTACTACTAGTAGTGCCGCAATTCCCCCTACCCCAATCCCTAGGACAATAGTTTTAAAAAACCCAAGAAGTGCATAATCGGTCGCTTCTCTCCAACCTTCAATTAGTAATGCTCCAAAAATCAGCACAGATAAGGTTGCCCCTATTGGATCAATTACTATTCCTTCCCAACGAGCCACAGAAGAAATTCGTTGAGTAGGTCTTATATGGCGAAGGAGAGGAATTATGACAGTTGGACCTGTAACAACAAGAATTGCTCCTAGCAACAGAGAAAGACTTGGTCCTAATTCTAAAATCCAGTAGGCAGCACATGAACTAAGGATCCATGTAATAAGGGCACCTATTGAAATTAAATTGAGAACTGCACGGTGAATCTCCTTAATCTGAGAAAATTTAAGTGATAAACCTCCCTCAAAAAGAATTAGACCAACAGCTAAAGAAACGATTGGAAAAAGGAGATCTGAAAAAAGATGATCAGGATCTAGTATATTTGTTATTGGACCCGCTAGAAAACCAAAAAGGAGAAGAAGCAAAATAGAGGGTACTCTAAGCTTCCAGCCTAGCCACTGGGCACTAATGCCCAAAAGAATAATTAGGGAAAAATTCAAAATTATATTTTCGTGCATTATTTTAAAATTATACTAGTAACACTCTTTGTAATTACTAACAGAAAATACTGACTCTTTATAAGGAGCTGATCTCTAAGGTTGTATGTAGGATTAACTATAAAGAAGAAAAGCATTCTTTTAATTCTAAAGTTTCTAACTATGTCTTATAAACCTTAATCTGTCATCCTACGACGATTAACTATAATTAAGTAACCACCAATGCCTGAGCTTCCAGAAGTAGAAACGATTCGTCGTGGCCTTTTAGGAAATATAGAAGGACTAAGGATTTCCAATGTTGAAGTTAGTGGTAGTAGAGTGTTTCAAGTTGATCCTAAAATACTTATTAAGTCTTTAAAAGGTAATCAAATTGAAGGATTAGAACGTCTCGGAAAGTTCTTGATTTTTCCACTAGAGGAAATGGTTTTGGTAATACATCTTGGCATGACTGGACAACTAACATTACGGAAACTTTCAGCTAAGGATTCTCAGGAATTTCTACGTGATCCATTGACTGGATTGCAAAGGATCCGCCAACATGTACCTGACAGACATACCCATCTCCAGATACATTTCGATAATAAGTCTTCACTTGTATATAGAGACATTAGGATGTTTGGAAAGATTTACTTGATTTCCTTGGCTAAATCAGCGAGAGATTGTTTTTTTGGTAAAGTAGGTTTAGAACCGTTTTCTAAAGAATATAATATAGTGGATTTTCTTTTACGTTTATCTGGGCGGAAATTAGCTGTCAAGAGCCTTTTGCTTGATCAAAGCTTTGTTGCAGGGATTGGTAATATCTATGCAGATGAGATTCTTTTTGAATCGTCTATTCACCCGCTCAGAAAAGTCACAACTTTGAGTAAATCAGACCGACTTAAACTTTACAAGAGTATCAAGTTGGTTTTGAAAAAAGCGATACAATTCGGAGGAACCTCTTTAAGAGACTACATTAAGAGCGATGGAGGAAAAGGGAGCTTTCAAGAAGAGCTATTTGTTTATGGACGTGTTGGCGAAAAGTGCTTCCAATGCAAAACACTTATAGAAAAAATAGTAGTGTCACAACGGGGCACTTCTTTTTGCCCTAATTGCCAACCTTACAATAGTTGAAAGCATCAAACTAAATATATTTGGAGGCACTTGTTAAAGCCCCCCGATTAAAAGCCCAAAAATCGTGAGTTCTAACGACGCAATAGAAAATCTCAAGACATAAAAAAAATCGTTTTCAATTGTGAACAGCTAAAGAAAAATCTTTCTATCACTTTCTATGTTGACAGCGTTACCTAATGTTACCTAGAATGATTCTGTCCTAATAGGACTTTTTGATCTTTGACAATTTGGATAGTATTAACGGGCAAACCACAAGTGCATGACATAATGTTTTGGTTTCTTTGTGTGCCAAAATATTCTAGGTCAAGCTACTAAGGGTAAACGGTGGATGCCTAGGCGCAAAGAGGCGATGAAGGACGTGGCTAACTGCGATATGCCTCGGGGAGCTGTAAGCAAGCTTTGATCCGGGGATTTCCGAATGGGGGAACCCGACTTCGGTAATGCGAAGTCATTCATTACTGAATACATAGGTAATGGAAGCAAACTCGGGGAAGTGAACCATCTCAGTACCCGAAGGAAGAGAAAGCAATAGCGATTTCCTGAGTAGCGGCGAGCGAAACGGAAACAGCCCAAACCCTTTTGGCTCCGGCTGGAAGGGGGGTGTGGGACCGGGCAAAAAGCTGCTGAACCTAGCCGAAGC
>CAZMUJ010000050.1:0-4633 GCA_964569605.1 uncultured Acidobacteriota bacterium
ATTCTTTTCCATAGACACAACCATCAGTGGGAACTCTTTGACTGCAATAAGTTCCCCAGGCATTCCTTCAACAATCGGTCTCGCTTTCAAGCTCACCCTGTACGGTAACTCCGTAACAGCAGCATTTGGGTCAGCAATCAACATAATAGCAAGTTTTTGGGTTTCAGGGCGGAAAATTGCTTTATGGCCACTTCTAGTATAGCTGTAGTACTCTTTAGATTAGCTGACTCCTTAGGATAAGGTCATGGATAAAAAAGAGATACTCGCAGGACTTTTTCAACACACCTTGGATGGACACTCTCAACAAGTTGGCGACCTCACCAAAAAAGGACTACAGCAGGGATTAACTCCGTTAGAATTGCTCTTTGACGCTCTCATACCTTCACTTGAGGAAGTAGGAAGGAGGTTCGAAATTGGTGAATACTTCGTTCCCGAAATGATGGTTTCCGCCAAAGCAATGAAAACTGCCATGAATATTCTTCGACCTCTACTGGCCGAAACTGGGGCAAAACCAATTGGGAAAATCCTAATGTTCACTGTGAAGGGGGATCTTCACGATATTGGTAAAAATCTATGTGACATTATGTTAGAAGGAGCCGGATTCGAAGTGATTGATCTCGGGGTAAACATCCGATCCGATCAAATGGTGGGAGCAATTCAGGAGCACCGTCCTAATCTCGTAGGGATGTCAGCATTCCTCACCACTACTATGCCTAACTTCAAGATTAATCTTGAGGCCCTACACACCGCCGATTTACGGAAAGAGGTAAGGGTAATGGTGGGTGGAGCTCCTGTAACACAAGACTTTTGCGATAAAATTAACGCCGATGGGTACGCCAAGGATGCTTCCGGAGTAGTGAAACTGGCCCGGAGATTGATGGAAGAAGCTTCTCACAAGCATTCTAGAGCTAAGATGCTTTCCAAATTAAAATCTAATGGTTGAGCCGCTGACTAATACTTTTTCTGAGGTTGACTCTCCCCGCGTCACTATCGAGTTCAGACCCCAGAACAAGAAAACTCGTGTTCCTTTTGGCATGTCTATCTTCAATGCAGCCAACTGGATTGGTCTACCCATTGACAGTCCCTGTGGCGGCCTGCTAACTTGTGTAAATTGCCTCGTGTTGGTTGGGGGGAAGGGAAATCCAGAGATCAATACCGCTGATCGGGAGTTTTTCTCCGACTCTGAGCTTCTTGAAGGTTGGCGTCTATCCTGTCGATCCCTAGCAAACCAAGATCTAGTCTGCGAAGTTCCTACGCTGTTAGGCAACCCCAAAGCCTCCTTAATGGGAACGGACCGACATGTAATTATCGAGCCAAACGTGCACAAGATAGCATTGCAGCTTCAGAAACCATCTCTACGAGACCAACGCAGCGACTACACTCGAATCCAGGATGCACTTTTAGAAAAAGGGTTTCAAGTGCACATCTCAGTCCAACTACTACGTCAGCTACCCTCTATATTACGCAAATCTGAATGGAAAGTGACCTTGGTGGTTGTCGGACAAGAACTGGTCTGTGTTGAACCAGGAGATACAACTAAACATTCTTACGGTCTTGCTTTTGACATAGGAACAACTACTGTAGTGGGGATTCTAATCGACCTAAATACTGGCGCTGTCATGGCCGCGGACTCGGCCTTAAACAAACAATCAGTTCACGGAGCCGATGTAATCTCACGTATTAGTCATTCCATGCTTGAAAAAGATGGAATAGACCAGCTGAACCAGGCCATTCTCAGTACTCTTGACTCTCTGATTAAGAAATTGCTGAGGGAGGCAAAAGTAAAAGCCTTTTCGGTGTATGAATTAGTGGCAACCGGAAATGCCACTATGCTTCATTTTTTTCTTGGGATTGACCCAGAACCCATTGGTGTTACTCCTTTCATTCCAACGATTCAGGACCACCTAACAGTTAGTGCCCGAGAAATTCCTCTCTCAATCCACCCTCAAGCGCAGGTCCAACTTCTACCCCACCTTGGCGCTTACGTCGGAGCCGACCTAACCAGTGGAATTTTAGCGACGGGTTTGGCCCAAAAAGAAGGGGTTCGGCTTCTAGTTGATGTTGGTACCAATGGAGAGATAGTACTAGGCTCTTTAGACCGAACGATTGCTACTGCAGCCCCAGCCGGTCCCGCATTTGAGGGAGCTCAGATTCAAGATGGGATGCGTGCTAGTACAGGAGCCATCGAAACGGTAAAAATTGTCGAAGACTCTGTTCAACTGCAAGTAATTGGGGATGTCCAACCAGTCGGCCTATGTGGATCTGGCCTGATCGATGTAGTGGCAGAGCTGAGACTGGCTGGTCTACTAGACTCTTCCGGTAGACTCATTTCTAGTGAAGAAGCCAAAAATAGATTGTCATCTGCCCTGAGCCAGCGCATCATCCAAGAATCTGATGGAAAACGATCTTTTGTACTGGCATGGCCGAAAGAAACAGGGAGAAACCGCCCTGTAGTTTTGACACAGAAAGACATTCGAGAACTTCAGTTTGCTAAAGCGGCAATTGCTGGAGGTATAGAAATTTTGATGAAAGAACTGAACGTGAAGAACCAGGACCTAAAAGAAATATACTTGGCTGGATCGTTTGGCACTTACATCAATGCCCAAAATGCTAGGATAATCGGCCTGGTCCCACCCATATCCATAAAACGGATCAAAGCAGTTGGAAATACTGCGAGTGAGGGTGCCAAAATTGCCCTGGTATCCTTCCGGGAACGCCAGATAGCTCATTCCCTACCTAGTGTGATTGAATACCATGAGCTTTCCGACAGAGCCGACTTCAGTGACTCATTTATTGATATTTTAAGATTTCCAGAATTAGAAACACTAGAACTTAAACTCATAAGCTGAAACTATGGACAATAAAAAAAGGAGCTTTTATGAACGCTCGTGATCGACTGGAAGCAGCTTATACTGGCAAATCTCTGGACCGGGTTCCCGTTTGTGGATGGCTAGGTATGTCGGCGCTCAAAACTCTTACCAAAAAAGGCCCACGAAATGTTCTGGAGACATTGGTGGAAGACCCCCTGCAAATGACCATGATCCAGGAACAATTAGGCCTTGATCCACTCATAGTAACTGGTGATGAACGTTGGTTCTCAATGATTCGCTTGCCTAGGCTTTTGTACAGCTGGTCAGATGAGTCTCTGGAAACCTGGCAGGTCAAAGAAACAATTGTGGATGAGGGATATGGATTTTACACACATCATTTTACGGCAACTACTCCAGAAGGTCCTGTAACATGGAGCTTGCAGATCGGTGATGCTCAGGTGGCTGAAGTAGAACCTGCTCTAAAGGAAGAAAAAGACCTTGATCTCTGTATTAAGTACATGCCAGAACCAGAAAGTTTAAACCAGGACAAACTGAAGAAAATGGTTGATGCAGTTGGAGATCGTGCTTTCTGCATGCACAACTTCACGGGTGTCTGGGGAGAAGCAGCTAATATGCGGGGACTGGTTACTCTGACATGCGATTTAATGGAACAACCTAGATTTGTCGAGAAAATCTCCGAATTTCTCAGAGACCGATCTATTAGACGAGTTCGGCATCTTGCTAAGACCGGAATTCATTCAATTATTTACGACCAGTCTTGGGTAGGCATGGGATTTTCTCCAAAGCAATTCCGAGAATTCATGTTGCCCTACGACAAGCCTGTTGTGACAGCAGCCAAAAAGGCAGGTCTTCTTGTCAGTTATCACAACTGCGGTTGTGGTCAGTCTTTCATTGAAGATATGGCCTCTACAGGAGCCGACTCCTTGGAAACATTGACTCCCAAAGAATCTTCGGGAGACTTCGATCTAGTCGAATCTAAACGCCGGGTAGGGAATCAAATTACTCTCAACGGAGGCTTTAATGAACGTATCTTGGGAGAAGCCACGGCCGAACAAATACGAGATCAAGTAAAAAAATGCATTGACTCAGCTGCTACTGGAGGCCGTTACGTCCTGCGTACAACAGGTCAAATTTTTGATTTTGCCCCTGGGAATATAGAGGTGTTTACTCAAGCCGCTCGAGAATATGGCCGTTACTGAGTCAATCTAATAAAAAAAAGAAAAATCATCACGAAAGGTAGAAAATTCATGGGTGACCAACCAACAATCCTCGCAACCGGACCGATCGATCAGGTTGCCATTGATATCCTCAGTCCTTTTGGGAAAATCCATACTCTCCCCAATGGTGAACCCGAGTCAATTCTCCCACTCGTTGATAACGCAATTGGCATTGCTGTTCGTGGTGGAGGATCAGTGAATCAAGTAGTTATCGCAGCAGCAGAAAAATTACGAGTGATTGGTAGGACTGGCGTAGGGTTGGACAACGTGGACTTGGCAACAGCGACCAAGCTTGGTATCACCGTAGTTTACACACCAGCCGCCGGAGCCTCAGCCGTGGCAGAAGGAGCCATGGCTTATATGTTGGCACTATGTAAACAACTCAATTACTGGGATAAACAACTCAAAAATGGGAACTGGGTTAGTCGTGAAAAATCAAGGCCAACTGATCTGTATGGAGCTATTTTGGGAATTCTAGGTCTGGGCAACATCGGACAAACTTTGGCACAACTGGCCCATCAATTTGGAATGACTTTACTCGCCTCTGCCCCCTCCGTTGCCGCAGAAACAGCTTCAGACCTTGGA
>CAZMUJ010000051.1:0-2677 GCA_964569605.1 uncultured Acidobacteriota bacterium
AGGAATCTCCCACTCCTAAGGTTCCATTTTGGACCAATACTGTTGCTACTGCTCCTCTTCCCTTATCTAGCTTAGCTTCTACAATTGTGCCCACTGCGGTCCGATGAGGGTATGCTTTGAATCCTTGTAGATCTGTTACCAAGAGAATCATTTCAAGTAACAATCCAAGATTGGATTTCTCTGTAGCTGAAACTTCAACCGTTACGGTGTCACCACCCCAGTCTTCGGGAGTAAGCCCATTGTCAGACAATGCTTTTTTTACTTTATCAACTTGGGCATTCGGACGATCTATTTTATTAATAGCAACAATAATAGGAGCCTTAGCAGCTCGGGAATGATTAATGGCTTCTAGTGTTTGTGGCATTACTCCATCATCAGCAGCTACGACTAGAACAACAATATCTGTTACTTTAGCACCTCGAGCACGCATTAATGTAAATGCCTCATGGCCAGGGGTATCAATAAAAGTTATTAGACGCTGATCCTTTTCAACTTGGTAGGCACCAATATGTTGAGTAATCCCTCCTGCTTCCTTAGAGAGAACATCCGTCTCACGGAGAGCATCCAGCAAAGAGGTTTTTCCATGATCAACGTGTCCCATGATGGTCACAACGGGTGATCGAGGAGTAATATTTTCCGATTTTTCTTCGGCAATTGCCTCATATTCAGCATCCTCTTCGAAACTAATTATTGACACTTCAGCTCCAAAATCTGCGCTTATGTCTTTTGCTAAAGTCTCATCTAGCGTTTGATTCATGGTTGCGAAGATTCCTTTATCTAAGAGTCGCTTAATTACATCTTTAGCCTTTATCTCCAGTTTTTCAGCTAGTTCCTTGATGGTAACTCCTTCCGTCAGAGTTACCGAGCGGTTGATTGGAATAGGTTGGAAAGGCTCAGGGGCTTCGATAGCCGGTCCTCTCGTTTCGCGAGTAGTTCTTTCCTCTATTTTTTGACGGTCAGTAGTTGGGGTATGGTGGGGTCCAGACTTGGTTCGCCGATTATTTTTCCCTAGAGGGCCAGGTGGAGCAGTTGGTGGTCGAGGAGAGGGAAGAGTAGCTTTCCTCGAGTCAGACAAATTAGTCTGTGCCTTATTAGCAGATCCTATACCTGGAGGGCGGCTGGTTGAGGTTTGTCTAGAGCGAAACTGGAAAGGTCGGGGACGAATCTGTCCAGACCTAGAAAGGTGTTGGCGGATAGTTTCACTTGAAGTCGTTTGTTCTGTATTCGCTACCTTACTGGCTAACGGAGAGCTAGAGATCTCAAGGGCAGGCCCTATTTTAGATTTTTGAGGAGCCTTTGATTCAGGCCCTTTTTCCGTTTCTTTTTCTAATTGCGTTGAAGAAGTTTTGGAGGCCATCACCTCATTGGTGGTAGAGTCTTCGGTTGGTTGGGTAGTTAAGTCTTGGATGGAATCAATTGCTGGAGATGCTGGTTCAGATTCCACTGTTTTTTTAGAAGTAGCCTTGGCAGATTTTTCTAAAGAGGGTCGACTTTTCTTTCCTGGCTTTGATTCAGAAGATACCAAATTTTCAGTTTCAGGAGTGTTTTTTGAACTTGACACATCAGGCTTTTCAATACCTGGGCTGGATGTTTTAGGTCTAGTTGTTTTTTTAGGTTTTTGTTTTTTGCCGGAAAAATGATCTTTAATTTCCTGTACAGTTTCAGAGTCAACAGAACTAGCAGCAGAAACACGCCCTGATTTTTGAGTTTTGAGGTAGGCGATAATGTCTTGAGCCTCTATTTTAATCTCTTCTGCTAACTTAAAAATCCTTTTCTTTTCTGCCACAGTTCCTCCGGATAAATAATTGAGTTATACACTTAACCCCACTAAATATTCCTCCCTATCTTAATCCCCTTCAACTTTTTCTTCTGTATTTTCTTCGACAATCACATCAACAGATCCATCAGAAGGTTTTGAACCAGAATCTTCTTCAGCAAGAGATACAGTTTCTTCCTGAGTTACCTCATCTTTTACAGAACCATCCTGTTTGTTTTCCTGTTCTGCCTCCGCAACTCTTTTAGCCTCGGCTGCTTGGGCATATTGAATATAATATTCCTTGACGGAGGCAATAATTTTCTCAGCACTCTTGGGGCCAAGTCCTTCGATTTTTGTTAGGTCATCAATAGGAGTGTCAGCTAGTTCTTCAATGGTTTTAATAGAGTTTTCAGTTAGCTTTTCTAAAATCCCTTTTGAAAGACCAGGAAGCTCAGACAAAGGTGTCTTAGCTTCGAGTAGAGCCATTTGGTCTTCAATCTCAGCTCGTTTTTCTTCGTCACTCTTGATGTCAATCTTCCAGCCCGTAAGTTTAGCTGCTAATCGAACATTCTGCCCCTTTTTTCCTATTGCCAAGGAAAGCTGATCCATCTCAACAATAACTTCCAGATGTTTTTCCATAGGGTCTATTATTGAAGCGCGATCTATTTTGGCAGGACTCAATGCGTTTGTAACAAAGGTAATAGGATCTTCGGAATAGGGAATGATATCAATTTTTTCTCCATGGAGTTCTCGGATAACACCTTGTACTCTGGATCCTTTCATTCCAACACAGGCCCCTACAGGATCCACATCACTATCCCGAGACACGACTGCAATTTTAGAACGTTCGCCAGTATCTCTAGCAGCTTCCCTAATCATCACAGTCCCATCATAGATTTCAGGTACTTCCATTTCAAATAA
>CAZMUJ010000052.1:0-2037 GCA_964569605.1 uncultured Acidobacteriota bacterium
TACCCTCCAACCATAGAACCAATCGACCAAGCCCAGTTAATTACTCCTCCATCAGGATCGTCGCTCTCATGGGCATTCACAGCAAGCGCAGAAGGATGAATCCTAGGATTAGACTGGGTACCCATTGCCTCAGTATCCAGAAGAATGATGGGCTTTTGATTGAGGCCGCTAACCAATATGTTTTTGGCCTTCTCAACCGTGTTGCTCCCATCAGAAACAGAAACTTTAACCCTAATAGTTTCCCCTTGTAACGAGGGGCTAGGGGCACTCTCTCCCGGTTCTCCAATACCAATAAAAGCCATATTACAATTCGTTGTAGTCTTGGAGAATGCATAGGTAAGAGTATTATAAAAATAGGCCTGACCGGACGGATCCACCTCAAAGCTCCAGGTGCACGTGAGAGAATCACCATCCGAATCACTGGCACTCATCGATGCTGGGAGAATTGCCATCTCGGGAATGGTGGATGGTGGCCAAAGACCTACGTTAGGAGGTGCAGCTAGAGCCAAACTAGAGAACGAGAGAACAAAAACTAAAACGGAAAGAAAAGCGGTATGATTCAAACTGAAAACTCGGGGCATGGTCCTAATTAACTCCTTCATCACTTGTTTCCCCACCCCCGCGGTTCACTCTTAATTTACCTACTCGAATAGTCGTATCCAGGATTACTTGCATAATATGAAACTTCAACTTTGCCTCATGAAATACAACACGAAACTGGCTCCCTTGGCCTTCCGCAACCAACATTGGTGAAAGGATATCAGAATCACCAGACGTTGTGTGTATTTTTTCGCATTCCCAAGTAAAGTTTTCCTGATTAGCACAAGCTAACAGGCTTGGAGGGGTTACAATTTTCTTTTCAGTTACTAGTAACACATTAGGATTTGAGGAAGTAGACATTTGCTCAAAATGGAAGCCCTCTCGACTTTCCGCCACTTTTGAGATGTCACTCAAATTTAACTGTCCTTCTTCAATAGTAACACGTTGACGAATGAAGCTGGGACCACGTTTTTTTCGTTCCAACCAGGTCACACCAACCCGATGAGAATCTTCCCAAGGCAAGTAGTGAAAATCCCTGACAGCGTGTATCTCAGCAATTAAAAACCTCTTGATCTTTTGATCCTTTAACTTGATTGGCCAAAAAGCTCCCTTCAAATGTTTAATTCTTCGACTTCCAAACCCTGGCTCGTCTACCCACAATGCCTGTAACACCGATCCATCCGTCCAGAGATGGGGATTACTAATTCGAGCTGAGGGTGTTTCACTCAGTGCCCGGGGTACACTCCAGGAATCTCCTGAATCCAGAGACGAGTTCAAAAATACCGTTGTCTTGCCCTGTGTACGAAGGGTCAATAAATGCAACTCGTCATTATTGGATACGACCAGCCTAGGAGAAAAAAAAGAATGTGGTTTTTCGGTCACTAAAGAAGGAAAAGGTTCCTTTTTCTGCCAGGACCTTCCACCATCCTGACTCGCAAAGAGCTGTAGCTTGGAATAAGGATTAAAATCTTGTGTATTATGGGAATACACAAATAGGTTACCCTTCGAGGCTCCAGTCAACAAAACAGAGTTTCTTTGTTGTCCAATGGCTCCCTTAATCCAGACTGGAAGGCTCCACTTGCCTGAGATAGGATTCATGACAGAATATCGAGCACGGAATAACTTGTCCTTATCTTTAGACTGCCAGACACAGTGGACTAGCTCACCGTTACCACTAACCCATAGAAACGGAAGACTGTCAAAGCGTGCCTCTGGAGCAGAAAGACGAACAGGCTTAGACCACTTTTCTTCTTCAACTAGTCGAATCCGGGCATAAATGGCAGTCTTCTGTGCCTTCCAACCTGTGAAGACCGTCACCCAGTGATCTTTTCCACGGACCATTGCGACTTCACTCGCCTTTAAAGCACGAAACCCACGGATCCCCTCTCCAGTAAGTGAAGCGTCCACTGGAACGTAGGATAGGCCACCTAAGTGAATTAGCAACAGTAATATAAAGGAGACAAACATTAAATAAATTGTCGATAAAAAAAAAGGGAG
>CAZMUJ010000053.1:0-29737 GCA_964569605.1 uncultured Acidobacteriota bacterium
ATATTGAAATGGACATCTACGAACCACCCTCAAGGGAAGAGATGGAGCGGGACAACGCCGAGTGGCGGAGGAAACACGATGAGGCTGATCGCCAAGATCTAGACTCGGTCGCTAAGGCCATTGCCCAATATAGGGAAAAATCCGCCGAGACTAATATTCAGAAACGGCGAAACATAGTTAGGGCGGCGGCAAAGGGCAAGCCAGTCGAGCGGTTAAATTACACAACTTGCAAAAAGCTTGATAAGCAAGAGATTCAAATTCCCGAGACGTGGCGGGGTGAAGATGGCTTCAGCGGAACAACATGGGTAGGGGCTTATGAATTTGCTCCACCAAGCGCAAGCGGCAGGCATATTTTTCATAAAAGGATCAACAATCTGCTTAGAAAAGATAGGAATATGCTTAAAAAAGATAAGAAGAGCCAATAAAAATTACTAACAACTCACCAATTTGGTCACCATTTACTAACCTTTCCTTTCTTTCATTTTGATTAAATAGTCGTAACTACTTCTTTTTTGGATGGAAAACTCTTCGAGTTTTGCCCCGCTGGTGCCCCATTAGAAGCCCTTGGAAGCGAAATAGTCCACTAAAAACGCAACACTAAAGTAATGTCTATTTCTAGTAACTGCCCACTAATAAAGGAAAAGGGATCTTGCGGTTCCAATTTTATTTATAAGAGGGTGGTTACCTTAATCGTTAAGGCTTAAACTTAAAGTGCTTTTTATAGTTTGAGCTTAACTTATGAAGGTTTCCCTCTTTGTCACTTGTCTGGTTGATCAGTTCTATCCTCAAATTGCTGTCTCTGCTGTAAAAATCTTAGAACAGTTGGGAATCGATGTTCACTTCGATGTCAGACAAACCTGCTGTGGACAACCTGCTTTCAATTCCGGTTTTACGGAAGAGGCCAAACAGGTTGGCTGTTCCCTGTTAGATATCTACAAGGATCAGGAATGGATTGTAACTCCTTCGGGTTCTTGCTGTAGCATGATGAAGGTATTCCTGCCTGAGCTACTAAGTGACGAACCTCGATATTCCGAGTTGGCACAGAACGTTTCCACCCGCGTTTGGGAATTTTCTGATTTTCTAGTGTCTGTCCTCAAAGTCGAATCTATGGGTGCTTCTTTTCGGGCCAGAGCTACCTATCACGATTCCTGTCATTTACTTCGGGAACTTGGCATTCAGGAACCTCCTCGTAAACTTCTAAATTCGGTTGCCGGGCTTGACTTACAGGAAATGGAGAACAGTGAACAGTGTTGTGGTTTCGGCGGAACTTTTTCGGTGAAGTTTGCTGAGGTTTCTTCGGAAATGGGCCGAAAAAAGTTACAAGCGATCGAACAAACGGGCGCTCAATATGTAATCGCTGCCGATGCCAGTTGTCTCATGCACTTGGAAGGACTCATCAACCGTCAGAAGTCACAACTAAAGACCATGCATATCGCCGAAGTACTCGCTCGATTTTAAACAATACTATGGATTCAAATATTAATTTCCAAATTGAGCCGGCTCTAAAAAACAAACAGCTCCAAAAGAACCTTCCACGGGCGCTCAAACATGCTCAGAAAAATAGGGCTAAAGCCGTTCAAGAAGAGACAAATTGGGAAGAACTAAGAAACCACGCTAACCAAGTCAAACAACACTCCCTCTCTCGGCTAGATCACTATTTAGTCCAACTTGAACAATCTTTACAGAGTGTTGGTGGAAAAGTTGTTTGGGCCAATGATTCTGCGGAGGCCATTGATTTCATACTAAGTTTACTTCATGAAAGAGGCGTCAATCGAATAGTTAAAAGTAAAAGTATGACGACTGAAGAAATAAACCTCAATGAAGAACTGGAAAGGGCTCATGTTACTCCGGTAGAAACTGATTTGGGTGAGTACATTGTTCAGCTGGCCCATCAAAAACCTTTTCATCTTCTCGCACCGGCACTTCACTTCTCAGCTCAAGAAGTTGCTGAACTTTTCGAACGGGAGATTGCAATGCCGTATACCTCAGACCCAAAGGAGATTACGGCGATGGTTAGACAAAAACTTCGCAGAGAGTTCCTCGAAGCTGGAGTGGGGATTACAGGAGTCAATTTTGCAATCGCTGAAACTGGAACACTGGTAATTGTTGAGAATGAGGGCAACGCCCTACTTTCCACTGCTGGTCCTCCGGTACACATTGCCCTGATGGGCATAGAAAAGGTGATTCCTCGACTATCTGATCTGCCAGTTTTCCTTAGACTCTTAACTAAAAGTGCAACAGGACAGGCTATTTCTAGCTACGTTCACTTCATCACCGGGACCAGTCAGTTGGAAGAATTCGACGGACCAGAGCAGCTCTACCTGATTTTGCTAGATAACGGGAGAAGCCAAATACTGAAAGATCCTTACCTTTCTCAGACGTTGAGCTGCATACGCTGTGGTGCTTGCCTAAATGCTTGTCCCGTATATGAAACTATTGGAGGACATGCGTACGGATCTACCTATCAAGGCCCCATAGGAGCAATTTTAACCCCTCAACTACACAACTATAAAGCCGGACTCAAACATCCGTTTGCATCTTCCTTGTGTGGAGCCTGTGGGGAAGTATGTCCTGTCAAAATTGAGATTCCTCACATACTTTTGAAGTTGCGTGAGCGCATTCAGTTAACCCAAGCCGAAACAGCTTCTAATCTTTCATTGGAACGGTTCGGATTCCGCCTATGGGCCTGGATAATGACCTGCTCCACGCGTTTTCAGACATTGAGTCGTTGGATCAGAAAAGCGCAGAGGATCCTGTTCAGTAAACTTGTATTACAACTTCCTTTTTCACCACTGAAATATTGGACTCGGAACCGTGAGTTGCCGCGCTTGCCCCCAGAAAGTTTCCGAGACTTGTACCAAAATCGGAGGGATCGTGAGTAGATCTGAAACCCTTGCAACACTTAGGAAAGTTCTCGTGGGAAAAAACACCCCCGAACTCCCTACTAATATTCCAAAAATGCCAAGATTCAAGGATCCTGCCGAGACATTCTCAAAACAACTGAAGAAGGTTGGGGGCATCGTTTTGGATAGCCGAACAATGGGTTTGGAGAAATGCCTCTCTACCATACTCGGAAAAGCTCAATCCGAAATTTTTGTGTGGGAAGGACAAGACACCCTAGAGGCTCATTCGATTCCTTTCTCAATCTCCAGGGCTGCGAAGAAACAAAAACAACAGTTCATTTTAAGTAACCATCCCCAAGGACATGTCATTTTCCCTCTACGACTATCTACTGTTGAACTGACTTTGGAGCGACTTGAAAACACTACAATATCAGCTGGTTCAGCGGATGTAGCTATCGCTGAAACTGGAACGATTCTTTTTAGGACAGGCCTCAATCGAAGTCGACTTTTGTTTGGCCTACCGCCTTGTCGTTTGACACTAGTATCTAGGCGTTCCATCGTCCACAATCTTTCTCAGGCCATCAATGCCGGTCTCCAGCTTGAAGAAAGTAGCCTCATAACATTGACAACAGGTCCAAGCCGAACAGCAGATATCGAAAAGAGACTGGTAGTCGGAGTTCACGGGCCCGGCAGGTGGTTTGTAATACTTACCGACTAAAACTATTCTCTACGTTTAACAAGGGTTATTGAAAAAATACAAGGCTCGATGACCTGAATGTTCTATTTCCTAATTGTAACAACCCATCGAAAGGCCCACCTCCAGCTAATACAGAAGTCACAACATCCAGCAGACTCCAAGAGATTGGTAAGTTCCTTTCTCGTGAAGCCCTTCCGCACTGAAAGTGGACCGTCGTTCCGAACAGCTTTGGAACGGGAAAACAAGCGGCAGAGAAAACGAATAGACCAGTATGCCACGGGGTGCCGATGAAGATCATTGATTATGATGGCTCTGGTCGTGCACTCTCGGAGACAATTGATGATTTGTACAAGCTTATGATCACAGAAATGGTGAAGAAAAGCCGAACAAAGAACAACATCAAACCTATTTTTTACGAATGAAAGATTTTCTACATCTGCACACACTACACTGATTTCAGGCCAAACTTTAGTCTGCTTGCTCGCTAAACAACACACTACGGGATTGACATCTATTGCCAACATGTGAAGATTGTTGTGCCTATTGAAAGATCTAGTAGCTAGAGCACACAGAATGTCTCCCGATCCTGCACCGACGTCAGCAATTACGACTGGCTCTCTCTTTAGTCCCGTAGAAAGGAATGGAATGATAGCCCGAAGACAAGCTGCGGTTCCTCCCAGCCAGCGGTTCACCAATGCTAGTTCCCTTAACACTTGCTCCATTTCTTTTCTAGAAATTTGAGCAGGGTCATCTATCATTTCCAAATCTGTGGCTCGTCGTTTGAGGTCCGGACCCTTAGGCCAAAAAAACATAAATAAAGAACAATCTTCCTTTCCCCACCTCTAATCTAATTCCAAATAGTAGTGAAATTTTTCGTTCACTTCGAAAACAGGATTATGTTTATCGGAAAGCGAAGAAAACAAGATCAAGAGGGTAATGAAGTATGACTTTCTACACTAACCTAAACGAAGCGAACCAATCTAATCCAGATTCGGCGGGTAGCATTATTGTGGGGATGATTCCACTGAATCAAAATAGGACTTTGGAATTTCCCGTGAACAATCGAGCTATCTCGATCTTCTTGTTCATCAGAAATAAGTAGACTGAGGGACCTCTTCATCCAAAGAAACCGCTCTGCCGGCACAGCTAAAAATTTATCAAGAATGCGTTCGACAAAGGACTCGGTAAGCCCCAGAGCATCAACAACTTCATTTACAACTCGCACTAGGTCATACTTTGCGTAATTTAGAGCTTTTCCAGGAATAGATCGAGGTTCTCGAAAAATTCGTCTCCCCGTTTCAGCCATAAACTTCAGAGGGTTCCTGAGTACTTCCACTAAGTCATTTTTCATTAAAAGCGTTTCATACTCATTAACCGTAAGACCAGTTTGCAACTCTCCAGTATCTAGATAGATGTCAACTCTTCCCTTGACAACCTCCCGAGCTTGGATTAGATCCTCCAATTCTTCAAAGAGTCCTAGGCGTGGATCTCTCAAACTTACAGAATCAATAGCGTGTCGTGACATTGGAATTTCTCGCCATATTTCTTGTACAGTCTCTTCTCGGTTGTAACCTATCACTGTTGTATGGCGAGAGCGGGTTGTCATTCCATAAACACCATCCAAGTCTACAAAGAAAACTGGTAAAGCAGGTTGGTTTTCGTAAGTCACACAGTTCATGAGTCCTGCACCTATAAAGGTTAAATGGGAATCCGCGTTTCGGGGTTCGATAAGTTTTTGCTCTGCACTAAGCTCCTTTCGTAATTCCAGACAATCATGTTGGTAATCAGCATCTGGCGGGAAAAGGGCCTGAAAACAGTTGAATACCTTGGAAATCATGTCCCGACTATAATCCAAATCCTCACAAAGACTCTGTTCGAAGTATCCAGCTGTAGTGTGGTAGGAATGATAGAGGGCCTTCCGATATTGAGTCAGGACGTCTCCAAATTCTCTAGTAACCTGATCGTTTACATCTATCAGGTCGAATCTCTGAGAAGGGGTAAGATTTAGTTCCAACTCTAAGCGTGGTGAAACCATGTTAGAAGATTAAAACACAAGCCCTGATAAAATTCGATGCTAAAAACTAATCAAAAGAAAAGAGCCACCCTTAGAAAGAGCAACCCTGGGGAAACCTGTGATGAAAACCAGTTTTTGTGTTCTTTCTCACACAATGAAAAATTGATGTCTTAGTAAAATAAATTATTCAAACAGGTTACAGTAGAGAATCTCAAACCCTTCAAAAGGATCCTGTCCTCATACCCGTCAACAAGAATAATTCTAGAAAGTCATATGCATTAAGAACCCATGAACTACTTGTTTAATGGGAAACTTAAAATCCTTCCAATAAAAAAAACTATTAAAACCAAAGACAAGACACTTGTCTATAAGTGTCTTGTTGTACTAAAATAATGCTTGAATCAAAAAGCTTCAGAGCAGTTTAGCTAGCTGCAGGAAGCCCTCCACTTTTGATGATTGGCAAGAAGGACATCTAGTCAATCAAAAGAAGAGAGAGAGGCGTCATTGTGGGTCCCCGCGATGAAAACCCGAACCAGCCGCCTTTACGTGGCGTGTTGTTTACAGGAGATCGCGCCCAGGCTGAAAAAAACAGATCCTATGGCCACAGAAAAAAAACCAGGTCGATCACGAAGGCGAAAACGTTATAACGGCGTATATAAGCAGAAGCGTCGACGTCACAGAGAAAATACCAGAGCGCATCATAGTGGAGACTTGAGTCTTGTGGCCGCAGAAGGTGTCCTTGAGGTGTTGTCCAATAATCGAGGCTATCTTCGATCAGCCAAACACCGCTATTGCCCTAACGAGCAGGATGTTTTTGTCCCTCCGGAAATAATTAAAAAACTCAAACTCAAAACCGGTTGTGAGATCAAAGGCAAGGCAAGTTCTAACAAAAAGACCCATCGTCTACAATCAGTAGAATCAGTAATGGGAATTTCTCCTGAGGAATTTCAACTCCTTACTCCTTTTAGCCAATTAACTTGTATTGATCCCATTGAGTGCTTCGATTTAGACAGGAGTAATGATCCTAGCCTGCGTATCATTGATCTCATCACTCCCATTGGCAAGGGACAAAGAAGTATGATAGTGGCGTCCCCTCGCACCGGGAAAACCATTCTCCTCAAGAAACTTGCTGGTGCTATCACAGATTTCCACTCAGATGTTCACCTGATCGTTCTCCTAGTTGATGAACGGCCGGAAGAAGTAACTGATTTCAAACGCTCTGTGAACGCCGAAGTAATCTACTCATCCAACGATGAGCCGCCTTCTCAACATCTTCGCGTAGTGGAAATGGTCTTGGAGAGAGCCCGTCGTATGGTTGAGGTTGGAGTTGATGTAGTAATCCTTTTAGACAGCCTAACACGTGTGGCTCGAGCCTATAACAGTCAGACAAAGGACAGAGGCCGGACGCTGTCTGGTGGTTTGGGAGCCAGAGCCATGCAAAAACCCCGTGAGTTTTTTGGGGCAGCGCGTAAAGTAGAAGACGGGGCCAGTTTGACCATCGTGGCAACGGCTCTGATTGACACCG
The DNA here is from genome assembly GCA_964569605.1 of uncultured Acidobacteriota bacterium. Classification (GTDB taxonomy): domain Bacteria; phylum Acidobacteriota; class UBA6911; order RPQK01; family CBDAPI01; genus CBDAPI01. The sequence continues at coordinate 7,080 of CAZMUJ010000053.1, forward strand.
GAAGTCGAATGGACGATGTTATTTTTGAGGAATTTAAAGGCACAGGTAACATGGAGCTTGTTTTACACCGTGGCCTCGCAGAACAACGTATCTGGCCTGCGATTGATATTAAAAAGTCAGGAACGCGTAAAGAGGAAAAGTTGAGGAGTCAAGAAGCTCAGCAGAAAGTTGATCTGGTTCGGCGCGCCCTTTCGGCACAAAGTCCTCAAGACGCCCTCAAGGTTCTTCTAAATAAAATCGAAAAGACCCCTAGTAACAAAGAATTTCTGAGGATGCTGAAGGCCTAACGACCTCAACATAGTCGAAATTGCATCCACAAATCATCTACTTAAGTATCCGGCCTTCAAATCACATTGGGCATGTTACAACTTAAAAACGGAAGTCTTCTATGAGCTCTGACTTTTTCCGGAAACTAAAAAGTAACGTAGAAGCCCTTCCAGAGCATGTACCTCTGCAGATTTTGAGTGAAAGTGGAAGAGAACCGTTTACGTTCCGCCGAATTTGGGACGAAACCATGAAGATTAGCCAACTACTCGTGCGCCACATTCAACCAGGAGATACTGTTGGAATACTAATGGAAAACCATCCGAGATGGGGAATTGCTTTTCTGGCTGCTCAAAGTTCCGGAGCTCGAATTGTACCATTTGACATTTTACACTCTGCAAAAACTTTAGCCTATTTAGTGCAGCATTCTGACTGTAAATATTTAATTTCTTCAGAGGAATTTTCTCCCAAACTCCAGAAGGTTCAAAATCTGCTTCCCACACCTCTTCCTGGCTTGATCTCGGGCTCCAAAATTCCCGGATACGAGCATTGGGATTCAGCCCTGAATCTATCCTCTAGTGAGACGACTCTCCCCCTTGTTGAAAGCGACCCGGACTCAACATTTCTGTTGGTCTATACAAGCGGCACTACAGGAAATCCCAAGGGGGTCATGTTGACTCCACGTAGCATCTATTTGACCGTTAAATCTGTACTCGATGCGGTGGCAATATCCCATCGAGATCACATCCTCTCTGTTTTACCGCTTTACCATATGTTAGCTCTGATGGCGAATTTTCTAGCTCCACTATATATGGGAGCCCGGGTAACCTATCTGGATGCGTTGGATGCGGGTCGAATTCTGCAGTGCTTTCGTAACGAAAAGGTGACCATTTTCGTCTGTGTTCCTCAATTCTACTATCTTTTACATCGGAGAATCTTCCAAGAAATTGAAGGAAAGGACCTTCTTAGCCGCTTCCTTTTTCAGATACTTTTCAAGTTCTCAAATGTCATCAACACTTTAGTGGGATGGAATCCTGGAAAACTTTTCTTTAGACCGATCCACCGAAATTTTGGCAAGTTAAGGCTCTTCGCTGTGGGTGGGGCCCGCTTTGATCCAGATGTCCTTTTTTCTTTCAGAAACCTGGGTTTCCAGTTTGCCCAAGCCTTTGGGATGACAGAAACATCGGCAGTGACTACCATGGCATATGCTTCAGGACTTGGATCCGTAGGTCTTGCCCTTCCCCACTCCGAAATCAAGATCCACAACGCTAATGTAGATGGTATCGGAGAGGTTCTGATCAAAGGCCCCCATCTTATGAAGGGTTACTGGAAAAATGAGGAAGAAACCCAGAAAATTCTGACTAATGGATGGCTTAACAGCGGCGACCTTGGATATTTAGATTCCAAGGGATTCCTATACATCACAGGTCGGAAAAAAGATGTTATTGTCCTCAGCTCTGGAAAAAACATATATCCCGAAGAAATCGAACACGCTTATATGCAAAAGTGTCCGCACATTAGTGAAATGTGTGTGATCGGGGTTGAAAAAGATCGAGGTCAGGAGGCTATTCACGCAATTGTTGTTCCCGACTATAATTATATTAAGACACAACAGATAGTAAACGTAGCTGGAATCATTCGCTATCAGCTAGAAAACATCTCCCAAGAGCTTCCAACCTATAAACGGGTTCGCAGTTTTGATATTCGACAAGAACCCCTACCCAGAACACCTACACGAAAGCTCAAACGTTTTGAGATTGAACAGCAGTTCCATGAGAGAGAAAACACAAGAAAACGGCCTACGGAAACCCAAGAAACTCTACCCCAAGATTCCGTTGAAGAGCGCCTTTTTCAACTTTTAAGAGAAACAGGAAAGATAGCAGTCATAAACCGTTCCATGAGCCTTGAGTTCGACTGTGGTTTCGACTCCCTTGAACGAGTCGAATTTCTCTCCCAGATTCAGGATGCGTTTAGAATTCGCATTGATGATGATGCAGCGATGACCATCTTCACCATCGAGGATCTAGCAGAAACTATAAGAAAAAGACTTGACCAGGATTCTGATATTAGCTTTACAGTTGAAAAACTTTCCTGGGCCAAGATCCTGGAATCCCCTCTTAATGAGGAAGAAAGTAGAGAAACCCATAGAGTACTGCGGCGGCGGTTGTTTGTTGAAAGCCTTTACTTCTTCCTAAGTCGCTGCATTTGGATTCTAGGAAAGATTTTCTTTCGTTTACGGTTCGAAGGCAAGAAAAACTTGTCTATCCCCGAACCACATATGATTTGCCCCAATCACCTAAGCTATGTGGATGGCTTCATGCTCAGTGCGGGGTTACCTTTTTCCACCCTAAAGAGAATGTTTTATGTGGGCTATAGTAACTATTTCAAGCCTGGAACACTCACCGGTTATCTAGGTAGTCTGATTAAAGTAATCCCGGTAGACCCAGACAGAAATCTTCGTCAAGCTTTGCGTCTGGGAGCATATGGGCTTAAAGAGAATCTAGTCCTTGGAATTTTCCCGGAAGGTGAAAGGTCCATAGATGGACGCCTAAAAAGCTTTAGAAAAGGCCCTGCTATTCTCTCAAGAGAAGTTCAGGTCAAGGTAATTCCAACAGCAATTATTGGGACTTTCAATGTTTGGTCACGTGGATCTTCTAGGTTCCGTATGTATCCGGTCACAATTCGTTTTGGTGAACCTATAGAGCCACACGCTGACGAATCCTATGAACAGTTTAATCTACGCCTGAAATCTGCGGTGGAATTTCTCTTGCAAGATAAGTCTTGATCAAACACAGCGATATTCCCCAGTCTGACTTTCACCATCTTGAGACGCTTTGGTTTCAGATTTCTGGAACCCTTTGCAACCTTCGTTGTACTCACTGTTTTATCAGTTGCTCTCCCGACAATAACAACCTAAAAATGATGGATACTGATACTGTTCTTACTTATCTAAAAGAAGCCAAGAAACACAACGTGAAAGAAATCTACTTCACGGGAGGCGAGCCCTTCCTACATGAAGACATACTTTCTATCCTCGAGCAAACACTCCTTGACTTTCCAGCCTCTATTTTGACTAACGGTCTGCCTATCAATGAATTTCGCGCTGATGAGCTTGATCGGATTTCGCGCCAATCTAAGTATTCTCTTGAGGTCAGGATCAGCCTGGATGATTTTGACGAGACAAGTAATGATGCTATTCGTGGGAAAGGAGTATTCAAACAAGCACTTCGGGCATATAAACGACTCTGGAAACGAGGAATGCTTCCCATTCTAACGGTGAGTGAAATTCGTGACTATTTTTCTAGCCAAGAGTCCCCTCTAAATCCCTATCAGAAATATGTAGACTTGCTCCGAGCCATTGGAATAACTCGTCCCCGAGTCAAAATAATTCCAGTTTTTGAAATGGGAATGCTCCCGATTCCTGATCACCCTAATCTGCTTACTCAGGATATGATGAAACACTTTGACTATAGCCTACTACAGTGTTCGTCTTCGCGAATTGTTGCTCAAGATGGAATCTATGCTTGTCCGATTCTGGTCGGAGAAGAAAAGGCCCGCATGAGCAAAACGAGCCTCAAAGATTCGGCAAGACCTTGTAACCTGTACCATTCAGCCTGCACTACATGCCACTTAACCGGAATGACTTGCCGTAATTTTTGATCTATGTGTTCAACCATTCCAACTTATCAGAAAGTTATCGTCTTTGGAGGGGTGTACAATAATTATCTAGCCTTAAAAGTCCTTATCGACCGCAGCCGAGAGCTAGAGGTAGACAAAGTGTTTTGTCTTGGGGATGTTGGTGGATTTGGGCCCTATCCAGACCGCAGTTTTCCTTATCTTCAAGATTGTGGCATAGAAACTATCGCTGGAAACTATGACATCTCTTTGGCAGAAGGCCTCGAAGATTGCAGTTGTGGATATACTGACCCCAGAGATAATCATTTCGCCAGCATCAGTTACGATTATACCTTTCGAAATACCTCAGAGCACTACAAAAAATGGCTGCGAGGACTTCCACATTCCCTCCAGTTTCGTCTGGGACACAAGATCGTACAAATCTGTCACGGATCGCCAAGGCGAATCAACGAGTTTCTATGGGAAACTTCATCTCCAGATCATCTACTGGAGAATTTTCTAGATGAGACAGGAGCTGATGTATTATGTTGCAGTCACACCGGAATCAAATGGCAGCGCACGCTTTCTAAAAACCGGAGCTTCATCAATACAGGTGTGATCGGGCGCCCTGGGAATGACGGACATACTCATGTTTGGTTTACCCTTTTAGAGGATGGTGATGAAGAATTAACCTGGAGTTTTCTTCCCCTTGAGTATGAATACAAGCGATTAGCTGAAGAAATGCATCAGGAAGGACTCCCCGCAGAGTTTGTTGAGACTATAATGACGGGATGGTGGACAACATGCCTGGAGAACATGCCCTCCAAAGAACGTGTCCTGGGAATCTACTAGACTAGATGGGAAGTCTGCTTCATTAAATGTCCAGGCGGAACACACCTATCTTGATGCTTAGAGAGAATACTGCAAGCGCTTCCATTTTTTCTGAAAACTTGGTCGGTCAAAAAGCTCTGGATTGAGCACGCCCTGAGGTCTTTTCCCCAATGCTAATTCAATCATGCCACGACATGCTGCTGCTCCAATATCACGATGTAGCTCCGGAGTAAAACCAATACAGTGCAGCGCCAAAAGCACATTATCGAGCTGGGCGAACTTAGGGGGGGTGTTCAAAGGCTCACCCACAAAGCAATCCAAGGCTGCTCCCCCGATGCGATGCTCTTGTAACGCAATGAACAACGCATCTTCATCGATGATTCCACCACGAGCAGTATTGATCAAAAAGGCAGTTCGTTTCATTAAAGCAATTTCCTTTTCACCTATCAGGTTGTGTGTACTGGCAGAAAATGGACAGTGCACCGAAACAAAATCTGCCTCAGACATGAGGTGCTCCAGGCTAACTAATTTTACGCCAAGAGCATCCGCATCGGACTCGCTTATGAATGGATCGAAGGCGATTGGTTGATTCATACGAAAACCTTTGAGCAACTCTATCGCCTTACGCGCAATATGCCCCAATCCTATTGTGCCGAATGTGTGGTCACGCAGTTCACTACCCAACATATTTGCTCGGGTCTCCCATCCACCCGTACGGGCCAGATGGTCCTTAATCCGGATTTGGTGACAAAGAGCTAGCATCCAGCTGACAGTGCCTTCAGCCATCGAATGGTCAACTGCTCCCGGGGTGGTGAATGCCAACACATCGGAATTAGTACAGGCAGATACATCTACCCTTTCGTAGCCGACTCCGAAACGTCCAATAGCCAAAAGGTTCTCGGCCCCTGAAACGGTTTTTTCAGTTATTCTTGAGCCCCCCACGATAATCCCATTTGCATCACTATATTGGTCAGGAAATATTTCTGGATGATTTTTATCCAAGGGCTTGGTCTCCAGCCATTTGTAGGCCTGAAACACTGAAAAGGATATTTCCGTAAGCTTTGGATTTTTTAACAAATCTGCTGTCAAGGCAACACGAAAGGATCGTGACATTTTATTTACACCAATCTGTCCACACTTAATCTAATAAAAGGAATAGTCTTAATCTAAAGAAGATTTAGCATGTACCATTTAAGAGTGATTTTCCATAAAAAAGTCAAAAAACACTGCTATCCTGGTGGTTTAATAACCTTATTGATTTCAGGTTCAGCGTGCTAGCTAATCTATATCTAGTAGGTAAGGCTTTTCTGTTTGATGGGCTGGTGTCTAACTCTACTCTGCCCAAGCTCCCATAGTAGAACCCGAATGTTTGTAAAATTTCTCTGGCAGTTTCAAGGAGTTACTTTTATGCCACCTTATTTGTCCTCGACTTTGACCTTGATTTTACTCAAAACAGTCCTGGTAACATCACTTGTTGCTCAGAACAATTCCCAGCTCCCCACTAACACAACTAACCTATTTTCTCCTCAAAATGAAAAAGCCAAACATGAAAATGCCATCCTCGTCATTCTCGATGTATCTGGCAGCATGAAAAAAACCGTTGAGGGGGGAGAAAAACGAGATCTCGCTCGTAGGGGTCTTCTCCGCACTCTAGATGCTCTTTCAAGCGATACTTTGGTGGCACTGCAATTGCTCGGGCAAGGAGACATGCAAAGTGATTGCGCCGCTACCTCAACAGCTGTTCCATTTAGTCCCTTTGATCGATCTTTATGGGAACGGGCTTTCGACAGCATTAGATGGAACGGAGCTACCCCTTTAGTTTTTTCTATGCGAGCTGCTTTCCAGATGCTCCAGGAAATACCTTCTGTTCAACGAGAATTGCTTATTGTTGGTGATGGTGAAGAAAGCTGCGGTGAAGACCCTGTGGGTGTCGCTCGGCAAGAAGCTGGTAATGTTTCTATCCATACGATCAGTCTAGGAAAACGTGTGTCTAATCAAATGGCTGGCATTGCCCTCGTGACCAATGGAACGTATACAAGAGCATTTGATGAGACTAGTTTTTTTTCAGCAACTAAAGACGCTCTTCTAGAGAAACCTTCATCGGTACGTGAGTCTTTCACTCACCCTACAGGATCCCAAGACATGCCTAGTCGTTTGGAAGTGATTCTTGACGTGTCCAACAGCATGTGGGGTCAGATTGCAGGCACAACCAAGATTGAACTTGCGAGAAAAGCTCTCATAGATGCCCTTCAAGAGCTTCCCAGAACAGTTCATGTTGGACTTCGGGCTTACGGCCACCGTGTAGATGTTGTTGAAAAAGAATTAGCCTGTATGGATACAGAACGCTTGGTTGTTCCAGGACCTGGAAATGGTCCAATTATCGCCCGCATCGTCAAAACGTTGAAACCAAAGGGACAGACTCCTATTGCAAGGATTCTAGGAGAAACGGTACGAGATGTGCGATCTGAGGGTGGAGAAACAGTCATTCTTTTAATTAGTGACGGAATCGAATCATGTGGTGGAAATCCTGCGGCCGTTGCGTCAGAACTACGTTCTTCAAATGTGAAAATTGCGTTGCATACCGTCGGTGTCGGTGTAACTACCCAAGAAGCAGCGGCTTTAAAGACTTTAGCCGAAGCAGGAGCAGGAAGATACTTTAATGCTCCAAGCGGAGAACAACTTCTTGAAAGCGTGGGTTCCGTTGTGCGATCTAGTGCCAAGCTTATTTTAGAACAAGACAATGTTGCCAGTTTCCCTCTAACTGTGTTGCGTGTATCCGGCGGAAATACTGTCAAAGATAGTGAAATACTTCAATTCGGAACGTACTCGTTTACCAACCATCTATTTCGTGAACAAAGATATTTCGCCGTTGCAGGTAATCCTGGTGAGACTATGCAATTGAGTGGTTTGGTATGTGCACTCAACATTGGACGAACACGTGATGGTATCGTCACGTATATGGGCTCCACAAACATGATGATGGGTGAAGGTGTAAATCCCACTGGAGAACGACTACGGGGAACTTTATTATTAGTGCGGGGAGATATGGGAACATGGTCTCATACCACTCTAACTGTTGGAAGTGATGGATTTGCTCGCTTTTGGATTGGGAGGGCCCACGGGGCTGTTCATCGAGACATGATTTTTCGGATTGAGCCTAGTTCTGAGAAGGCCTCGGGCCATCATAGAGAATCCTAATGCAGTAAAAAAACACGTGAGAGATTTTTGAGAAACTATCATCTGAAAGAAAGTGGGGTTCACGAGATAACCCAATTTAACCAGCTTTTAGATGTCATGATTCATCTGTCGTCAATAAAAAGAAAACTTTTGTTGACCACAGCTGTAGTTAAATAAATATGCTTGATATAAACCGGATGAAAACTACTTCCATACAACACATGCTGATCAGTTCTCGTCAATGCCAACTAAGCAAGATTAATGCTCTTAAAAACAATCCTTAAACTAATGAGGATGAAAATGAAAACAAAAACCCGATTATACATAACAATTCTTAACTTTCTGGTCGCTTGTACATTTGCTCTGAATGCTAAAAACGTTTCAGATTGTGACGAACAAGTAGTTAAAGAGACCAAGTCTAGGTTTCTCAAACTACAACAGATCCGAAATCGTCAACCAGACTCAACTTCAAACGAGGAGTTTAGGGATGCAGCACAAGCCTATATTTTCGCAGCAGAACTATGCTATCAGGCAAAACATGGGATGGCTGCCCCATCTTCCTTGAGAATAGATGATGATGGTCTTTGGGTAACTGGATCAGGACCAGGAAACACTGCTCTGATGTCTACAGATGCATTCTCCTCTCCCCAACACAATCTGTATGGAACGAAATGGGGTGACGGGTCCCCATTTGATGGCGGCGATGACACAACAGGACCGAGCATAGCAGGTGGGGAAGTAACCTATAGTTTCATGGCAGATGGTGTTTCAAATGAAACGGAATCGACCTATGCTAATGCAACTTCTGACCCCAACACAGCTATTTCCAGTTTAGAGACTTTTGAATCTTGCTTTTACGAGGAAATCTCTGCTGCATTAGGTGCTTGGTCTGCAGTAGCAAACATCACATTTAGACCAGTCAGTGACAATGGGGTTGAATTCAATGGATCTAATGCTAGCGGAGACATCCGAATTGGAGCTCATCACTTCGATGGATCCAGTGGAACACTTGCCCATGGTTACTATCCTCCACCAAATGGCACAAGTGCCTCTGGGGACGTCCATTTTGACAAAGATGAAGCCTGGTCCTGTGGATCCCAAACTGGAGCCATAAATTTTGGTATTGTGGCATTACATGAATTTGGACATGCAATAGGTTTGCGACATTCAAGCGACGATCCAGCAGTTATGGAGCCCTATTACAACCCAGCGTTAACATTTGGACCACTAGCTGATGATATTATCGGAGCAGGTGAAATCTATGGAGGTGGCCTAAGCAACAATATTTTTATCGGAAATGTTGGGATTGGTACTGATTTGCCGGATTCCTTATTACATTTGAAAGGATCATCCCCAGACCTCGCCATCTCTGCTGATCGAGATAGTCCCTTTTCCATACAGGACGTGAGTTCCTCGGTTACTGAAATCAAAAAAACCAGCTCATCAGGTTCTGTAAATCTAGATGTAAATCCTGATCCCGCGGATGGCACGAGCAATGCTCTGTTTCGGTTTTTCAGGGAAACAAATACCAATGGAATTGTGGCCTTTGATATTCACAAGGGAGACGGAAGTCCTGTTATAAATACATCACTTTCAGGCAATAGAGACAGCTTTTTCAACGTAGACAATGGAAATGTTGGTATTGGAACAAACCAACCTGAATCTAAGCTTCACGTAGCAGGAGGAGACGTGAAAGTCACTGGAGGAAGCTTCATCGACAACAGTGTGCGCATCGTCCCAGATTATGTATTTGAGCCTGATTATGAACTAATGCCTCTTTCAGAACTCCAGGACTTCATCCATCAGAAAAGGCACTTACCCAATATTCCTAGTGCCAAGGAAATAAAGCAAGGGGGATTAAATCTCAGTCAGACTCAGATGCGTTTGTTAGAAAAAATAGAAGAATTGACACTCTATACTTTAGCCCAGGAAAAGACGATTCAGCAGCTACAGTCTGATGAATCTAACCTTGAGAGTCGTTTCAAACAGTTGGAGGTAGAGAACCTCCAACTGCAGGGATTCATCCAAGAAATATCAAACCGTTTAAAACAGCTGGAACAGCCTCTACCTACGACAAAAGGGAATTAAGATGCCTATTCGCGAAACATACCAATATATTTTTCTAGTCTCCTAGTACTAATGGCTGCTCCTTTGCTATCACAATTAAAGGAAGTCCTTAGTCTTTGTAACTCCGCATGAATTGAGTTCCTCTACAAATCAACTTGGAATTCTCTTTGTAAAATTAAAAAACAGGACACCCCGCGTTTAATCTACCTTGATTCCAACACTATGCAATGACCTTTCCAACTCAAATAATTCCGAAAATTATTCGCATTGTCACCTCTAATAAATACTATTTTCTACCGATACCGAGGAAATCCAATGACCGTGAGATTGCGTTTCTGTTAATTTTCTGTTAATTTTCTGTTAATTGTTTTATATCTAATTGACCAATTTTCCTGAAGAGGTATTTATGTCCCTAGAGAGGATCACTGTCATTGTTTCTGTTCTTTTAGCCATACTAGCTGCGTTTGCACCTGTACCAAACGTAGCAATTGCCTTTGCTATCTTAGGCCTCGTTGCTGGCTTGTCAATTGCCGGTGAAGATCACGTTCGAGTCCTAGTCTCAGCTCTCGTATTGGCTTCAGCAGGTACAGCCTTGGCATCAATTCCAGGAATTGGTGACAAGTTAACGGTTATCATTGGCAACATAGGATCAGTGGTATCAGCTGCAGCAATTGCTATCATTGCCAAAAACATTTGGGCACGGATAATGCCCTAGCCTTTTGTAAAGGCCGCCAAAAAACATTTCCAATTTTCGCAGTTCTCCTACATCAGTAAAGCTGTGCCGAAAGGTGGGGCTACAACAGAATATGTCTAAACAATGTCTTGAGTGATATTGCCCCCAAGAATTGTTCATTTACTGTTTTAACTAGTCCTTTTTTCAGTTTAAAAAGACCTCTTTGTTTTCACCAATATTGAGGAGTCCTTTATCTTCCGTCTAGAACACTTATCCATATAAATATTATCAGCGTGAAGGGCCTTCAGGTCTCCAGTTTAGAGTTTTCTTGTGCTCTATGTATCTTCTCGACTGGTGTTTTCTGAGAGAAAGATAATTGTTTAAGATAAAATGGAGCATATAAAGTTATATTGAAAAAGGGTAAGAAAACCATTGAACTTTCTCGTATATTTTCCTAACTGAAATTCGATAAAGAATTACTTATATGTTGAATGGAATTCATCCTACAATTGATCTTCTTCAAGCAGGTGAAATTGTATACTACGATAAAGTCAAGGATCTGACTTTTGACAATGGCATTAAATTGTCTAAGGGTTGGGCTGATCTATTGGTAGTAGACTTTGAGCATTCGTATTTCGATATACCAGGGCTGCAAAGTTTCATGGAAGGTCTCCGGCAAGGAGGTCCTACTCCGAATCTATACCAAACACCTACTGTCATAAGTACTTTGCCTTCGAACTGTCGAACACGTGCTGAGGTAGAGTCTAATGCCTGGCAAATACGCCATGTTTTTTCAACAGGAGTACATGGAATCCTTCATACACATTGTCAATGCCCTGAAGCTGTACAGGCATACATAGAGGCTTGCAGATATTCATTTCAAAAAATTGGTGTCGGGCCCAATTTAGGACCGGGCAATAGAGGATCTGGAAATCAAGAAGAAATAGCCAAGTTTTGGGGAATTTCAAAACAGAAATATTTGAAAATTGCAGATCCTTGGCCACTTAATTCTGAGGGAACATTCCTACTAGGCATTAAGATTGAAACTCGTAAAGCTTTAGACATAGTAAATGATCTAGTAACTGTCCCGGGCCTTTCCATTGCCGAATGGGGTCCCGGGGATATGAGCATGTCATTTGGCTACCCAGACAACCATGACCCTCCTTACCCTCCCAAAGTAGAGACAGCACGAAAAATGATCAAAAGGGCTTGTGATCGGACTGGCCTACAATTGATGAGCAGTTGGAATGATCAGACGAAAACAATCAAACAAAACCTTCAGACTTTGTTTGATTGGGGAATCAAAATAGTGGCCTGTCCCAGCTTAGAAATCCGAGAAATTGGGCTTCACGTAAAACCCAGAAAATCGCTTTGAAAAGCTTTATTAAAGAGAAAGCTTTCCTTTAGCCCTTTAGCTTTACACTTCTTTTCTTTGGTAACTTAATAGAACCTTCCTAGACTAAGACTAACTATTCCAGAGCGTCAATTTTTTACACACTCAGTCCATCTCTTCATCTGGCACTAGAAGGAATCCATATGTTAGGAGTGCCCATCCAATTAGGAAAGCGATTCCTCCAACGGGGGTAATGATTCCAATCCAATGTGCTCTGAATATACTCAAAAGATACAGACTGCCTGAAAAAAGGAGGACGCCACTTATCCAAAATCGGGGAACCCAAATTGCTACAGGCTTCGAAATCCGGCCTAAAACAGGTGTAATCGCTAACAAGGCTAAAGCATGATAGAACTGGTATCGCACTGCAATTTCGAAGGTTTCTAAGGATTCTCTAGAAATAATGTTTCGAAGTGTGTGAGCTCCAAATGCACCTATTATCACCGCTGTTAATCCTAGGATAGCGGCAGTCACCAAGAGTCCTCGTTGAGCCATACAATCTCCTTTGTATTTATCTTTCTGTCTCTAGCCTTTCAAGATTCTAACTATATGACTGAAAACATAATTATTGCTAGAGTTTAGTGAGTATTTAAAGAAAGATACTCGTAGTAATAGGCAGAAGGACTTCATGAAGATAAGATTTCATAAAAAATATATTGGATCCATTATTCTCTGCCTTTTAGGATTATCCTGTCACGCCACTTTCGTCCTTGTTGGCTCCGATATTTCAAACAATGGGACACTTATAGAACCATTTTTCCTTATCCCAATTGGGTTTCTATTGATGGGTTTAGGTATAGGAATTAGTCTTGTCATCCTACTATTTAGGTTCTAAAGGTAACTGACGTGACTTATGCTGATGCCTCTCCAAATCTGGTAACTTTTGCAAGAATTTCGGATCTAGAGAAATATTAGGCTACAAAAAACCCTAGAATAAAATGAAACCCTCCAATCAAGGAATTGGTGCAATTGGGGGTGAAGAAGTTGTTAATTACGCCAATTCCCTGACCAGAGTTCCTTGTCTATTAGACAGCTTTACAGTTCAGTAGGTTCAGGATTGTTCTTAACACCTCACCCGTAACCCTTCAGTAAACCGCTTTCAAACTACAGAGCTGTCCCTTTATTTCAGACAAAAAGTGAAAAACACCTACTTTTTATGAAGTAGCGGGGAAGCAATAAATCCAACCCTTAGACTTAGCTTCACTCCTGGATCAGCAAAGCCAGCGACAGGCCTTGTCTACTATTAGTAGACAAGGCCTGTCCCAATCACCAAGTAATAAAAGCCCACAACAACCTAGTAAACCTGGACCCAAAAAAAGAGGCAAACACATGGAATAATATCTCAGACGCAGAACTCCTTTCGATCTACTAATAGGACAAAAGGGTAAAGAGGCCAGTCTATTGTGATTTCACCAACAGACTTCTCTAGCGTAAGCATGGCTGTCGCCTCCACAAAGGCAGTTTCTTACAATAAATGGATAAAAACCACCTGTCTCTCCAGTTTTACAAACAACAAACGGAAATATTTAGCTTAATAATATGGCTGGCTTTCGTTGCCCTTTACTCGGGTGGATCCCATAGTAACGCAGCGGAGTATCTCGCCAAAAAGATTGTGAATCAATCCTTTTTAGGTTCCTTGGTCGGATTTCCAGGTTGTTGCGTAGGAAGACGCAGGATCAATATTGTGGTAAGAATCGCAAAAAAAAATTGAATAAGAAAGATAAGTCGATGACCAATCAGATAGGTTGACCAACCGACTGTACCCCAGAGAATCGCGACGGTCAGAATTTTGGCTCGAAGAGGGAGTCCTGTTCCCTTTTGGTAGGTTTGAATGTAGCTCCCCGTCCAGCGGTTGGTGGTCAGCCATTTGTACAGGCGTTCTGAACTACGAACGTAACAGGCGGCAGCCACCAGCAAAAAGGGAGTGGTTGGAAGAAGGGGCAGAAAAATCCCAGCAATTCCCAATACCACGGCCAAGTTACCACAGATGACTAAAATTGTTTTTTTCATGCGAGAGGCTGAGAGTTTTATTGCTGCTATCGTAACTACAGAACTAGATCTCCAAGGTTTCGTAAGAAGATACACCCTAGAACAATCACCTCCAATGGCAGAAGACACTCTTTTTCTCTCACCACTACTTAGACATAGTTCGCCAGTTGAAGCCCCTCTCTTTCAAGGTCACTCTCCAACATAAGATGCACTAGTTTTTTGAAGGACGTTTCATTGTGCCACCCCAGGACTTGCCTTGCCTTTGTTGCATCACCCTTAGTTACATCCACCTCGGAGGGGCGAAAGTATTTAGAATCTATCTCAATGTGTTTTTCCCAATCCAAGCCGACAAGACTAAAAGCCTCCTCCAAAAATTCCTGTACAGTGTGAGATTCTCCGGAAGCAACAACATAGTCATCCGGTTCCGGCTGCTGAAGCATTAACCACATTGCTTTAACATAGTCTTTGGCATAGCCCCAATCTCGCTTAGCCTTCAGGTTTCCAAGACTGATCTTGTCGATCTTTCCGGCAAGAATCTGGGCCACACCTCGAGTGATTTTTCGAGTCACAAAAGTCTTTCCTCGTCGGGGAGACTCATGATTAAAAAGGATCCCATTGGAAGCGTGAAGGCCAAATGCCTCTCGGTAATTTACTGTAAGCATGTGGGCAAATACCTTGCCACAGGCATAAGGTGAACGAGGCCTAAAAACTGTAGTCTCTCGTTGAAAACTTTCGCCAGCTGATCCGAACATTTCAGAAGATCCAGCTTGGTAAAAACGTATCTCCTTTTCTTCTCTGCGTTTGCGAACAGACTCCAGGATTCTAAGAGTACTCTGTGCAACGGTATCCACAGTGTAAACGGGAGCATCAAAACTGACCCGAACATGACTTTGCGCACCCAAATGATAGATTTCATCTGGGAGAATATCTCCGATGGTTTTATCTAACGATGTCGCATCCGTCAGGTCTCCATAATGAAGGAAAAACATTAAATTCCCTTCATTCACATTTTGTAAAATATGAGAAATTCTGCTGGTGTTGGAAGTGGATGTCCTCCGGATCACTCCGTGTACCTCATAGCCTTTTTCAAGTAAAAAATCGGCTAAGTAGGAGCCATCCTGGCCTGTGATACCAGTGATTAACGCAGTTTTATTTGTGTTCATAATCCTAACAGCTCAACTCCTCCAGCTGAATACATTGGTGAAAATAACTGGATTCGCAACCTCTGCCCCTCCTGAGCACTATTAATAGAGTAGATTAAACGTCTTGGCCCTGGCAGCACAAGAGTTTAGTCTTTAAACTTTTTTTCATTATAGATCCTATTTAAATTTTCAATCTTCATCTATTACAGATTCTACTTTTTTAAAATTCTTGTCCTCTTCGAAATTAAAGTACTGTTATTTAGTGCCTCCAAAATGTTCGCATCTTAATTTAATGAATGTCTGATTTTGACATCAGTTGAAAACTAAATCTGAGAGCCAGGTTACAGGGGTATCCCTATTTTTTTAGGTTGTCATTCATTTTGGTAACGGTTTTTAATCCGGGGATATGTAGCAGAAAAACTTTGTGTCTTGTTATATTTGGTGGGATGAAACGCAAGCTTGAACCGGAATTGATGCTTAACAAGAAACAAGCTTTGGCTTATGCCCAGGCCAACTTCGAGGATTCACACACACAATTTGTGCCGTTATTTCAAAAAACTCTTCGAAATCCTCAAGTCAATGGTCATGTATTAGACTTGGGTTGTGGAACTTGTGACATCAGTATTCGCTTTGCGACAGCCTATCCTACTTGTGAAGTTCATGGCTTAGATGGATCACCAGCCATGTTGGAGCTGGGTCGTCAAAAGGTTGCAGCCCGTCAACTAAAGGATCGAGTGATTTTCATTGAAGGTCGTATTCCAATGGTGCAATTGTCTCAAGCTAACTACGATGCCGTTATTAGCAACAGCTTACTGCATCATGTTCCAGAGATTGATTCCATTTGGAAATTTATTGCTCGATGGGCGAAACATGGTGCTCCTATTTTTATGATGGATTTGGTCCGACCCAGTTGTGAGGAAGAGGTACGTAATCTAGTGGATCTACATGCAGCTGGCGAGTCGCCTATTCTAAAGAAAGATTTTTCTAATTCGCTGAGAGCAGCCTATCGTCCCGAGGAGATTGAGGAAAAATTACAGCAACTGGACTGGAGGGGCTTCAGAGTTCGTCAGATCGATAGGAGACACCTTATAGTGTTCGGATTCTGTCCCTAAGTCTCATTACCTAAACTGTCTATGATAGGGTTGATTGCATGAGCAGTGTCAATATTAAGTCAGTTTCTGGCCGTTTCAAGCAATCTCGACCTCTTTCATCCGCTTGGGCTGAAACTGTTGCTGCCTCGCCGACACTTGCTAGTAAGGCTGAAGCTCAAAACCTGAAGAAGCAAGGAAGGCCCATTTATGATTTTGGTATAGGAGAGATGAATCCGGAGATCCCGGTCCCTCCCGTTCTGGTCGATGCCATGGTCAAAGCCATACAGACTGGGGAAATGCACTACTCGCCTGCCTCTGGAGACCCTGAACTTGTCGACGCCATAAGCGCTGATATGGAGCTTTTCGGTTTACGTTATTCCTCGGATCAAATTGTAGTTTGCCCGGGACCTAAAGATGCTATTTTCAAGATTTTTCTAAGCCTGTTAAATCCTGAGGCAGAAAGGAGACGAGTTGTCGCTTTTTCACCCATCTATGAGTCTTATCAAAGTGGACCCGTAGTATTGACTGGAGAGGAGCCTATTCTTCTCGATACAGATGATCATTTTTTCCCTGACCCCATTAAGTTAAAAAACTTGTTAGAGCGTGATGAGAGTGTGTCCGTAATTGTCTTAAACTCACCTAACAATCCAACTGGGGCTGTTTATCCTTTGGAGCTTCTGGAAAAGTTGGCTGAGGTAATTGTTCAATATCCAGAAATAGCAGTTCTGTCCGACGAGGTGTATCGGACCATTCTTTACGACAAGTCAGTGCACCACAGTTTGGCTTCACTGCTTCCCGAACAAACCTTGCTGGTTGGAGGTATGTCCAAAGAGGTTTCTGGAACTGGTATTCGGCTTGGATACGTCGCTGGCCCAGTTGCCCTTGTGCAAACCATTACAAAATTGCAGGGTAATATTTCTTCCTGTGTTAACCTGCCTGCTCAGAGGGGCTACGCCCATTTTTTGAGCCAGGATTGTTCATTTTCTCAGAGATTTTCCATTCGAGACCAGTTAAAAACCCGCCGTGATCTTTTACTGGATAGCTTCCGCACTCATGTGTCAGGAGTCAACTGGGAAGCTCCAAAAGGGGCTTTCTATTTTTTCCCTGACATGCGCAGTTATTTAGGCTACCAGACTGCCGAGAATATTCGACTAAGAAACGATGAGGATCTCTTTCAGTATCTTTCCCGAGAAGCAGGAGTGATTACTGTGCCCGGTAGTCGCTTCGGTCGTTCCGGACATCTTCGCTTTTCTTACGCTGTCGATCCAGCAGTCATCTGTGATGGCATCCATGAAATGGGTCAGGCTTTAAGGAAATTACTACCATAGATCAGAAGCTAGGGAGTTTCCTGTCTTGACACCATTAAAGCTGCATGAGGCCGCCATTCGTGATTGGGAGCACAAAGTCCACGCATTAGTTGACTGGCAAGGAAGTCCAGCTGGCCCCAAAATTGAAACTTCCCCATCAGGCCCTCTACGAGATTGGATAATAGGAGTTAAAGATATAATCGATGTGGAAGGTATCCCAACCTGCTGTAATGCTCCGTTTGTTCCGGCACTCCCAGCGAGAAAAAATGCTGAAATAGTCCAAAAGTTTATTTCCCTAGGAGCAACTGTCTTCTGTAAAACGGTGACGACTACCTTCGCTTACTTTGATCCCGGACCGACCCGAAACCCTTGGAACCTCAACCACACACCTGGTGGATCAAGTAGTGGATCGGCAGTAGCCGTAGCTTGTGGGATGGTCCGCCTAGCCTTGGGCAGTCAAACAGTTGCATCCGTAAACCGTCCTGCGAGCTTCTGCGGTGTGGTTGGATTCAAACCTACCTACGACAGACTTCCCATAAAAGGAGTTTTTCCGTTTTCACCGTCTGTGGACACTCTAGGTTACTTCACGCGAACTGTTTTAGATGCCCAACAGGCTTTTACCAGTCTGGTTGGGCCGCCTGAAACATCTGGTACTACTCCGATCCGAGTAGGTGTAACCGAGGATCTCTACGTTGAGCCAGCCGAGGAGGAGATGCTTTTATCTCTTCGGAATGTTTGTCGGCAACTGGAGATTTCTGGACTCGAAGTGATACCTTGCCAACTACCATCCTTTTGTGACGAAGCTCAAGAACACCATTGGTCACTGGTGGCTGCAGAAGCCGCTATTTCTCACGAAAAGCTTTTTGCCAAATATGGAAAATCCTATCCTCCCAAGTTAAGAGATCTAATCTTGAGAGGACAACAAATAACATCATCCCAGATGCAAGTAATAGATTCTCATCGAAAAAACCTGCAGACTCGACTGAAAGTTTTTCTAGAAAAATTCGATCTACTCATCACCCCTTCTGCTCCAGGAGCGGCACCGGTCAGCATAGATACAACTGGCGACCCTCGGTTCAGTCTCCTCTGGACCTATGCTGGATTTCCAACACTTACCCTACCTGCCGATTTGTCTAGGAATGGTCTACCGTTGGGAATTCAACTGGTGTCCAATCCTTACAAAGACCATGAATTGTTGTCTGCCGGACTCACAATCGAAAGAATAATATCGTTCCCCTCAATGCCCATCTGATAGACACAGAAGGGATTGTTGCTATAGGCCTGAGAGAATTAACCATTTCAATAGTGTAAATGAAGTCCATGGAGTGGACTAGCTTTGCACTAACTACGATGGTGGATCCCTCTCACTCCCCCTACCCCCAAAGTGGGGTGGCCGAATAATTCCCTATATATTCCCTGAGAGACAGACGAGAAAGGTGTCCAAACTTTTTAGGGGTGTAATTTGTTGTCTCGGTAGAGGCAGAGGCAACATCCATCATCTGCTTCGCTTAGCCCGGTTTGTCCTTCACTTTTCTGGCTGCTAGGATTATTTATAACTGCAAATTACCCAATGTTTGCATGAGGTTCGCTTATGTCCACTCTACGCAAGCTGCTCTTCTTCTTTCTAGCACTGGTGATCCTTGGGGCAGGCGGTTGTTCACAGACTGAAATATCAGAGCAAAAACAACCTACTATCCAAACACTACTCCAAAGTGCTGAGCAAGGTGATGCTAACGCCCAATTTAACCTAGGGGTGATGTACGACAGCGGCGAAGGAGTCCCTCAGGACGACAAGGAAGCTCTCAAGTGGTACCGAATGGCTGCGGATCAGGGGGATGCTAAAGCCCAAGGGCAGCTTGGGCAGCTGTACTACGCCGGCCGAGGAGTCCCTCAGGATGACCACAAAGCTCTCAAGTGGTACCGAATGGCTGCGGATCAGGGGGATGTCAATGCTCAATTACACCTGGCCCTGAGATACGACAGAGGCATAGGAGTCCCCACGGACCACAAGGAAGCGGCTAAGTGGGTGCGCAAGGCAGCCGACCAGGGTCATGTCGAGGCCCAATATTTGGTTGGACGTGGGTACTCCAAAGGCATAGGAGTCCCTCAGGACTACAAGGAGGCAGTCAAGTGGTACCTCAAAGCTGCTGAACAAGGTAATTCCGATGCCCAATATAGTCTGGGGTTGATGTATCAAAGAGGCGACGGAGTCCCCAGAGATCTCTTACCTGCATACATGTGGCTCAATTTAGCTCTCTCTAACTCAACTTCAGAATCCCTTAGAGAAGAGTACAGAAAGGATCTCTACAAATTAGAAAAATATTTAATCCAGGTGAAACCAGAACTGATTTTTGAGGCACAACAGCGATCACGAGAGTGGAAGCCAAAGGAGAAGAATTAATAACGGGGCGTTGTTGCACAATTCCAATCACCTCGCGAATTTCGGGCTTTGTATGTGACTGCTACTGAATTCGCACCGACTCAGGCATGCCCCGACTTGTCATACGATTCAGCACCTCACACTTGATGATGGCCTCGGCCCGACGATTCGACAATCAACGGGTCGAGGCCATCATGAGAGCGCCGCCTACCACCTCACTATACCCCTGTCCGCTACAAACCGGGTTGTCTTTTTCAGCGGGGCCTTGTCCCGTTTTAGCTGGTCCCGCAGATAAAGGGGATAATTGGTCGGCGCCTCATCACGCGGGGAAATATCCACCAAGGTGCTGCCCCGAAAAGTGCAGGTATAGGTTTGCTCGTCCTTGGTTCTGGAATTAGCTGTATACCGAGCCGTGGTTTGCGGGATGGGAAACTCCAGCTGCATCTTGTCGCCCGGTTGAAGTTCGTCAAACATCAGGTAATTACCGACCCAGACTCCCCCGCGCTCCTTTCCAGAAACATGGCTGCGGATTTCTTTTCGCCTGACCCAGGACGGAATGCGCACCGACACGCGCCGCACCTTCTTGTTGTGAATGATCACCTTCCCTTCATAGGGAAGAAAGCTGTCCACATCCAGCCCTGGCGCGGCACGGTTCAACAGCAGGTTGACCTGGGCCGAGTCTCCCGACTGGCGCACGATACCCTCCCAGGCATAGTACAAACCCTGAGTGCCGCTTGCGGTGCAGCACCCCGGAGCCCCGGGTTCAGGAAGGCTTGTAGGTGAAGATCCCCCTGCAAAGTTGCCCAGACTGCGCTGGATCACTTTGTCTTGCGTCGCCTGGCCCTTATGGGACGCTTCTTTTTCCAGCTTATCGTCACACTCCTGCGAGGCGGCAGCGACTTTTTCCAATAGATCTGCCCGTACCAGCTGTTGCTCGACCAGATGGTTGCGCACCACGGCATCTACGTCATCCCAGTAATCACCCATCCCCGCATCACTCAGGCGGATCCCCATGCTGACCATATCCATCAGGGCGCACCCCTCACAGAGATTCGACGTTGCAGGGTAGCAGTTGATCCACCCTATGCGTGGGATGCCGAGGGTCCAGGTGTACTCGTAGGCCCGGCGCACGAATTCCAGCACGCGTTCATCCCCCACAGTCATGGCGTATTCCAGCATGCCCCGCAGCGCGATCGCCCGTGCGTGAAAATGACTGTACCAGTGTCCCTGCTCATGCCCGGCGACTCCCACCGGATCGGGTAAGCCTCCTGCGATATAACCGGGAAGTCCTTCCCGGGATCCAGCGAGGTCCGGAACCCCTCCCCAGAATTTGGGCTTTATGCAAAAACGAGTGAGCCGGGCTGCCAGATCCAATGCCTCCGCATCTCCGCTCAGGGCATACCAGCGCATGAGTCCCTGGATCTGGTCCCCGTGATAGGCCACAACCGACCCTTCTCCCCCTTCGGTCTCAGTCTGGGGTTCGTCTGTTTTCTGCCAACCGGAGCGCGGGAAATTAAAGGCCTCGCCAAAACCGCCGTCCGGATAATAACTGTAGTCGTTCCGGTGGATGGCAATCCGTTTCAGACCTCGCACCAGTTGACGAATCGGTTTATCCCAGGCGGGGTCTTTGGAAAGCTCGCGCCAGGTGACGAGGGTACGCAGCATCCTGGCATTCGCGTTCACATTCGCCATATCCTCCTCCGTGGCAACCCCATGGGATAGCGCGTAGACCTTCATCCGCCAAGGACGGGCTGGATCAGCGAAGTCCCAATACAGGTCGTCCTTGATGCGTGAAAGCAGCTCGGCTCGCTGTGCTGCCTCAATATCGGCATAGCGATCACTGCCACACATGATCCTCAGCATCGGTAAAGACTCCGCAAACGTTGGATCACAGGTGGTTTCGAATCCATGGTGCGCCATATAAGGCGTCTTACAGGCGTACCGAACAGAGAAAAACACGTGATGACGCAGCTCCGGATCAATCGTTCCCCCGATGCCATTCAGAGCCAGCTCCGCCCGCTCCGGCAGATCCAGCGTGTCCGGTACCATCGCCGCATAGCGCTGGCCCGCATACACGCTCATCTCCAGCTTCACCGAGTTCTCTTCGTTTTTCTGATGTTGTGCGGTGGCCCAGGCAGGGACTTGTGCAGCGCTGCCCACGGCCAACGCCCCCTTCAGGAATTTCCGTCGCTTCATACTCTCCTCCATGCAGGTTGATAGTTATGTGCACATTGTGGCATAAATCGCTTCGGCGCGTCGGCTTGTCTCCGATGGGCTAAGGTGTCGCTCCTGTTTATTCGGTCCGCATTGAGAACATTGAACTTGTGCCGCCCGCAGGTCACCATGAGCCGCATGATTTGGACTCTGCTCAGAACCCTGATTTCTACACTGAACACCCACCGCTTGCTCGCCCTTGAGAATCTAGCCCTTCGTCAGCAGATACTCGATCGCGTCTTGCTGGTGTCGGGTGATCCAACCGGACAGGATGAGAAGCAAGAGCTGCCAGGGCTTGAGCACGAAGTTCATGGTTGACTAGATGCCCACGCCGAGAGGTCAGCCGCAAGGCGGCTAAGACGGCTGGTCACGCCAGCAACGCCGGAATTTTGCCAACGATTTGTCATACCCGGGATCCCTAATCGCAGTTTCTTCATCCGCTAATAGGGCTAAAGGGGATAGGGACCCTGCTGGATGGCTACCTCCCAATGTAGAGTTTGTTTGTGAATACACTC
>CAZMUJ010000054.1:0-3521 GCA_964569605.1 uncultured Acidobacteriota bacterium
AGAGAACTCACGACTGCAAAAGGTAAGAGCATTCCCCAAATTAGATCGAATCGGGCAAGGCCAAGATGATGTTTCCCCCAGCTACGGGCACGAAGGGTAATAGGAAATAAAAAGGTCATATTGATGCCGACAGCACATCCCAAAGCTCCCAAAACCATAGTACGATCTTCAGGTGAGCTGGGCAGTTTATTTGGGATTAATCCCGCCAGTAAATCAGACCAACGGATTCCAGTTTTCCATGCTATTAGAGCAAAACAGATAATCATGAAAAGTACGATTAGCTTGAGAGCTCACTCATAAATTCTTACGCCTGTGCGGCGTGGGCTTGCATAAGTCCAAGTCAAGGGAATGCTAACCACAAGGATTAGAAAACCGATCCCCCATTTGATAGCGGTCGACTCATTAACTCCGTCTGTCCAACCTACTGTTTCTCCTATATCAAACAGACAAGCGGTTGCTGCAGCAAACTGGTTCATACACCAAAAAATTGAGGTGATGATAGCAGCTAAGGCCCAAGCAAAAGCTAGAAAAGGATTGACATGTTTTCCCATGGCTCGGTAGATAGATGTTTCTCTAAAGAGCGTGGGATGCGCGATAGCCGCAAACATAACAACTCCCATTGCCATTCCCAGGATATTGACCCAAAGCATCTCGTAACCGAATTTCCAGCCCAGGTAAAAAGAAGATGTGGCGGTGCTGGCTCCCAGAGTGATCGCTCCCTGGATCCAGCCCGGTCCTGATAACCGAGTATAGCCAAAAATCCGTCCAGGCAAGGATCTGGAGTTAACCTCTTTGAGGTGATCAAGTTCCGTTTGAGCTCTGCTATGTTTTGTCATTAAAGCCACCGTTTATTAATGTGAAGCAGAATTGACATAAATCTACTCTACTAGAAAATCTATAGAAGTTTTTATTTAACCCAGTCAGACAAGTATGTCAAATTCTCTTAGAAAGATTTTCCATGTAAACGCTGTTAAAATATCACCAAGTTTCAGAGTGAAGGCTCCCTTTAGAAGGTCGAGCCATGAGAATTTGTTGGGTATAAAAGTGGGTATAATCGCACCAAAAATATCGATTGACCGCCGCAGTTTTCTTGCTGGAATTGTTGTCTCTACCAATGCTTTGTGGCGAACTGCTAGTTCGGTCACCCTCAAGTCGTCTGCTGTAAAGTTAGGCGTTGCTAGCTATTCCCTTCGTCAATTTTCACTGGAAGACGCCATTGACATGATACAAGAGCTTGGAGCAACTTATGTCAACGTCAAGTCTTATCATCTGCCTTATGAGGCATCTCCCGAAAAACTTGCAGTGGGTCGGGGACAAATTGAGAAAGCTGGGCTTAAAATTGTTGGTGGTGGAACTATAAGTCTTAGGGAAGATGATGACGATCATATCCGCAGTCATTTTGAATATGCTAAGGACTGCGGCATGCCACTAATGGTCATTGCACCTACCTGGAAAACCATTCCCAAAATCGAAAAGTTTGTCAAGGAGTATGACATCAAGGTAGCTATTCACAATCATGGTCCTGAAGATGAGTATTTCCCGACACCCCAGGATGCTCTCAAAGCCGTCAAGGGACGGGATCCCCGCTTTGGTCTCTGTATTGATGTTGGTCATACTGCCCGAACTGGTGTTGATGTAGTTGAGTCGGTTGTTGAGGCAGGTCCGCGCCTTTTAGATATGCACATGAAGGACCTCAAATCTTTTTCTGAGGCGAAAAGTCAGTGTGTTGTTGGTGAGGGACTTATGCCAGTTGAAGCTATTTTCAAACAACTTCAATCGATCAACTTCCAGGGATTTGTCAATCTAGAGTATGAGATTTTTCCTAATGATCCCTTACCTGGTATGAAGCAGTCATTTATGTATATGCGAGAGGTTCTTTCTAGACTCTGAATCTATTGAATTCAAGTTTCTAATTGAGAACCCTACCGGGAGTTAGAAAAAGAAGGTAGCTGGCTTAGCTTTAGCCATTTCATGGAAGGCTGGGCGGGTCGCTGGATTCCAACGACAATTATCTACCCAAAAAACTATTAGGCGATTAACGCCGAATACGTGCTGATCCCCCCTGAGCAAATGCTCTGACTGAATCTACTGAAGCCATCGTGGTATCGCCCGGGAAAGTGGCTAACAGCGCTCCATGAGCCCAACCAAGCTTGAGGGCTTTTTGGGGTTGTTCCCCAGTGAGAAGTCCGTAGAAGAATCCGGAAGCGAACCCGTCTCCACCTCCAACACGGTCATAAACATCAATTTCACAAGTCGGAGCTGTGTATTTTTGGCCGTTGATCCATGCTACAGCGCTCCAGCTGTGGCGGTTAGTTGAGTGAACATCACGGAGAGTTGTAGCAACGATACTTATCTGTGGATATTTTTCAATTACTCGATCGATCATCCCAAAGAACGCACTAGGGTCGAGTTTGGACTTTTTGCTAACCTCCGGACCAGAAATACCAAGACCCTTTTGTAGATCTTCTTCGTTTCCCACGAGAACATCGACATGTTTTACAATTTTGCTGAGTACAGAAACCGCACGATCTTGGCCTCCAGAAATGCTCCAAAGCTTTTCTCTGAAATTTAAGTCGAAAGAGATTATCGCCCCAGCTTTTTTTGCCGCCTGCATTGCTTCGACAATCAATTCTGCTGTTGATTCTGACAGTGCTGCAAAGATACCCCCGCTGTGGAACCAGGATACACCTTCAGAAAAAATTGTCTTCCAGTCAAAGTCGCCAGGACCCAGTTGTGCTGCAGCTTCATTTGAGCGATTGTAGAAAACCACAGGAGCGCGTATTCCCTGACCACGGTCACTGTATACTGTCGCTAGATTTGGACCTGTGACTCCATCACGTTGGAACCATTTGTAGAAGGGTGTAACGCTCATAGCGTTAACCCGCTCAGCAATCAAACCTCCAATTGGATAATCAACCATAGCGGTAGCAATTCCAGTACGAAGACCAAAACAATTCGACAAATTAGCAGCACAATTGAATTCACCACCACTGACATGGATCTTACATTCGGTTGCTTTGTGAAAGGGGACCCTTCCTGGGTCTAATCGATGGACTAAGGCTCCAAGAGAAAGAAAGTCTAATTTGCAGTTTGTTGATATTTTTAGATCGTGATCCATTTTGACCTCAATTTTTCTATTTTCTCCTCTTCTGGTCAGGCTGACTAGAGGAGAAACCGACTACCTTCTTTTGCTGAGCAGTATGCACCATAGACTACTCTTGCCACCTCAAGTCCCAATTCCCCAGTCGATTTTGCAGGACGACCTTCAGCCGTAGACATAATGAAGTCATGGCACATCGAAAGCTGTCCAGAGCTCCAATCTTCATCTGGTATGGGAGTGCTCCAACCCGACTTAGTTTCAACCTTTTCCATTAGATATCCATTAGAAAACACCTGTTGATCTGGAGCAAAAGCCTGGACGAGATTGTTTGGGCTAAGGTTACACTTGATGTGAGAATTTGAGAGAAGAATTTCTAGTCGGCTTTCCATGCCCCCTAGGACTGCGTCCGATGCCCATGCAA
>CAZMUJ010000055.1:0-5620 GCA_964569605.1 uncultured Acidobacteriota bacterium
CGGCCGTTGTTGAAGGACTGGCTCAGAGAATAGTCAAAGGAGATGTTCCAGAAGGACTTAAAAACAAGAAAATTGTGACATTAGATATAGGAGCCTTGATTGCCGGAGCAAAATATAGAGGAGAATTTGAAGAGAGGCTGAAAGCTGTTTTACAGGAAGTACTTTCTGTAAAAGGAAGAGTTATTCTTTTTGTCGATGAATTGCACACAATTATTGGTGCTGGAAAGACAGAAGGTTCTATGGATGCTGGAAATCTTTTTAAGCCGATGCTTGCTCGTGGGGAACTTCACTGTATTGGGGCCACTACGCTGGATGAGTACCGAAAAGTAGAAAAGGATGCGGCATTAGAACGCCGTTTTCAGCCTTTATTGATCGATCAACCTAGTGTTGACGAAACCATCTCAATTTTGAGAGGTCTGAAAGAACGCTATGAGGTTCACAATGGAGTGAGAATTAAAGATTCTGCTCTTGTTGCGGCAGCGACTCTTTCTAATCGTTATATATCGGACCGTTTTCTCCCAGACAAGGCCATCGATCTGATTGACGAGGCTGCAGCTAAAATAAGGACTGAGATCGATTCAATACCTTCTGAACTAGATGAAATCCTAAGACGAGTGATGCAGCTGGAAATAGAATGTGAAGCTTTGAAGATGGACAAGGACAAGGCTGCGGTAGAACGGTTGAACACGCTAGAAAAAACTATTGAAGATCTGAGGTGTCAGAGAGATCTCTTCCAGGTCCAATGGGAGTCTGAAAAAAATAAGGTCTCTCGTCTCAGACAACTTCGACAAGAAATTGAGAAGACCAATATAGAAATTGATAAAGCAGAACGAATTTACGACCTTAATCGGGCTGCAGATCTAAGATATGGTTCATTGTGTAGGCTGGAACAAGAACTAGAATCTGAAGAAAATGGGCTAAGAGGAAAGCAGGAAGAAGACAGACTTCTGAAGGAGGAAGTCTTTGAAGAAGATATTGCTGATGTAGTCAGCCTTTGGACTGGGATTCCAGTTTCGAAGTTATTGGGGGATGAGATGCGGAAGTTAGTCAGTCTGAGGGAGGATCTTCATAAAAGGATAGTGGGACAAGAGGAGGCAGTAACTTCGGTAAGCGAGGCTGTCATCAGAGCCCGCTCTGGACTTAAGGACCCAGAGCGACCTATAGGAAGTTTTTTGTTTTTGGGGCCAACTGGGGTTGGGAAAACAGAACTCGCCAGAGCACTGGCTGAATCTCTTTTCGATGACGAACGGTCCATTATTCGAATTGACATGTCGGAGTATCAGGAAGGTCACACTTTGGCTCGATTACTTGGTGCTCCACCTGGTTATGTTGGATATGAGGAGGGAGGACAGCTGACTGAAAAAGTACGCCGCCGTCCCTATGCCGTTATTCTCCTTGATGAGATTGAGAAAGCCCATCCAGATGTTTTTAATATGCTGCTTCAACTTCTCGATGAAGGACGCCTCACAGATGGACAAGGGCGAACTGTGGATTTCAAGAACACTATCGTCATTATGACTTCCAATATCGGAAGTAATCGTATTCTGGATTACAATGGTGTTTTCTCGGGAAACGAGTTTGAGAATATTAAGGGAATTGTTCTTGAAGAGCTCCGCAGTCATTTCCGCCCTGAGTTTTTGAATAGGGTAGATGAGACTATTATTTTCCACTCTCTAAAGAAGGAACATTTGGAGAAAATTGTAATGGTCCAGATTCCCGATTTGCAGCAAAGATTGGCAGCGCAGAAAATAGACCTTACTCTTACTACTTCTGCACGCAAATTTTTGGTTCACGTTGGGTATGACCAGAATTATGGAGCCCGACCACTAAAGCGTGCTATTCGAAGGGAATTGGAGAATCCTCTAGGGTTGCTTATCGTGCGTGGAATGTTAGGAGCAGGACAGTCGGTACGGGCAGACTATCATCCGAAAGACACAGCCTTGTCTCTGGTGGTCGGAGAGACAGAAGAAGTAGGATCTGAAGGGAAATTAGCGTCTATATCTAACTAGAAATTAACTGTTGGATCTTTTTTATATTTTTCTTTCTAGTCATTCATCCCTTTGTCCGACTATTGTAAAAAATTCTTTTTTAAGTGTTTTTAATCCAAGGAATTTGGGCTTTCTTCAAACGTTTAACAATTTCCCTACAAATTGATTCTGGTAATTTTTTGTCGACATTGACATGAAAGTCACAGTCTTGATAGATAGGTTGTCTCTTTTCGTAGAGTTTCATAAACTTTGTTGGATCCTGAGCTAGAGGGCGTCCCGTTTCAGAATTGCATCTTTTCAGGGCCTCGTGGGCAGAGACCTTAAGCCATACAGAAAGCCCATGTTGCCGAATGTTTCGATGTGTTTCTGAGTCCACAAGAGTGCCTCCTCCTAATGCTAAAACACTGGGAGGGGCGTCGAGTGCTTGCCAGAGTAACCGAGTCTCTAGTTCCCTGAAATAGCTTTCCCCGTATGTCTCAAAAATAGAGCTGATGCTTTGTCCTTGGGAATCTACTATAAGCTTATCGAGATCAGCAAAGGGAAGAGAAAGGGTCCGTGCCAATAGAATTCCTACACAGGACTTTCCGGACCCCATAAATCCAATCAAGAAGATGTGATTAGCTTTCATCTGATTATCGATTTCAGCTCCTCAAAAAAGCCTGGGAAAGATATGTCGCAACATTGCGAGTTGTCCAGAACAATTGCCTCATGAGAAATTAAGCCTGCGACGGCAAAAGCCATGGCAATACGATGATCTCCCCTTGTACGAACATTCCCACCTCGGATGGTCTGGCCAGGTGGAATTCTAAAGCCATCATTTTTTTCTTGGATATCTATGCCAAGTTTGCGCAGATTTTCAACGATGGCACTTATACGATCACATTCCTTTGTCCTGAGCTCTGCGGCTTCAGTGATTTCTAGGCCATGTTTTAGTTGAGTTCCCAAAATTGCTAACACAGGTATTTCGTCAATGAGTAAAGGAATCTGAGATTTTCCGATGTGTCTGGGGAATTGTTCCAAGAGTCTATCCGAATACGAAATGGAAATGTCGCCAATTGGTTCCCCAGACGAAACTTTCTGTCTGTTAATCTGAATGTGCGCCCCACTTTCCATCAACAGATCTAGAAGAGCACTTCGGGAAGGATTTAATCCTACACTCCTGAGCTTGAGTTTTGATCCAGGAATTATACTTGCTGCTACTATGAAAAAGGCAGCAGCAGAAATGTCCCCTGGGACTTGCAGTTTGGACCCCTGCAGTGATTGTTCTCCATCTAGTTTAATGCAATTACCTTTTTTGACTATTTTCCCCCCAAAGCTCGGGAGCAAAAGTTCAGTATGATTTCTTGTAGGTATAGGTTCTATAAGGGTTGTAGTGCCTTTGGCTAAAAGACCGGCCAGTAGAAGGCACGACTTGACCTGGGCACTCGCCACAGGTAACTCATATTTAATTCCCTTTAGACGCTGTCCCCTGATGATGAGGGGAGGAAATTGATGTTCATGTGCCTCGATTTGACCTCCCATAGCTGTCAAAGGGACAATAATTCGATCCATTGGCCTACTCGTTAGGGAGGCATCTCCGTCAATCCGACTCGGAAACGGAAGCCCAGAAAGCATTCCTGACATAAGTCGCATTAAAGTTCCTGAATTTCCGGCGTGCAAGGTCCTAATTGGCCTTTTAAGTTGATGGACTCCCAAGCCTTCGATGCTAATTGTTTTTGGTGATCGTTTGATTTTAACTCCTATTTCTTCAAGGCATTTAAGGGTGTGTAAACAGTCTTCACTCTCCGAAAAATTGTTGATTGTAGAAAGTCCCTGAGACATGGATGCGAGGAGTGCAGCACGATGGGAGATGGATTTGTCTCCCGGTAGAAGGACTTCACCTTGTAAGAAATTGGTCGGTTCGATAGTTTGGTTTATGGATTGCGGGACAGAATCATTCATTTTGGTGTATTGGACTTTGAAAAAGTCTCCGAAGTGGGCGTAGATGGGTGAGAAGTCATTTCCATTAGGAGTTCACGAAGGTGCCTCACACGATCTCGGAAGTGAGCAGCCTTCTCGAAGTGTAAATCTGAAGCGGCTTTAAGCATACGTTTGCTGTTTAATTCAATTTCCTTTTCGATGTCCTTGACCGATTTGAAGAATTCCAGTTCTTTGGAAGTTGTTGGAACCTCAAAATAGTCGGCAGCAACCATGTCTAGAAGTGCCTCATTCACGGGTTTCAAGATTGACTCAGGTGTGATGCCATGTTTTTGATTATAAACCTTTTGGAGTTCCCGTCGGCGTGCTGTCTCAGAGAGGGCTCTTTCCATTGATCCAGTATTTCGATTAGCGTACATTATTGCCATGCCATTGATATTTCGGGCTGCTCTTCCAACGGTTTGGATGAGAGCGGTATCACTCCGAAGAAAACCTTCTTTGTCTGCGTCCAGTATGGCTACCAGAGAAACCTCGGGAAGATCAAGACCCTCTCGGAGCAAATTTACTCCAACCAGGACATCAAATTTTCCTAGCCTGAGGTTTCTTAGAATCTTGACTCTATCAAGAGTGTCAATTTCCGAGTGCAGGTAGCAAACAGACACTCCAATCTCAGTGTAGTACTCCGTCAATTCCTCTGCCATTCGTTTGGTTAGTGTGGTAACTAAGACCCGCTCTCTTCGCTCTACTCTGCTTCGAATCTCTTCTAAGAGATTATCTACCTGTCCCTTAACTGGTCGGACCTCTATTAGAGGATCCATTAGCCCTGTTGGTCTAATGATCTGTTCGATCACTTTACCTTTTGTGCGAGAAAGTTCATATGGGCCGGGAGTAGCCGATACATAGACTGCCGGAGGAATCCGAACCTGAAACTCCTCAAAGCTTAAAGGTCTGTTGTCGAGAGCTGAAGGCAATCGAAATCCAAATTCGATCAAGTTTGATTTTCGAGACCTATCGCCTTGGTACATACCCCTAACTTGTGGGATGGTAACGTGGCTCTCGTCGATGAATATAGTAGAGGTTTTGGGGAAATAATCGAGAAGAGTCGGTGGGGGCTGACCTGGAAGGCGCCCAGTTAAATGACGGGAGTAGTTTTCGATACCCTGACAGTAGCCAACCGTTTTTATCATCTCAAGGTCAAACATAGTCCGCTGGTGAACTCGTTGGGCTTCGAGTAGACGACCGTTCTGTTCCCACTCTGATTGACATTCATCTAGTTCTCCTTTAATACTTTTCACTGCTTGACTCCAACGATCTTTTGGAATGACATAGTGTGATTTTGGATAAATTAGAATTCGATCACGTTCCCCAAACACCTCACCAGTTAGGACATCAAATTGAAATATTCTCTCTATTTCGTCTCCAAAAATCTCGATTCGGATGGCATAGTTTTCGTAGGAAGGAACAATTTCTATCAAATCTCCACGGACGCGAAAAGTCCCACGTTCAAGGGTGTGATTTCGTCTCTCATATTGAATGGCAACTAGCTTGTTAAGGATGTCCCTACGGCTCATATGAGCACCCCTTTCAAGGACAAGAACCATACCGTAGTAAGTCTCAGGAGATCCTAAACCATAGATACAACTTACACTACAGACGATAATGCAATCACGACGCTCGAATAGAGAACGCGTTGCTGAGTGCCGCATTCTATCGAT
>CAZMUJ010000056.1:0-1537 GCA_964569605.1 uncultured Acidobacteriota bacterium
ACTGCCAAAGATAAGGTTGTGGATGAAGGATGTGAGGGACTTCGGGAGTTACTAGATATAGAACCCACAAAGATCAAAAACAATCTGACTTAAGTGGTATTTAGTCGAAAGGATGAAAAATGTAGTCGTGAGTCGAGGTCATTATTTGAGGAAGGTGTTATTTTTTCAGTTAATGGGAGTCTAGTAGTCGCGGATCCGTCAGTAGCTCCAACGACCATTAAGTCATCTTTCACACCGACCCCTTTTCCTACATATATATTCCAGACAGCAACGCCTACACTGACCCCTACTGCAACAGTTGTTCCTTCACCCACGAAAGCTCCTGAGGGTGTGCAAGATCTGATATTTGGAGAAATGGAAATTGAAACCCCTGCTCCATCAGGTTGGGGCGACTTGATTGCTCGTGCGGGATTTTCGGTCACAAATCCTACTGACAAATGGTTTGCAACTCGAGTTTATGCAGTAGGAGAAACTGCGGAAGGATTAACCGACACTTCTAGTATAAAAACCATTGAAGTCATAGTGCCTCCAAAAGCCACACAGTGGGTTGTCCGCAGGTTAGAGGTTAAAGAGGGATTAAAGTACAAAGCAACGTTATATCACCCTAACTGGGGGGACGAAAATAAAGAAGATAATGCTAGAAATTCAGGGTTCCTAATTTCTGAATTTGAGGATCCCGAGGGTGTTTCAGGTTTAGAGCTTGAAGAAGTTACGAGAGACAAGGCAAATTGCTGGTCGGAGGATCCATTTGGATGTCAGGAAACCGGGATAGTAGCGCAAAATAGTACAGAAAAAAGTTACCTTGTTTGGACTCTCAGGAATCATCAAATAATTCTTGAATCGCCTTTAGAATTTAATCCAGAACTGCAGTCTTGGGATTTTTGGACAATCGCACACACCTATGTAGGGACTGGGACTTTAAATGAGTATGGGTTTCACGAAATACCAAATAACCTTCAATATTCATCCATATCTTCTTTAAACCGAATTGACTTTGCGCTTGAGGTTTTCCCAAAAAATAACGTCACCTGCGACGCCTTAATGGCTACGATTAATGAGAACAAAGACCTTGAGCTCAGAATGAATACACGTGTCTGTTCTGTTGTTGGTGGAACATAAAATTTTAGTTGGTTAATAATTCGTTACAAGTGCCGCTCTTTTACCGGAAATCTTAAATGCCAGTAAATGGGTTACCTCAGAACAGGGACTTTACAGGTCGCTTCATAGCAGGACAAAGCGGGAATCCTAGTGGGAGACCAAAGGGCTTTCGTGCTTACATCAAAGAGTCCACTGCTGAAGTCAATGAACTCGTAGACGTAGTTCTGGCGGTCCTGCGTGACCAGAACGCTAGCATCTGGGAACGTATGGAAGCTGCCTCTTGGTTAGCTGACAGGGGCTTCGGTAAGCCAGCACCGGTCAGAGACGATGATGTGCCTGGCATCGGTGATTTCACCATCGTGATTAATGACCATCAGGACGATGGCAACCCTATGATCGAAGCCTAGTTACTCCAAAGTTACTCCAACGGACATATATA
>CAZMUJ010000057.1:0-2712 GCA_964569605.1 uncultured Acidobacteriota bacterium
TGAGAAGGTGCCCAAGCCCAGCCACCGAGCGGATTTAATTGGAAAAGTGCATAGACAGAGCAAAAAACGAAACCAAAACAAATTAATGAATATTTAAGTAACGCTGTTGTATTCATGGGATCTAAATTAACATAAAAGAGACAACCACGGAGTTAAGGGATCGAAGACAAATGCAGAAAATAAGCAGAACGGGCGTTGAGCAATACCTTCGATGTAAAAGGTGCTTTGTTTTGCAATACAAATATAGTGTTAAACCAAGGATGCTTCCTTTCACTCTCAATATTGCAGTGGACAACCTTTGTAAAAATGAATTTGACCACTACAGAAAAGAAAAGAAGCCACATCCTCTATTCATTGAGCACGGAATTGACGCAATCCCGTTTGATCACCCGGACATGGATAAGTGGAGAAATTATAGGCAGGGAATTGGATATGTAGACGAGGAGAAAGGTTATAACTTTTACGGGGCAGTGGATGATGTTTGGGTTAAACCGAGCGATGAATTAATTATTGCCGACGTGAAAGCCACCGCAAAAAATATCTTTAATTGGGAAGAGACGTTTGAGAAATATGATTATGCAAGGGGGTACCAAAGGCAGCTCGAGATGTATCAGTGGATGTTCAGAAAAAACGGATTCCAGGTAGCCAACGAAGCATATTTGGTTTACTTCAATGGTTTAAAAAACGAACCCTTTTTCGATCAAAATCTAAAATTCGATTTACACGTTATAAGACTGGAGTGTGACACTAGCTGGGTTGAACAAAAAGTTTTAGAAGCAACAGAATTACTGAAGTCTAACGATTATCCTCAGGCATCCTCAGCTTGTGAAAATTGCAACTACCTGAAAGAAAGATGGAATGTGTCGCGTCCTTTTTACTCAAAAGAGACAGACCCTATTTAGTCTTAAAAATGAGTGAAGAAGAATGCGGGGTCTTGACAACCATTGACCACATAGTTTTAACCGCGAGTGATATGGCTAAAACAATATCGTTCTATTGCGACGTACTAGGAATGAAGTTACACACCTTTACTCCTTCGGATGGTGGACAGACCCGGACATCGTTAAAATTCGGGGACCAAAAGATAAATCTTCATCATGAAGAAGCACCGTACACACCACATGCAAAGAACCCTGTATCAGGTGCCGTTGATATTTGTTTTTTAAGTTCCACACCAATAGAAGAGTGGCAAAATATATTTTTAAAAAACGAAATTAAAATTGAAGATGGCCCCGTCCAAAAGACAGGGGCAACTGGGCCCATTAGATCTCTTTATGTGAGAGACCCTGATCTCAACCTTATAGAGATTTCCAATAAGATCTAAACAGGTTTTCTATGTTAGATTTATTCAAACGAATTTATCACTTACCAAGGCGGCAATAAAAATGGCAAAAGGCTACTGGGTTTCACAAGTTATAAACATTCACGATCAAGAATTGTTCATGAAATATTTTGAAGCAATAGAACCTTTAGTTGAAAGAGGTGATTTTAAAGTCATTTGTGCTGGCGAAGTTAAAGGCACCTTAGAGGGAGCGCCGATGATATTTGGTGCTGTATTGGAATTTAATAGTCTTGACGAAGCAAAATCCTATTACGAAAACAAAGACTATCAGGAAGCACTAAGATTGATGGGAGATGATGTCAGAAAAGTGATTGAAAGAAACATATCTCTTGTTGAAGGAATGTAAAAAATACGAAAGACTGACTAATCGGATCAGCTACGTGATAGAGTCCTCCAGTTTTTTGTTGACGATCCTAAACTTTAGCAAAGAAGTAAGGAGCTCTAACGTTGAAGATAGCCTATGTTTTCAGAGGCAATATGGCCTCTACGTTTCAACTAGCCACAATGATTCTCCCACAGCTCGAACAAGATACCCATGGTGTGGAAGTTGTAGGAATGATGTTCTTTGACGACAATTTGTTCACTTTGGCAGAGGGTAATGAAGTCGGGATTAGGCTTGCTAAGGTAGCTAAGGAAAAAAATATTTTACTCATGATCTGCGATCAATGTGCCATCAGAAGAGGTCTCGGGGAAGGATCCTTTGAGCAATGTGGATCAGGAGAGGTTACCGCTAAGAATACCGTTGAAGGTGTGGTTGCGGGTTGTTTTCCTCAACTCTATGAGGCACTTGGCACTAACCCCCCAGATCAAGTTATTACGCTCTAATAATTTTTTCATTGAGAAGGCTTTACCTGCTGATGTATCCCCA
Organism: uncultured Acidobacteriota bacterium; assembly: GCA_964569605.1. Classification (GTDB taxonomy): domain Bacteria; phylum Acidobacteriota; class UBA6911; order RPQK01; family CBDAPI01; genus CBDAPI01. The sequence goes on from CAZMUJ010000057.1 coordinate 2,211, forward strand.
GGTCTGAGTCTTATCACTACTGCTCTTCACGGCTGCCAATCCTTCTGAAAACGCGGTTACGAAGCCAAACTGAGGGTCGATGACTATCTTTCCAGTTTTATCAATGAAACCATATTTCCCTGTGAAACGATCACCAATCATCACGCTTGCCAACCCTTCTGAAAATGCGCCTGCCCGGCCAAACTGAGGGTTGATAACCATCTTTCCGGTCTTATCAATGAATCCGTGTTTCCCTGTGAAGCGATGACCTATCACCACTAGCGCCAATCCTTCTGAAAATTCAGATGCGTTGTCAAACTGAGGGTTGATGGCCATCTTTCCAGTCTTATCAATGAATCCATGTTTCCCTGTGTCAGCATCACCAATCCTCACGATTGCCAAGCCCTCTGAAAATGGGCTTGCGAAGCCAAACTGAGGGTTTATGACCATCTTTCCAGTCATATCAATGAATCCATACTTTCCTGTGTCAGCATCACCACTCATCACACTTGCCAATCCGTCT
>CAZMUJ010000058.1:0-37211 GCA_964569605.1 uncultured Acidobacteriota bacterium
TCCCAATTTCAATTCCGCTAAAAAGTATCCAGTTTTGTTGGATGTTTATGTTGGTCCCCATGTGCAAAAGGTTAGAAATGCTTGGGGAGGCAAAGCGTATTTGTGGAATCAACTGATGGCACAAAAGGGTTATGTTATCTGGGCCTGTGACAATAGAACGGCTAGCGGAAAGGGAGCTGAATCAGTCTGGCCACTGTATCGAAACTTTGGGGAACTAGAGTTGCTCGATATAGAAGATGGTCTGTTCTGGTTAAAGTCTCATGCTTGGATAGATGACAAGAGGATTGGGTTGTGGGGGTGGAGTTTTGGAGGTTATATGACCTCTTATGCATTGACTCACAGTAAAAGCTTCAAATTAGGTGTTGCGGGGGCTCCGGTGACGGACTGGAAACTTTACGACACTATTTATACGGAGCGCTACATGGGTACGCCAGAAAGTAATCCAGAAGGTTATAAGTCAAGCTCTGTGCTAGAAGCCGTTGATGATCTCCATGGACGCTTGATGATCATTCACGGAGATATAGATAACAATGTTCATCTTCAGAACACGATTCAACTTATTTACAAGTTGCAGAAAACGGGCAAACAGTTTGACCTTATGATTTACCCGAAATCAAGGCATCAAATTAGGGATTCGGAGCAGCTCTACCATATGAAAAGAATGATAATGAATTTTATTCTAGAAAATCTTTGAGGTTAAAGGATGGATTTTTAGGTGCGAGACGCAATTTTAAAGAGTTACTAGACCTTGCTCCAGCCTTGACCAAGTTAGTCAGCATCCGCTATATTCCCAGATCTTGTCAATAATGCTCCTCAGTAGCTCAATTTGGCAGAGCATCCGGCTGTTAACCGGAGGGTTGTAGGTTCGAGTCCTACCTGAGGAGCCACTTTTAATGCTGAGTTTTAAGTGACTTGACTTTTCATTACCCCCCTACTGTGTTTTTTTCGAACTTTTGCAGTTGTTAAAGTTGGAGAGAATAGGGAAGAGAGAATACAGAAGAACTTGTCGGGAAAGAGGTAGCTCTTTGTACGTTGCAGGGATTTCGGAACTCTTCAGAAAGCTTTTCAAAGGGAGAGAAGCTTGATGTTATCATCTATTTACTGGTCAGATCAGGCACTCTACAGAAGAAAACTTTCGAGTTGTCTGTCAAGTGTAATAAGTATGAGATTTTCTGCTCTAAATCTGACATCTACCTGAAAAAGGAAAAGATAGCTTTTAAATGGCTAAAAAAAACTACAGACAACGAACAGAAACTAGGCCTGGAAATTACTTTATCTCAAACTATCCACCCTACTCTTTTTGGAAACCAGAATTGGTAGGATATGCCTTGGAGGCTCTATATAAACCCCCACGATCTGGAAACCCCATAGGTCTATACATTCATATACCTTTCTGTCGAAAGCGCTGTCATTTCTGTTATTTTAAGGTATATACACGTCAACGAGCTGCAGAAATCCAGGAATATCTCGATGCTGTAATCGCAGAGCTAGATCTTTACCTGAAGTATGATTTCTTGGGTGGCCGGAAACCGCACTTTGTTTACCTGGGTGGTGGAACCCCTTCTTATCTATCAACAAAGCAATTCAGTAGTTTTGTTGAAAAGCTCCAAAAACGACTACCGTGGGATTGTTCACAGGAGATCACCATCGAATGTGAGCCTGGAACATTAAGCGAAAAAAAACTGAAAGCCATGCGTAGGAAAGGAATTACTCGTCTAAGTCTGGGTGTAGAAAACTTAGATGAGAAAATTCTTTCCATCAATGGAAGAGCTCATGGGAAAAGAGAAATCCAACAATCCTGGCGTTGGATTCAAGCTGAAGGGTTTCCTCAGGTTAATGTTGATTTGATAGCAGGGATGCTCGAGGAAAATGACGAAAATTGGAAACGATGTATTGAGAGTGCAGTAAAAATGCAGCCCGAAAGTGTCACTGTCTATCAGATGGAAATCCCATTCAACACAACAATTTTCCAGAGTATGAAGGAGAAAGGTAGACGTATTGCTCCTGTAGCTGATTGGCCAACCAAAAGGCGTTGGGTTGACTATGCCTTTCTAGAATTAGAAAAGTCTGGTTACGACATCGTAAGCGCCTATACGGCTGTACGAAAGGGATCAAAAGCATCATTTGTATATCGTGATGCACTGTGGAGGGGTGCGGATCTACTGTCTATTGGGGTGTCTTCATTTGGGCACATCAATGGCACCCATTTTCAAAATGAGCAGAATCTAAAACAGTATATGGAGCGAGTACAAGCCGGGGAACTGCCAATTTACCGAGCTTTCTCTCTAAGTCGGAAAGAATTGATGATTCGGGAATTCATATTGCAGTTTAAGTTGGGGTGTATCCAACCCGCTTACTTTGAGAAGAAGTTTGGTTTTGACATTACATTGGAATTTTCCAAACAGTTGAGAGAGTTGAGACAAGTGGGTTTCCTTTTATCTAGAGGTGAGGAGTACATTTTGAGCCGAAATGCTCTTTTGCAGGTTGATTCCCTTCTTCCTGCCTTTTTTTTACCTCAGCACAGAGATTCACTGTATGCATAGGACAGTGTTTGTCGGCATACAATGCTGCTAAATGGTTCATTTGTCGTTAAGCTAAAATCGAAACCTCTTGATTTAGAATTTGAAACCACTTCACCAACACGAGCCTGCATAGTTTTTCGATCGAGAAAATCAACCATTATGGTTAGGCAGCATATTGATTTTAAATTTTTCTCAATCATTTTGAAATGGAGGAGCAATTATGAGTGAAGCAGTTATTCTGGAAGCTTTGCGTACACCTTTTGGACGACATCACGGAGCTCTCAGTGATATTCCTCCCGATCGACTTTTAGCCGATCTTTTAATCCAACTATTCCAGAAAGTTGAAATTAGCCCTGAGAACATCAGTGATGTGACTGTAGGTGCAGTGACTCAGATTGGAGAGCAGGCTGCCAATGTTGGTAGATTAGCGGTATTGCTCTCTGGAATGCCAGTAGAAATTCCAGCCTTTACAGTCAATCGGGCGTGTGCGTCCAGTCAGCAATCAGTCCATTCTATCTCGCAGGCGATTGAAGTTGGAGATCTAGACTACGGGATTGCAGCTGGAGTTGAAAGTATGACTCGGGTTCCGATGTTTAGTGACATTGAAGGTAGTCTAGGCAATTTAAATCCAGAGCTGGAGTCGAGGTTCGATCTTGTTCACCAGGGGGAAAGTGCAGAAAGGGTGGCCTCAACATGGAAAATCAGTAGAAAAGAGTGTGACAAATTTGCGGCTGAAAGTCATTTAAAGGCAAGCAAAGCTCTGAGTTCTGAGATAGTCCCACTCAAGATCCAAGGGGAAACCGGTGCTTCACGATGTGTCAAGTATGACGAAGGGATTCGAGATCCTGTAGATCTTATTGAGATGGAATCCTTAAAGACGGTCTTTCGTTCTGCAGAGTATGGAGTTCTGACTGCTGGAAATTCCTCTCAGATTTCTGATGGGGCCTCTGTTTTGCTAATTGGTGAACGCAGACGTTCTGAGGCCGATGGTCTTCGTCCCCGTGCCCGGTTTCGAGCTCGTGTTGTGGTAGGAGCTGATCCTTCTCTGCAGTTTACTGGAATTCTGGCAGCAACCCCGAAGGCCCTTGAACGAGCAGGGCTAGAAATTCAAGACTTGGATTGGATCGAAATAAATGAGGCTTTTGCCCCGGTTCCTTTGATGTGGCTCCGGGAGTTTGATGGGATTTCTGAAAGAGTTAATCCCTGGGGAGGGGCAATTGCGCATGGACACCCTTTAGGTGCCACTGGGGGTGGGCTAATGGCAAAAATGCTGGCAGGATTAGAATCGATTGATGGTCAGTTCGGACTGCAACTTATGTGTGCTGCCCATGGTTTGGCTACTGCCACTATTGTGGAAAGACTCTAGTTTTTACCCAAATTTATTTATTGCAACAAACCCAGGGTATGTTGATTACTCGGGAACTAAAGTTGAGCTTGTTCCCACAGAAAATTTCTTATATTGGGAGTATTTTTTCCTCAACTCAAATCGGAATCCCTTGAAAATGAGGATTCTACCAGTACCCTGGAAAAAAGACTCAGCTGGAAGCCAGATCTCGTCATTTACCTTTCGTCTCTGAAAGGACATGTTTGCACCTTTATTGAGTTTAGAAATGATTCCCCATCCAAGATGAAGGTTGGACAGTGTCTTGGCTTCGATACGAACCAGCTGGTAATTGTTTTGGTTAATCCAGACACGCCCACAGATTTTTTTTAAGGGTTTTAGATGCTTTGTTTTTACCTTAAAGTCTGGACGAGGCGTAAAGGTAACGATGAGAGTTGGGTTTCCTTCAAGAAAATCACTGCCTTGGACCTTGAACTGGTAGAGCAGAAACATTTCATCTAGCGCCTGTTCTTCCTGGTAAAGGGCTTCTTCTTCCGCCATTTCTAATACAGACTGGACTGATAGGCCACGTTTCTGGAATTTTTGGGCGTATTTTTGGACATGTTTCTTATGTTTTCTGTCTTGCTTTAGTAGTTTATCTTTTGAGACTGGATTCCCGTTTTTTGAGACAAGTCTGCGGTATGTGATTTCCTCGGCGGCAGATGGAAAGATCTCATAGATCATCGTCCGTATGTTCTTGAGATCACCCTTTTTACTCATTTCCAAAATTTCTTGACTCTCGTTGTAAGTATAATTGCGAAGAAGATAGCGGTCGCTTCTTAGATTTTCTCGAACTTTCTCAAGAATTTCTTCGATATGAGGTAAAGAGTCTGAAGAAGCGTCGAGAAAACCTAGTACTGAAAAACAAAGTAAGAAAACAGGAGATAGAATCTTGAACTTAGCAATGAAACTACGTTTCATTAAATAAACTTTGACCATTTTGGGAGTAGCTTTCTGTGGATGGTTTCCTCAAACTGACTTCACTTTTTTTCACAACCAAGTCCCAAGATGGTGTTACTTTCAGACTATAATTTTTGGACCCTTTTTGTTGATCTGACTAATGTAGGCTTGGTTTTCAACCCCAACTCTTCCAAATGCTGCTTGCATTTCTAATGCAGTTTTTTCTGCGATCTTTTTTGAGGATGTGAGGGCGAATACAGATGGTCCTGAACCAGAAATATTACAACCTAATGCTCCTGCCTTAAGAGCAGATTTTTTAACGTCTGTGTAACCAGGGATGAAGGCGGACCGGACGGGCTCAATGAGATGATCTTCTAGAGACCGAGCAATAAGATCTAAATCACCTTTCATAAGTCCGGTAATGAGGCCAGCGACGTTACCCCATTGTCTGACAGCATCTTTCAGGTGAATTTTTTTTGGCAGTACTTTTCGAGAGTCCGCTGTACTAATCAAAATATCAGGGTGAACAATGACACAGTAAAGATGATCTGGGACATTGATTTTAACTATGTCGAGAGGACTATAGCTTCGCACAACAACAAATCCTCCCAGAAGGGCAGGAGCTACATTGTCAGCGTGTGCAGAACCACATGCAATCTGTTCTCCTTCCATAGCAAAAGGGAGTAGATCTGGAATGTTGAGAGGCCTTCCTAGCAGTTCATTTACCGCATAAACACCTGCTACTGAGCTTGCAGAGCTCGATCCCATCCCTCCAGAAAAGGGTATATTTTTGATCAGTTCGAATTCAAAACCAGATTTACATTGAAGCTTTTCAAGATACTTGAAAACTGGGACTGTGATCGTATTTTGTCTTGGGTCAAGAGGTAGTTTCCCTCTATCTCCTTCTATTTTTTTAATTATTAAATCCTGTCTGCTAATTGCTTTGACAGTGACCTCATCACCTGGTCCTTCAACTGCAAAGCCAAGAACATCGTAACCACATGCAACATTGGCAACGGTTGCCGGAACGAAGACTCGAATAGGTTGTTTTGGAATGTTGACGAGGTCCAGACTCTTTGTTGACATCTTAGTTCTTTTCACCATGTTTTACTCATGTTGTCTTGTCAATACAGATAATAATCGAGATACCAGTTTTTGTTTCTCATTAAGTAATATTTTTTTAGTTCGAAAGATGTCATTTTTTGGATGACTAAAGGAGCTATTTAAATATATCAAGCCAAAGAATAATTCCCGTTAGAAAACTTTATTTTTCCTTGATTTTCAAGGTATCTGAAGTGGGCCTCCACCTCTCCTAACCCTAAGAAAACATGTATTCCCTGCATATCTCCAAACAATTGTGAAGCTACTTCCCAGGAAGTCATTTTTCCTCCAGTTTCTAAGATTTTGAGAATCTGAATGTTCCTGAATTTGTGGTGGTTGATTATGTGATCCAGACGATCTGAGAGTCTTTTAATCGGCGGTCCATGACCTGGTAAAACGTCCAGACTTTTGTCACAGAGGGATCTAAGGCGTTCCAAGGACTTAAAAAACTTCAGAAGTAAGCTAGGATTTTCCCAATCGCTTCCTCCAATGTTGGGGGTGTAATGGGGGAGTACATGATCTCCCGTTATGATGGTTTTCCCGTAGCGAAGACAGACCGATCCTATCGTGTGTCCTGGTGTGTGGAGTATTTCCAAATCCTGACCGTTGATAGGTAATATCTGTCCTTCTTGAAGAGGTTCTGCCTCAACGGACTCAGCCATCTTTCCAGCAAATTCAATGGCAGGTTTGCACATATTGATTAGATTATCGGGAACTCCTGAGGAGCGGCAGCGTTCCAATGTTCTTAAAACTCGACTTTCATGCTTTTCAGGGAAATCTAAGATATCTGCGAGGTCAAATTTATGAATAAATACTCGAGCACCAGAAATGCGCTGGATTCTGCGGGCTAGTCCGAAATGATCCGGATGTTTGTGAGTCAGAACAATTTGCTGGATGTCTTCAATTTGAAAACCTATTTTTTCTAGCCCCTGTAACAGGGCTATCCAGGCCTTTTCAGTTCCAATTCCTGTATCCACAAGGGTTAGGGGCTGGCCTGGCAGCACATAGCTGTTTACCTCAAGTTCGAAGAAAGTGTTGGGAGTATTAATGCATTTTATTAAAGATGGATGCATGAAACTCCAGAAGTTTGTTCGAGACAATACTGTCCGAAAGACAGTCAAGTAAGGCATAGAATAGGGTTAAAGTTAGGCAGTCCAGATAGGCTATATTTAGTCCGTTTGACATATACTTTTAAGCGCTAACATCTCTTGAGTCAGATCGGATGTTTTAGTTTTCTAGAAATCAACCCGAAAAAAGACTCCTTAATAAGGGGGTCTGAATAACTAGTGTTTAAAAGAATACAATCATTACTATCGCCCCAAATTGAGCAAATTTATTAGGTTGATAGTTAAAGGATATTCTCTTCCTTAGTTGGCCTTGTAAAAGTGACTATCTTTTTTCTTCTCTCCGAGTATCTTAGGAGCCTTCACTGTAGGCTACTGCAAAATTTTTTCAGAAAGAGTTGTCCTATGGGATCTGTTCTAATATTGCAAAATCTCCTGGATTCCATGCTTGAGCAATGATGTAGTAGCGTTGTCCAATTTTTCGTAAGACGGCGTTATGGATGTGTTGGAAATTTTCTAGTCCCAATTCCTCTTTGATCATAACTGTTGAAACCATCTTACGATTTTCAAAAAGATATATAGGTGCGCCTTTACTTCGATCGGGTCCGTGCAGACAACCTGCAATGGCAACATCACCTGAATAGTCTATATCACAGGGGTAGGATCCAATAGGCAATTTCCAGGTGGTTTCGTAGTGCCCATACGGGGTGAACTGATCGATTTCTCCCTTGGATCTGTCGGCAACGTCAATTTGTTTTTTTTCTGAAGAAATAGTAATCCCATGCCCGGTTCCAAATTGACCTGGCTTGTCTCCTTTACCTCCAAAGGCTAAATCATTCCATGTCACCTGGAAAGGTGCTGTATTGGTTACCTTAGCGGTGAGAACATAGTCAAGGCTGGAATAGCCTGTTGTTATATAAAATAGACCCGACAGGTACTCAACATCAGTCGGAGAAAATTTTCCATTTGCAAGAAAATAGTTAGTCACTACTGTCTGGTTGAATTGTTCACCACTACTTGGGGCAGCTAATGTGTGAACTAGTTTTCCCTGGATGGTAGTTGTGAAGATGGCAGCAGCGTTGTTGGCAGGGAAACTAAGAAAAGGAGTCCCAGATTGATCGTACCAAATAGTTGCATTATGCATATTTAGTTTTTGCATATTTTCATCTGTTTCCAGCAGTGTTGTTGAAGCTAGATCACCACTGATTTCAATTATTCCAGCGCCTGGTAAAGCAAAGTAGGTTTGGCCCCTACCGGATCTTCGGTCCACGGCAAAACCACCATGAGCCGATTTCAGAACAGCAATGGCTGGTTCTGGAAGATGGGATCTTGTATAAAGAACGCGAAAGCGAAATTCTCCTTGTCCGCTCACTCGTGTCTCTCCTTTTCTCACCTCCTTGGTTTGGGAAGAATCAGAAGTTTCATTATGGAGTAGGTGTATGGGACTTGGATGATGGGCAAGAGCGAAAGAAAATCCCAAACAGATAATTAATGAATAAAGTAACCATTTAAAGCTGTACATATTTGAAACCCTCCTACTTAGAAAATCCATCTTCAAACCAGATAGCATTGTAGTATGTAAATTTATAAAAAACAGGGTGTGTTTGAATTTGTTCCTTTTAAGAGCGTGGAAGAATATAATACTTTTGGTTAAAACAAAGCTTTTATCATTTTGAATTGTACTGGCCCTTTTAGCTTGATCAGAGATTTTAAGTTGCAGATTTCAGGGATTAGTTTTTGATTGGGAAATACACATAAGTAGAGTTCTGATCTGTAGAGTGATAATCTCATTGATATTTTCATGAGTTTGGGTCGAGATCAGTTTGATTGCATCCGTAGGAGGAATCATGGCAGTTAATAGAGGTGTTGTTTATCTAGAGCCGGGAGTTGTAGATGTCCAGAGTATCGATTTTCCAGTTTTGGAGCTAGGTAGTCGAAAGTGTAATCATGGTGTCATTTTAAAGATTGTTTCTACTAATATTTGCGGAAGTGATCAACACATGGTTCGAGGTCGGACAACGGCACCAGCTGGATTAGTCCTTGGTCATGAGATCACTGGTGAGATTATTGAGTGTGGAAACGATGTTGAGTTTCTCGAGGTGGGAGACTTGGTTTCTGTTCCATTTAACATCGCATGTGGTCGTTGTCGCAGTTGCAAGGAACGTGACACCGGGGTATGTCTTAGCGTAAATCCTGCTCGTCCTGGAGCAGCGTATGGATATGTGGACATGGGCGGTTGGATAGGAGGTCAGGCAGAGTATGTGATGGTTCCTTACGCAGACTTTAATCTTTTAAAATTCCCAGATAAAGCACAGGCGATGGAAAAGATCCGAGATCTAACGCTATTGTCGGACATATTTCCAACTGGCTATCATGGTGCTGTTACCGCTGGTGTTGGCCCGGGCACAATTGCCTATGTGGCTGGAGCAGGCCCTGTCGGCTTGGCTTCTGCTGCATCCTGCAAGCTTCTCGGAGCAGCATGTGTAATCGTCGGAGATATGATCCCAGAACGACTTGAACAGGCACGCTCTTTCGGTTGTGAAATAGTGGATCTTAGACAGGATGCAACCTTGGCAGAACAGATTGAACAGATAGTGGGTGAGCCGGAAGTAGATGCGGCAGTGGACTGTGTGGGATTTGAAGCTCGTGGGCATGGTAGCGATGCTGTTGAAGAACATCCTGCTACGGTTCTAAACGCAACTATGGAGATTACGAGAGCCGGTGGTGCTATTGGGATACCAGGTCTATATGTAACAGGAGATCCAGGAGCTGTCGATGAAAATGCCAAAACAGGAGTTTTAAGTATCCGGATTGGTTTAGGATGGGCAAAAAGTCATCGTTTTACGACAGGACAGTGTCCAGTCATGACATACCATAGAGCATTGATGCAGGCAATCCTGTGGGACCGTGTCCAAATTGCCGATGCTGTTAATGCAACTGTTATTTCTTTAGACCAGGCCCCGGAGGGCTATAAAGATTTTGACCAGGGTGCTGCAAAAAAATATGTCATAGATCCACATGGAATGGTGGCCTAATCCATAATTAGAAGAGCATAGACAGATTAGTTCTAGTTAGAATAATTGGAAGTATTTCCTGGCCTGGACGGGGAACTAAGACAAGAAATATATAGGAAAGAAAATGAACTTCTTCTTTCTTTCTGGTAATGAGAGTCGGTGGAGTTTTAACTTTCCTTACAATATCTCTTCTCGGTGTTAATCATGCTGGATCGGTTTTTTCTTTTTAGCGTCCTGATTATTTTTTCCAGTTCTTGTTCCTCGTTGTCCCGGTTTGATATGGCTTCTGACCTGCCTGAACAGGTCCAGTTCAACCGAGATATTCGGCCAATTCTCTCGGATAAATGCTTTGCCTGTCACGGTCCAGACAGTGGGCCTCGTAAAGCAAAGTTGAGGTTAGACATCCGGGAAGGAGCCATCGGCAAGCGGCAGGGTTATAAGTACGCAGCCATTTCACCAGGTTCTACACAAGCCAGTGCTCTGGTGGGACGAATACTCGAAGAGAATCCAAAAAAACAGATGCCGCCTCCTGAAAAGGACGAAGTAGGTAGTGGTGGTAAACTGCTGAGCAAACGTGAGAAATCTCTTTTAATCCGATGGATTGAACAAGGGGCTAAATGGGAGTCGCACTGGGCTTACAAGCCCCTTGTCCGTCCTGAGGTTCCTTCACTTCAGTCTGTCAACCTGGGGCCCATCGATTGTTTTGTTCGTGTGAAATTAGTAGAAGCAGGGCTTAGTCCTGCTCCCAAGGCAGATAGAAGGACCCTTATCCGACGCTTGAGTCTAGACCTATTAGGCTTGCCTCCTTCCTATAAAGAAGTGCAGGGTTTTCTCAAATCATCAGATCCGAAGGCCTACGAGAACTTGGTTGATCGGTTTTTGGCATCATCCCACTTCGGAGAAAAAATGGCTATTATGTGGCTCGATCTAGTTCGATATGCTGATACCAATGGTTATCACTCCGACGTACATCGTCGTATTTGGCCATATCGAGACTGGGTTATTCGGGCTTTTAACCAAAATATGCCCTTTGACAAATTTACTCGGCAGCAACTAGCAGGGGACCTTCTGTCCAGCCCAAATTCTGATGCCAAGATTGCATCCGGTTTTAACCGACTAGGGCAGACCACCAAGGAGGGTGGAGCTCAGTCCAAGGAATATCTAGCCAAATATGCTGCCGACCGCGTTCGCACTGTCAGCACTGTTTGGCTTGGCTCAACTATGGCCTGTGCCGAATGCCATGATCACAAATTTGACCCTTTTACCATGCGGGATTTCTATAGCATGGCTTCTTTTTTTGCCGATGTGAAAGAAAAAGCCTTGTTTCTCAATGACCCTTTTATGGCACCAGCGCATCCTTTTCCTCCCTCGTCTGCTTCACACCAGAAACTGGTTGAGGTCCAAGATATCGAGAATCGTCTTCGAGATCTTTACTGGATCGCGGTAGGTGGTGGTGATCGACCCAAGGCCGAAAAGAAGGAGATTGTTAAAAAGCAGGCCAGGCTAGATTATTTGTCTGATGAGTTGCAGGTCACACTCGTTACCGAGGCTGTAGAGCCTCGCATTGTTCGCGTTCTTCCTCGAGGTAACTGGCAGGATGATTCAGGAGAAATTGTGCAACCTGCCGTTCCTTCGTTTTTGCCTGGACTGCAGACGGATGGACACCGAGCTTCTAGGCTTGATCTCGCTAACTGGATTACCTCCTCGGATAATCCTTTAACTGCAAGAGTTTTGGTTAATCGCTTATGGAGGGAATTCCTCGGAAGGGCTATTTCCAGAAATACTGGGGATCTGGGAGCTCAAGGTGAATGGCCTACCCATCCGGATTTGCTCGACTGGCTTGCTGTTGAGTTCATGGAAAGTGGTTGGGATATAAAGTCAATTGTAAAGTCTATTGTAATGTCAGGGACCTACCGTCAGTCTTCAATTGCTACCGAAGAGACAACAAAGTCTGATCCAGATAACCGTCTCTTCACAAGGCAAGCACGGTTCAGGCTTAGGGCTGAACTGGTTAGAGATTCTGTTCTTTCTATCAGTGGACTACTCCATCGCAGGATAGGAGGACCTAGTTTCAAGCCTTATCAGCCCGATGATTACTGGAAGGATATCGAGACCTTTGGAGTATTGGGTCCTGGTTCTAACTGGATACATTCCAGTGGGAAAGAACAGTATCGACGAGGCCTTTATGTTTACTGGAAAAGATCTTTTTTACATCCAGCCCTGAAGGCCTTTGATGCCCCTGAACGTCAGGAATGTATATCAGAGAGATCAATCTCCAATACGCCACTTCAGGCACTGGTTTTACTCAACGATCCAACCTTTGTAGAATCAGCTCGTTTCTTTGCACAGAATATTTTGGCTGAATCTGGATCCGATTTAAATATGAGCCTCATCCGAGTTTACCAACGGGCCCTAGGCAGACTTCCTTCGGAAGACGAAAAGAAAGAATTGGAATATCTTCTAAAGGCTCAAAGGAAACGTTTTCGTAATGATCCGGCAGCGGCAACAAAGTTACTTTCGGTTGGTCAGGCTGCTTTGCCTTCCAAAACTGATCGATCTGAATTAGCTGCCTGGACCTCTATTTGCCGTGTAGTTTTGAATCTTCACGAGACAATTACAAGGAGTTGAAGTATTGGAGCTTAAAACAAAATTTCGTCGGCAGGAAATGAACAAGATTAAACTCGAAGAGACTCGTAGAGAGTTTTTGGTTCGCTCCGCTCAAGGACTTGGAACTATGGCTCTTGCTTCACTTTTGAGTTCTAGTCAACAAACAGTTAGTGCGGAGTCTTTAGAAGCTGAGCATTGGAGAGGTGTCCTCGATCCACTTCACTTTGTGCCACGTGCAAAACGGATTATTTATTTGTATCAAGCTGGAGGGCCTTCGCATGTGGATCTTTGGGATTACAAGTCCAGCCTAGAATCGTCGCATGGCCAAAAAATGCCAGAATCTCTCACGCGTGGACAACAGATGACAACGATGACGAGTGGTCAGAGGCTGACCATAATGAAGCCACAATATCCCTTTTCTCGTTTTGGGAAATCAGGACAGAGAATGAGCACAATCATTCCTCATATTGGTCAAATTGCCGACGATATTTGCATCATCAGATCGATGCACACAGAGCAAATCAATCATGACCCAGCACATACTTTTATGAATACGGGATCGATTATTACAGGTCGACCCAGTATGGGATCCTGGTTGTCTTACGGTTTGGGGAACCAGTCAAAGAACCTGCCTAGCTTTGTGGTCATGACATCACATGGAGGAGGAGGAGGTCAGCCAATTGCGGCAAGACAATGGCATAGTGGTTTTTTGCCTGGCCAATTCCAGGGTGTCCCTTTTCAGTCCAAGGGAAGCCCTGTTCATTATCTCGATCAGCCCCCAGGCGTTACCTTAGAGGATCAAAAAAAAATAGTTGACAGTATTCGTTCTTTGAATCTAGAGCACTATGACGTGGTCAGCGACCCCGACATTGTTACTCGAATCAATCAGTACGAAATGGCCTTCCGAATGCAAACTAGTGTACCCGAGCTCATGGATTTATCAGAAGAGCCTCAATACATTAAAGACATGTATGGAACGGAAGGTGCTGATGGTAGTTTTGCAGCCAATTGCCTTTTAGCAAGAAGAATGGCAGAACGTGGAGTGCGTTTTATTCAAATCTATCATCGTGGTTGGGATCATCATGGGTCAATCAAAAAGAAGTTGAAACAGGTTACAGGACTGGTCGATCAAGCCTCTGCCGCATTAGTTCTAGATTTGAAACAACGCGGAATGTTGGAGGATACACTGGTGATTTGGGGTGGGGAATTTGGACGAACTCCTATGGCTCAACCCAGCAAGAAGGAAGGAAATGAAGGACGTGACCACCATATAAAGTGTTTTTCGATCTGGCTAGCGGGAGGCGGTATTAAAGGGGGTATAAACTACGGTAGCAGTGATGATTTTGGTTATGATGTTGCCAGCGATCCTGTTCACGTCCATGACCTTCACGCCACCATTCTTCGGTTAATGGGAATTGATCACAAACAGCTAACGTATCGTCACCAGGGACGAGACTTTCGCTTGACGGATGTACACGGAAAAGTCGTCGAGAAAATATTGGCTTGATAACTTATCAATGAAGAAAAGTTTGAAATGGTATGGGGGATTTGTAGCGGCGTTCGCTGTTTACTTGTTATTTTGGAACATTGATTTTCAGGATCCGCCAACGTTACTACGCCTTGTCGGTCGGCTGCACCCTCTTATAGTTCATTTTCCGATTGGTTTGTTGTTGCTGGCACTGTTTTTTCGTGTCCTTGCCCTTAGGCACAGTCACCTCAATGATCACCTTGTAAGTTCATCCAACTTAATCTGGGATCTTGGGGCTCTGAGTGCATTTTTAGTTGCTCTTAGTGGCAATGCTCTCTCATTAGAAGGTGGATTTGACGAGGACCTTATCTATTGGCACAAAAGACTAGGGATTGCTGTGGCCTTAGCTTCGATTGGAGCTAGTTTGTTTCGCCGCTTTCGTGAAACTCGACCTGGCTCATATCCCTTAACTTTTCTTTACTACTTTTTTGTAGTGATAACTTCGATTTCCCTAGTAACTTCTGGGCACCTGGGAGGAACTATGGTACATGGTGCAGGATACTGGTCTGACTATCTTCCTGAGTCAATAAGGAAATTAGTGGACCCATTCGCACCCCGACTTATCCACGATAAATCACCTTCAGAATATTTTGAGGCTCGGATTTTTTCGGATCTAGTTATGCCGGTCTTGAACAGAAAATGCACCTCTTGTCATGGAGCCACTCGTCAGGAGGCTACCTTTAGGTTAGATTCCTATGAAGAGCTTCTTAGAGGTGGCCCCAATGGGACTGTTCTTGAACCTGGAAATCCAGATTCTAGCGAGATCATAAGGCGTGTCACTGCCCCATTTTTGGACGAAGATCATATGCCCCCGTCCGGTCATGTCCCGCTCGATATCGGCGAAACAGAACTCTTGCGCTGGTGGATTATTGAAGGAGCTCGAAAAGATCTTCGAATTGCTGATTCCAAGAAAGTTCCTTCTGCCGTGGAAACCATCCTAAAAAGGCGTTTTGGCTATTTAGATAAATTCAAAACTGGCATCTATGCTCTTAGCATCCCACCTCTTGATCCCGCTTCAATAAGGGAGGCCAGGAGTTTTGGATTCGGTATTAGACAAATCTCTCGGGATTATCCTTTTGTTCATGTGGACGCAACCAATCTGTACGAAGACTCCAGTGGAAGATCAATCCAGTCCCTTAAATCCCTCGTAACACATATAACAGAATTAAACCTAAGTCGGACTAATCTAGGCAATGATGAACTGAAAATCATTGAATCCATGCAACATCTCACGCATCTAGACCTATCTAAAACCCCAGTTGGAGATGAGGGTTTAGTTTATCTGAAGTCGCTCAGATATCTAGAGTACCTAAACTTGTTTGGTACTCGAGTTAGTAATGAAGGACTTCAAAATTTGCTTGCTTTGCCATCTCTTAAATCTTTATACGTATGGCAGAGCTTAGTTACTTTAGATGGGCTAGAACAATTCAGACAAGCGATGCCAGGCATCGAAGTTAACAATGGACTGCAATTTAAAAAAGTTTCTGGAGACAAACTCATTCGATGAATAGACTAGGCCCTTTTGGAGTCCATCTGCCTATCCTAGGAAGCTTTTTACTAGCAGGATTTTGTCTTAGCTGTGAAACCTCATTAGAAATACCGACCCCTACTGATAGGGAAACGGTCCAGTCTTCCAGGAAAGGACAATCACAGATCCTTCCTTTGAAGATCAAGCCGTTCAGCTATGCAGTAGCAGGGGAGAATAACCTAATCTTTTTGGGGCGCGGACAAGAATTGGTTGTGATTAAAGTGGAAGATCAGGGTCAGTCAGTGGTGTTGGCCCGAACACCGCTGGCTGGAGAGGTACGAGATATTGATGTAAAGGGAGACTATGTATTTGTAGCTGTTCGTGGGTCGGGATTGAGTATTGTCGATTGCACAGTTCCGAATAGACCAAAACAGGTTGGTTTATTTGTTTTGCCATTAGCAGAGGGTGTGGATGTGTTTCATGACAAAGCTTATGTTGCTGCTCAAACCAGCGGTATTAGAATTGTGGACGTTAGTGTTCCTGGGCATCCTCGTGCAGTGGGAAGCTACCAGACTTCCGAAGCAGCTCTAAAGCTGAAGGTCCAGGGAACGTTTTTATATGTAGCGGCTTCCTATGCAGGAACAAGGATTCTGGATGTGATGGATCCGAGTCAAATTTCTGAGGTCGGATTTGCAACCAGAGCGAGCTATGGGCAAGGTTCTGCCTGGGATGTGGCAGTCAGGGGGAATCGAGCCTATTCGGCTATTCCTGATAATGGACTTCGTCAGGTAGATATAGAGGAACCAGCTAAAGCCGAGACGTTAAGTATATATAGGGGACTTTATGCACCTGTTGCAGTAGTAGTATCAGAATCACACGCTTTTGTGGCAGATCAATCTGCTGGTTTGCGAATAATTACTTTAGGGAAAGATGAGATGAAGGAAGTTGGACGTCTTTCTTTTGATGATTCCGTAATGGATGTGGCGTTGGTTGGCAAGAGACTTTTATTGGCCCTCAAGACGCGAGGATTGTCTGTCCTGAATGTCGACGATCCAACCAGACCTCGCCAAGAGGCATCATTGGTACTGATTGAATGATTTCCTTTTTGTCCAGGTGATACGATCAACAGGCTGTTACTTTAAATGATGTAAAAGTTCTATCCAGAACATAGATGTTTTCTAGAGTATTGAGTCAAAATATCATTAGGTCACAAGAAGGTTTTGTTTGTTGTTTTTAACAGAGTCGAGTTGGACAAATTTACAACCAGACTGTATAAGACGGTTTAACGCTTTGGACAGATACCTATTGCTTATTTTCATGTTGCTTATAAAAAAATAAATTAGGCCCGTAAGGGGGCAACAATAGAAACCTGACAATACTAGATCTATGAGTCAATCATCGGAGACTATGACACCGGAATCTGGGGCCCTTGACTATGTGCTTGAAGTAATACGAATTGTATCAGGAAGTTCTAGCTTGAGATCTGCTTTGCCTCGTCTTATGGAGGTTTTAGAAGCTCATGTAGGAGCCGTCCGAGCTATAGTTGCATTACTCGAAGAGGACTCTAAGAGTCTTTATATTGAAGCTGGGCAAGGTCTGAGTACAGCTGGTCTTCGGGCCCGTTATGATTTGGGTGAGGGAATCATCGGCAAAGTAGTTGCATCGGGTAAGCCTGTCGTAATTCCTCAGATCAGTCGTGAGCCGATGTTCTTGAATCGTGCTGGAAGAAGGAATGAAAAAGATCGTCAGAAACTAACATTTTTGTGCACTCCAATTCATGTAGATCTGGGTGTAGCAGGTGCTCTGGGTGTCGATGTGATTTTTGAACCTTTGCGGGACTATGAGGTGACTTTACGCTCAGTTGAAGTGGTAGCCCAGGTACTTGGCATGGTCTTGAAATCCGAGCGATCAGAAGGGAATACCTCAATAGAATCACCAGGGGTCCAGGTGGCAAGTGGCTTTGATTTTTCGAATATCGTCGGCAACAGTAGCGCAATCCGTCAAGTGTATGGACAGATTACCCAGGTAGCACGTACCAATACTACTGTTCTTTTAAGGGGGGATTCAGGTACAGGAAAGGAACTAATTGCGCGGGCTATTCATGACAATTCTCTGCGTGGAGAACAAGCATTTGTAAAGGTAAGTTGTGCAGCTTTACCAGAAAACTTGATCGAATCGGAACTTTTTGGTTACAGAAGAGGGGCATTTACTGGAGCTGACAAGACCAAGAGAGGACGTTTTGAATTAGCTGAAGGAGGAACTGTTTTTCTCGACGAAATTGGAGAAATTGGTCTGAGTACGCAGGTTAAGCTTCTCCGTGTACTACAGGAGAGGGCCTTTGAACCACTAGGGAGCACCGAGACTATAAAAGCAGATATTCGACTAATTGCAGCGACCAATAGAGACCTCGAATCGGCCATTAAAGAAAAAGAATTTCGCTTAGATCTTTACTATCGCCTAAATGTTTTCACGATTTTCCTTCCTCCTTTGAGAGATCGAAAACCAGATATCCTTCTGCTGTCAGACTTTTTTCTTGAAAGGTATTGTGCCCGACATCGGAAAAATGTTCGACGTATTTCGACCCCAGCTATCGATATGTTGATGGCGTATCACTGGCCGGGAAATATTAGGGAACTCGAAAATACAATGGAACGAGCTGTTATTGTTTGCGATGACAACGTGATCCATAGTTATCATTTGCCACCTACTCTGCAGACTGCAGAAGCGTCAGGCACTGTGATGGGAATTTCTCTTAAGGAAGCCGCTGAAACGTACGAACGTGAACTAATTCAAGATACCCTGAAGACCACTCGTGGCAACCGTGCCCGTGCTGCACGTCTTCTCCAGACAACAGAAAGAATTATTGGTTACAAAATTCGTAAGCTAAACATCAACTGTGATCGATTTAGGATCTAACTTTGAAAACAGATTGTTGCCTGTGAGTTCCAAAAGCCACAAAAAGGTGTTTTCCTAGAGCTTTTTTGCATAGTATTCATTTCTATATGTTTTGGGAATGTAGAGGTTAAGCATTTAAAGAGAAATCCAATTGCCAGTTTCGAGTACTGTTTGCTGCAATACAGCTTTCATCAGTGTATTTTTTGGAAAGATCAAGCCGGTCGAATGGAGCTGAACAGGGCTCGAGTAAGCAATAGAAACGTGGACCAGAACCTCCTTCGTCTACAACAATCGCAAGATAGGGTACGTGTTCTACTGTCCATGTAAATTTTAATATCGCCCCATTTGAAGGTTGGGTAAGACGGCACCAGCCTTGTTTCAATCTGTTTGTGAAGAAATATTTTTCGACATCGCCTGTCTCGACAGCCCGAACAAAGCTTAGATTGTGACGGTTTCCTTGATTATCTTTACAAATTGGCCATTTGAATTCGTCACCGTAACTACCAAGTCTTCCACTCATGCTCAAAATGGTCCTTGCGCTTTCACAGTCTTCTGGGACTTCGATTAGGGTTCCCTCCTCAACCCGTAGCATGGGATGAGAAGACCACAAATAGGAAAGATCCATAGGGGATAGATTTTCCAGTTGGTAATCCATTCGCAATAGATTTTCGTCGGGGAGGCTCATAATTCGACTCAGTCGGTATGGGAGTCTTACACCGTGCACTGAAGCAGTTAATTGATTACCTTTCTCAAGCATGTCCCAGTCTAGGGACCAAACTTCACCGTGATCAGGAAGGCAAACTCCCTTCCAAGGGAAGTCTTCATAGTGGCATTCATCGATGGTGGGAAACATGTCGTCGTAACCAACCGCATGATCGGGTGTCATAGGGTGACCAAACCGGGAGCGCAAATAGGATTCCTTAGCTTGCTCCACAAGAAACTCATGGTCGAGTCTCTTATCCACTAAAGAGACCATTCGGGCTCCTTGAGCTACAAATTCTGCTCGGAGTCGATTGCTCTCCAATACATAACTAGGAACACCTTTGTAACTGTTTCTACTGATTGTGATAGCCATTTAAGTTCTTTCCTTCATCTTGAAGAAGGGGGGTTAGGTTTCAATGTAGGCTTTAATCCGCCTGCACTGGCTAAATAGGCAAGCAGATCAAGGATATCTTCTGATGTAGCAGTATTGACCAAAGCTTCGGGCATAGGCGAGACTTCCAACTGGCGCCTTTCAGCTATTGTTTGTTTTACTACTTCCTCAACAGTCTCACTCTCCAACACATTTGTGATCAGTCGCACAATATGGTCATCTTCGTATGCCAAGAAACCTGTAAAGAATCTTCCATCTATTGTCTTGATCACCTCGGTTCGATACTTTTCCTCCATGAGTCTAGAAGGTTCAATGATCTCTCTTAGTAGTCCAGTTCTGTCCATCTCTCTACTTATTAACTTGTCTCTTATCGCAGTCAAATCAGGACCGAAACTTCCTCCCTTACCATTCATTTGGTGACACTTGTTACAGGACAATTGTTGGAACAGGTTTGCTCCATTCGTGAAATCTCGATCATAGTCCAGCCGGTTTAAACGGCCAGTCATATCCTCTACCCGCCAATTTTTTACAAATTTTCTTATGTTTGCCGGTGTTATTTCTGGTTTGGTCAAGGCATTTTCGGTTCCATCTAGACTGGCGACTACGTGCATAGTTCCAAACATAGTGCGCCAGTGACCCGGGAAGGTACAGACGTAGGGATAATCTCCAAGTATCTTGGGTGCCGTGAACCGAATTTTATCAATCTCCTGCGGTTGGAGCATTTTGGATGCATGTAAAACGTTGGGGGAATCAGGGATAAACTGTAGGTCAAAGGCATTGGGGTTGGTCGCCATTTTTTCTGCTGCCATGGCCACTTCGAACAATGAACCGGGAGAGGTGATGATCAGATTGTGGGGCATAATATCGATATTTTCGAATACGATTTCAACTGGGCGTCCCGCGGCTACAAAAAATTCTTTCAGATCATACTGCATACGATGTGGTTGAGGGCGGATCACGATCAGAGTGACTTGAAGGTTGTTTAGTCGGGCCTTGAATTCTCCGGACAAGCTATCTGGGAGTGACTGAATTAATTCATTAGACAATTGGCTGGCAATGATCCCTTCTTTGGATGTACGTTGATCCACTGGGATGGAATTCAAGTAACTCAAAAGTCCTTCTAGTAAGGGCAACACATCCTGAAGCGGGAGTTTTTTTCTAGGAATTTGTTCAATAGAACGAATGGCAGCTGTTGAAAAATCAATAGGACCCAAAAATTTGGTGAGCAAACGAATCGAATCCATTTCGCGTCCCAAAATGTGAGGCAGACATTGAATTGCGGCTGTCCGTATCTTTTTCGACTGTGTCGAGTCAACGATAATTTGTACTACGTTAGAATATAAACCTGATCTAATTTGGGGGTCGGGAATCATTGGAATCGACTCGATCAGATCCAAGAGCGTGTTTTGTAATTGAAAAGCTTCTTGCCAAGAAGTGGTTACGTTTTGTTCAGCCGAAATTCTTGCCATCCAACCGATTCTTCGAGTGAGACTATTCTCAGCAGACTTAATTAAGAAGTTGATTTCTGGGAGGGCATGGTTTAGTGCTTGGACTGGTTGTGACTTTAGAATTAATCCGAGCTCTTTGAGCAGCGATTGTTTATTATCTGTATTGGACTTGTCAGCCCTGTGGATGGCTTTAAGAAGCTCCACAGTTTGGTTGGTTGAATTTATTTCTGCAAGCCTTTTCAGAGCTTTCTCACGGAATGTTTTCGCTACACCAGTCCTTTCCAAAAGGGCCAGAAGGTTTTGCTGGGTGGGTGCGGCTTCTTGCAAGTCTTCTACCTCTAGGCGTTTCAAAAGATACTTTTTACCAATTAAATTGGATTCTAAAAAAACATGCCCAGAATGAATTAGAGGTTTCCAATAAGGTTTTAAAGTATTAATGGTCTCGTTGAGTGTGTAATCCAGGTAGTAATCTAAAGGGTGTTTCAAGATTTCCAGAGCAACCTCTGCAGCATTGGGAGTTTCAAGGAAACTCAAAGCCCGAACTGCTTCTAGTCTGACGCGTGGATGTTCATCATTTACCTGGGTTCTCAGTAGGTGAAGTACATCCTGAATGTCGTTTCTCCAGTGCGAAAGGACTCGGGTTCCAGCTGCTCGAGCCCTGTAATCCGGAGAAGAAAGAACCCGCTGAAGAAGAGGTAAGTTTATGGCATTGTGATGTTGATGGGTCCAGAGTATTTCTAGGAGGTGCTGTTCGTAGTTTTTATGATTTGAGTCCAGTTTATTGATCCAAAGTTTTGCTGCTTCGACGAATTTTTCTCTGTCGTGAGTTCGTAGCTCTAGTCGGACTCGATATCGAGTACGGGATTCAGGGCTTTTGAGAAGCTCCAGTAGGGTTTCTAGGTCTCCCCCAGCAATCTTTGGAGGAGTTAGGAGGGGACGACTGGGATAGGTAATTCTCCACACTCTTCCATGCGTCTTGTCCCGGTTTGGATCGCGAAGATTGTGCTGCATGTGGCCAATGAGAGGATTGAACCAGTCGACAACGTAGAGAGCTCCATCAGGGCCGAACTGTAAATCTATGGGTCGGAAATTAGTATCACTAGAAAATAGAAGTGGCTCGATTTCAATTCCCTTGAACCCTGATCCATCCTCCTCTATTTTGTGTTGGAGAATCCCCTGAAATCCAATGACATTGTTCAAGAGAAAGTTACCTTGTGCTGAAGGAGGAAAGTGACGGCTGGAAACAATTTCACAACCTGAAGTAGGACGTACCCTCTTTGGTAGGAATGGTTTTAGGGGTTTTCGATATACAAACTTAAAAGGTCCGAAGTCCGGTTGACCAGAAAAAGAAGGAGACCTTCCCGAAAATGCAGTGGCATAATAATTGTTTCCGCTTGAGGCGTCCGCCAAGAAATTCTGACCCCATGGATCAAACACATGGCCCCAAGGATTTGCAAAGTTGTAGCTCACAAAGGTTTCCAAACTCTGCTTTGTTGGGTCAAAGCGGTATATTCCTCCATGGGCGTTTCGTACGGGACCAGAGTAAGTTTCTATTGATGTGTAATGAAATGTTCCTTCGTTCATGTACAGTCCGCCACCAGGACCCCATGTGAAAGCACCAATTGAATGGTGAGAATCAGCTGAGTCAAACCCGTGCAGAACAATCTTTTTAATGTCTGCTCGATCGTCTCCGTCCGTGTCTTTCAGAAAAACTAGGTTCGGTTGTTGGGCTACATAGACTCCACCGTCCCCAAGTTCGAACCCAGTGGGAACGTGTAATCCCTCTGCAAAAATCTGGAGCTTATCGGCTCGGCCATCCTTATCGAGATCTTCGAGCAAAAGCAGACGATCATTGGGCTGGTTGGGGGGTTGAAACATTGGATAATCAGGCATAGTCAATACCCAGAGTCGTCCCTTTGAATCAAAGGTCAGTTGTACAGGGTTTTTAAGTAAGGGGAATTCTGCCTCGCTGGCGAAGAGGTTGACCTCGTTTCGAGGGGCCATCTTAAAATGTTTTATCGCTTCTTTAGGGGGGAGTATACGAGTCGTTTTGTGGAAATTTGTAGGGACGTCGTAGAGTGGCCGAGTCTGAGTATCATCGATGACTTGACTTACAGGCAATCCCTTGGCAACTTTCCAAATACGCTGGTCACGGATTGCCACCATATCGTCCAGTTTTCCGCGCTCATTTTCAAGGACGTAAGCGTCAGTGAAAGGAGGGTTTCCATGATTTCTTTGGGATCTATCGCCATAAATGTAGAAACCGTTGACAGCTCGATAACGGTGAAAAAAAAATAAGTTTTTCTCATTAATTTCATTGCGTAATTCAGTAGTCGCTTTGTGGTAATTGGGATGATCTCCGAACAGTTTCTTATCTAGTAGCTTTGAGATTATTGAGTATCCATAATCAGAAAGATGAATTCCGTTAAATGTAAGGGGACTCGAGTTTCCTTGCATAATTGACAAGGAAGAAGTGAACAAATTTACAAAAGGTACATCGTGTTGATAGGACAGGTCCTCCATTATTTGAGTATAAAGTTCAAGGTTGATGTTGTTTTTGGTGCCGTCTGGATAATTGGGGTTTTTTAAATTTTCGTGTGCAATCGGTGATACTAGAACCAGTCTTGCTGATGATTTTCCGTTGTATACACTGCTTTTTGTTTTCTGTATAAATTCAGTCAAATTTAGCTTAAAGTTCTTAAGGCCCTCTGGCCCAGAGAAAGACTCATTAAACCCAAAGAAGGCTAGAACTATGTCAGCTTTATTAAGTTTCAAATGGTCTTCAGGGCTTCCAAAATTAAGTGATCGAGGTCTAAATATAACTTCATCGGCGGAGTACCCTAGATTTCGTACTATGAGATTGTGTTCAGGAAAACGTGAATGCAAGAGGGTTTCAAAGTGCCCAAAGTACTGCATCCGTTCAGCCAGGGTGTTTCCCACCAGGATTACATGGTCACCTTTATGAATTTGGAGTGTCGATTGTCCAGTAGAACAACCCAAGAAAATAATAGACCCAAGAGTTATTGATAATGCGAAGAGACAGGTTTCTCTATTAATCCTTGGTTTCAGTTTGATGGCTAAAAAAAAATCACACCACCAACTCCGATCACTTAATTGCATCCAAACTCTATCCTTTCTTGGCTAAATTATGATCTTGTGTTTAGGTATTTGACTTACGGTTTCTGGAGTTCTTTTATGTAAATATTCTTGAACCAAAGTGGTGAACCATGATGTTGCAAAACAATCGGGCCCTTACTCTTCTGAAAATCCGCAGCAAACCTGTCGAGAACCAACTTTCCATTTAGATGAATAGTTACTAAGCTTTTTTCAACACGGATTTGAAAATGGTTCCATTGGCCCAAAGGAGAATCGGCTGTTTCAAGGGGGATACGTTCCTTTTCGTTATAACCCACAATGCCGCCAGATCCATAAGGGGAAGAATAAACTGTTGCCGTTCTATCCCAAATTTCCACCTGTATATCATCGCTTTCTCTTTCCATGCCACTACGCAAGAAAATACCGCTATTTCCATCTTTATGAATTTTCCAATCTATGAGTAAGATGAAATCTTCGTACTCTTGTTGAGTGTGAAGATTCCGCTTGAATATCGTATTTGGATAGGGGGCCCATCCCCCACCGTCATAGACAAGGAGACCCTTTTCTGCTTTCCAGTGCCCACTCCCGTCATAGTCCCAACCCTTCAGATTGTTACCATTGAAAAGACGAGTAAATCCGTCAGGTGGGGAAACAGCCTGTGTTGTTGTATAGGACAATTGATAAATCATTACAGTTATCAGAATTAGAACTCGCATACTTTTAATAATGGATGTTGTGTTATTTACGTTCAACACAAAAATAGCCTATTTACTTGAGTTCTTACTCTATCGTTTATTTTTTTGAATGTATCCAACACTTTCACCTAAAGTTAAATCTTGGAAAATATATACATTTATCTACTAGAAGGAGTGTGGTAGAGGTTGTTTGGAAGTAAATCAGATAGTCAAGGATTGTTGGTTCTTAGATCAAGACAAACCCTGAACTGTCTAGAGTCTAGACTGTGGAATGTTCCTGAGTAGGAGTCCAGATCATTTTATTTTGGGAAAGGTTATGGATTCATAAAGATTGGGCTTTCTGGGTTTCCCCCTGTACTTAAATAGGCTATCAGGTCGAGAACCTGGTCCTTTGTTAGGACATTAAGCAAACCTTCAGGCATTTCTGAAGTTTTTAAAAGTGTGCGCTTTTCAATTTCATTTATGTCAAGTTTGGTATTCTGGTTACTAAAGGGATCCTCACGTAGACGTAGCATTTTCCCATCGTTATAAACAACCCGACCGGTGTAAATGACACCGTTCTCCATCTTGATTACTTCAGTAAGAAACTGTTCGGGAATCACCTTGGAGGGAACAAGAAGGGATTCGAGGAGATAGTGTGCATCAAAACGCTTTCCTACCGACGTAATGTCGGGTCCTGTGGTTCCTCCTTGATCACCAAACCGATGACAGTTTGTGCATCCTGCATCCCTATAGGCAGTTTTTCCGTTATCGTAAGATCGGCCACTCTGCAGTTGATGGAGGAAGGGGACGAGGTCAGATAATTTCCAGTTCTGCACGAATTTACGGTTAGATTCTAGCTCTCCTGAAATAACATTCTGCTGACCTTCGATGAATACTGCTAGTTCCTCTCGCTGGTTATGGGATAGGGTTTCAGTTACATTACTACGAAAGGTTTCAAGTGAATGCATGAATCGAGAATTCATCTTACGATTACCGATTTTTTTTTGGGTTCGGAGATGTTCTTTTTCGGCGAGGTTCAGAGAAGTGAAGAACAATTGGAGCTGTTCTAGGGACCATCCCTCTTTAACCAGACTCAAAGTTGCGAAGTAAAACATTTTGTTCTGTTCTGGAGATTTTTGAAGCAACTTCAAAGACTTGCTGATCACTTCGGGGTTCTTCACGTAGACTAGAAGCCGGCAAAGTTCTTGATTTAGTTTTTGATTGGACGAAGGATAAAGAATTTCTAACCTCTGGGAAACGTTCCTTTTCACGACTGAATGCATAGGACTTTCCATACGAATGAGAGCCAATCCATAGGCACGAAGAACCTCCAAAAGTTGTCCTTCGGGAAGAGTCTCTAAGGGTAGTTGGTTGAGCTTCTCAATAACTTGTTGCTGCAACTCTTTTCCACCAACACGTGCCAGGCTGATCATGGCTTGGGTTGAAGCAATAATATTGTCCTCTTTTAGTGCACGATGTTGCCATAATTCAATGTTTTGGTGTTCGATCGCAATACGAGCTGCATAGCGAATGGACCGATCTTGACTGACCAGATGAGGCCATGCTTCTTCCACTGCACGAGGATTTTTCTGTCCATGGAATTGTTCCAGATATCGTCGTAAATTTCGTGCCTGAAAAGCCTCGGAATTTTCAATGGGGCCAACCGGATCTATGGTTTCAGTTCCCGTGTAGACAATTCGGAACAAACCACTCTTAGATTCTCGGCCACCGGTAGTGAAATAGAGGGCACCATCCTGGTTGACAACTAGGTCGGTCAGAGGCATAGCACTACCGGTCAGAAATGTCTCAAAGGTTGCTTTGTAACTAGCTCCATATGGTCGAAAGTGGATGGCATAAATCTTTCCCGAGGACCAGTCACAAACAAACAAAGCTCTTTGGTATTTTAAAGGGAAGCGAGTCCCTGTTCCAAAAGCGATACCGGTTGGGGAACCCGGACCAATGTCAACAACACTTCCCACACTGTCAGGATAGTGATCGGGCCATTTCCCGTAAAATCGCCAAGGACCTGTATCGTAGCGCCATCCATATTCTCCGGCGGAAACAATGTGATTGACTCGAGTGGGTCGATACCAGGGAGCTCCAATGTCCATTTCTGAGTCTGCATCAACAGTAAATAGCTCACCATCTGGTTGAAATGCGAGGTCGTAGGGATTCCGAATTCCTCCAGCTACTAACTCCCAATTTTCTCCCGTTAGGTCTGTCCGGGCGACCCAACCACCAGGAACAAAAGCATTATTGGAGGGAATCAGAAGATCGTCAGCCCAATTTCGATGTGGTGAGGTTGGATTCAAGTCATCTGGAATCTTGGTTCCATTACCTGCAACTAGATAAATGTGACCATCTGGGGAAATCTGTAGGCCGTGAGGTCCGTGTTCCCCATGTCCATTCTCATTGTCTACAGCCTCTAGAGTTTTAAGGAGCTCTAGCTTGTCTAGTTGGTCGTCTCCGGTACTATCAGACACTCGATAGACTCCAGAATGTTTTACCTTCGAATTCTTTTGGTTAGGGTGAAGGTTGACCGTCACGTAGAGACTGTTGTGGGCATAGAGGAGGCCCTGTGCGTGTCCAATTGGAATGTCTAATTTTTCAGAGCTTGTCTCAGAAGGATTTTTTCCAACTGTTACCCGGTATAGACTTCCGAATTGATCCGATGTTATTAGTCGACCTGTATTATCTGGAGTCAAAGCGACCCAGGACCCCTGTTCTTCAAGTGGGACCGAATAAATTAATTCAACCTTGAATCCTTCAGGCACTTCTATGTTTTTGGATTCTTTGAACAGGGACTTGTCTTGTGTGGTTTTAAATTTTTTGTCTGTAGAGCGATCGATCTGTGTTTGGCAAGAAGACAACGTCCCTATGGCCATCAAAAACATTGTCCACAAACAGTGCTTGAGTCTCATGATTTTTTGATTATTGCAATCTTTTCTAGGAAAGGTATTAGAATAGTTTTAACCACTAATTTAGATGGACACTTCCTGATGTGTGCATTAAGTACTAACTTCTTTTAGCAAAAGGTCGGATCTTGACATTAGTATCTGCTTTTACCGCATTTAGTTACTTAAGTAAAATTTATCAGTAACGTTTTCTGATGGATACTCATGGCTTAATAGGAGAGTTGAAATTTAATTGGAAGTGATTAATAGAATGGCCATAATTGGTCGAGATGGATTGTTTACTCCCACTTTTCTGCGTTGGTTAGAAGAGCAGAACAACTCGGTCGCTCTCGAAACGGCAAAACCAGGAAATTCAGAGTTTAGAAGTCATATTTTTCTTGAGCCAAGTGCTCGGATAGAGTGTTATTCACTTGATGAGGTAACAGGTTGTCTCAAAGAGTTAGAGTATGCGGTTAAACAAGGCCTTTATGTAGCCGGTTTTATGTCCTATGAACTGGGATATGCCTTCGAAGAGATCTGTTCTACTGGTTTCTCGTTTTCTGGTCCTCTGATGTGGTTTGGAGTTTACGAAGAGCCCTTAATCTACAATCACAGATCCAAAATCTTTGAGATGGGAGAAGAGAGAGCCTTAAGGATTGTCGAAAATGTGAAAGATTTGCAGTATCACCCAACCGTTCGTGAAATTGCATCCTCTCCCTCAATTAATGAAAAAGAATTTCACCGTGCTCTTCTCCAAATAAAAAAAAATATTCGCGATGGAAATACCTATCAGGTTAACTTTTCATTCAAGCTGAAATTCCCCTGGGAACATTGTCGTACGGACCTCTATTGTCAGCTTCGAAATAGTCAACGAGTTGCGTATGCGGCACTCATAAGACAGGGTTCCAATACCATTCTCTCGTTTTCTCCTGAGCTTTTTTTTCGTCTTCAGAAAAATAAAATGACGCTACGTCCGATGAAGGGGACAGCTTCACGTGGACGAAACTTTGATGAAGACAAGAAAAACCGATTGGATTTACTAAGTTCCGCAAAAGATCGTGCTGAAAACCTGATGATTGTGGACTTACTTCGCAACGATGTTGGAAGAATTGCAAAAGTGGGAAGCGTAAAAGTTCCAAAATATTATGAGGTTGAAAAATATGAGACCGTTTACCAGGCAACTTCGGTCATTGAGGCTAAGTTGAATCCGGGGTGTTCTTTGCCGGAGATTATCAGCAGTGTTTTCCCCAGCGGATCAATCACAGGCGCTCCTAAGATTCGGACTATGGAGATTATCCAGGAACTAGAAAGAGAACCGAGAGGAGTTTACACGGGTTGTATAGGTTTCTTTTCCCCGAATCAAGAATCAGTATTTAATGTTGCGATTAGAACCGTTGTTTTAGATGGGGAGAAAGGCCTGGCAGAAATGGGTGTGGGAAGCGGAGTAACCAATGATTCGGATATTGCTGCAGAACATCGAGAATGTTTTGCAAAGGCACGCTTTTTAGGCGGTGGTCTGAATGATTTTGAGCTTGTGGAAACTCTCAAATGGGACTGTTCTGGAGGTTGGTTTTTGCTTGAAAAACATTTGAATCGATTAAAGTGTTCGGCGGTCCATTTCGGGTTTTTTCTTGACCTAAAAGAGATTAGAAGCTCTTTGAGAAACTATGAAAAGGAACTAAGGAATTCTAGTGAGCGGATTGATGTCTTCCGAGTCAGAATCATTGTCTGTAAAACAGGGAAATTTAGAATATCTCATGACAAAGTACCCCCGGCAGATCATGTTGAGAGAGCAGCGATCGCAGTACAGAGAATTGATCCCGAGAATCGTTTTCTATATCACAAGACTAGTAACCGTGAAGTGTATAATCGAGCGGTTCGAATTGCGGATGAGATAGGACTGTTCGATATAGTCTTTTTAAATGAGAAAGGTGAAGTTGCTGAAGGTGCACGAAGCAATGTAATAATAAGAAAAGGATCTCAGTATTTCACACCTCCAATCAACTGTGGATTGTTGCCAGGGCTCTTTCGAGAGTTTCTACTCGAATCTCAAGATATGCATCTTCAGGAAAGGGTTCTTTATTCTAAAGATGTTTTTTGTGCTGATGAAGTATTTCTTTGTAACTCGGTTCGTGGTCTTCAAAAAGTTGAAATAGTGAATGACTTTTCCCGCTTTTAAATTCACAAGAAAAGGACATAGCTTCAGGCAAATAATTTTGGTTTGTATATCCCGCTTAAGAAGTTGAGAAGAAATCACAGTATCTTTTCACTTAAACCTTTGTTTGGCACCTATCCATCTTGTGATGGTCGATTTTAATTATTAGTCCTAAGATTTCTTGCAGCACAAAATCCATGATTTCTGTCGGTCAGGTACAAACCTTTACTGGATAGTCTTTTTATTAATGTAGCGATGGGAAATTTTTTAAACAGTATTGACCTACTCGTGTTTTTTGGGGCAATTGCCTTGGTAATGGCAATTGGAGTTTTGGTTGGGTCTAGGGAAAAAACCTCAGAAGACTATTTCTTGGCTGGAAAGAACATTCCCTGGTGGGGGGTTGCTGGTTCGATTTTCGGTAGCAACATCAGCGCCAATCATTTGGTAGGTATGATGGGGATCGGATTTGGAGTGGGTTTTGCTCAGAGTCACTTTGAGATTGGAGCGATTGCAGCATTGATGCTCTTGTGCTATGGCTTTCTCCCAGTCTATAGAGGCCTCAATATTTTGACCCTCTCTGAATATCTTGGGAAACGCTATGATGAGCGAAGTCGTCTTTTGTATGCCCTTATCATGGTTCTCATCATGGTGGTGGTGCAAATGGTTCCTGCACTGTACATTGGTTCTCGAACCACCTGTATTCTAATGGGTGGGGAGTTTATTGAACAGGTTGAAAGAGGAGGAAAGATAGCGCTTGAAGTCAACTATTCTTACTACGTGATTGTAGTGATCAGTTTGGCCTTGATTTCGGCGAGTTATACGATCCTAGGAGGGCTTAAGGCTGTTATTTGGACCGATTTTTTACAGTCTTCCTTGCTGCTTGTGGCCGGATTTGTCCTCGCCGTTTTGACATTCAATGAAATAGGAGGCTGGAGCCAATTAATGGCGTTAGATCGGGGAGGACAAGGTGCTAACAAAATGCATCTCTATCTCCCTAGTCATCATCGAGAATTGCCCTGGACAGGGGTTCTAACTGGGCTCAAGGCTATGGATTTCTATTACTGGGGAACAAACCAATTTATTGTGCAACGGGCTCTAGCAGCCCGAAGTGACCGAGAGGCGCGGTTTGGGGTTATTGTTGCCGGCTTTCTCAAACTCACCATACCTTTTATAGCGATTGGAACGGGTGTAGCAGCCTACTATCTTTTTTTGGAAAAGTTGCCAGAGCGGAGTATCGCCTCTGATGCCGCTTTTTCTGAACTTGTGAAGTTGGTGATTCCCTTTGGTTACGGCATAGTAGGTTTAATTGCGGCGGGAGTGATGGGAGCTATACTCTCATCCATTGATTCTATGATGAATTCAGCTGCCACGATTGTGTCAGTTGATATCTATCAACGTTACATCAATCCTCAGGCCAGCGATCGACAAATGATACGAGTGGGAAGAAGCTCTATCGTAGGCTTTGTCACGCTGGCAACATTGATGGCGATTCTGGTTCTTGATCCTAACTCCGAAGGACATTTTTTTTTACAAATTGTCGATTATCAAGGATATCTGACTCCTGGGCTCTTAGTAACCTTTTTACTGGGGATTTTTTGGCGTCGTGCAACAGGTCTGGGTAGCTTTGTAACTATATGCATTGGAATCTTCTACTCTTGGATCGTTCAGGCAGGGTACGATGGTTACCTCGGACAAATTCCATCAGTCAGAGCCTATTTTGGGGAAGAATTAAATATCTTTCACCGCGTTATAATCGTTGTTCTTCTTTGTCTGTTGACTCACATATTGATTAGTCTTCGGTCAAAACCTGACGAGGAAAAAAGCAAACTCATTTGGACCGATCTAGGGGGGCACAGACCGGAAAAACTAAGAAATATTGTGATTTCTATTCTTGCCACCATTCTGTTTCTGACAATTCTGGGTTGGATGATGGTAACTGGGTGGCTTACAACGACCGTGTCGGCAGCACTTGGTGGAGTCTGGATTCTAGCCATGTTCGTGGGCTCAATTTTAGTGGAGTTGAAAAAAGGGCGTAAAGAAGACGATGAAACAGTGTTTTCTCTGGCGATTTTTCTCGGTGATGATCGGCTTTGGGCGGGGATTTTGTGCTCACTTGCCGCTTTTTTCTTGTACCAGTATTACTAAGTAGTTAAAAGGTTGCAAGATCAGCCACATCTACTGGTTGACCTGTCTTAATGGACTTGAGAATGGCATCGATGACTAACATATTTCCCAAAGAGAACTCAGGTGGGATTCTATGAGGGGATTTTTTCTCCAGGCATTCGCATAGGTAACGGATTTGTAAATCAAACTGATTTATTGAGGGGAATTGGTAAACTTTTCTGTCGAAGTTGTCCATAAAAACTTCAATACTGGCGGACAAATCTTCTTTCTCCACGAATTCCTTCTCTCTCTCACTCCTCTGATCATAAGGTAAATCCATTCGAATCCAACCACGTGTACCAAGAATTTCAGTGGCTTGACAGTATCCGTACTGATAACTCGAGGTGAGTGTGGCTGCTCTGTTGCCTGGAAACTGGAGCAGAATTGAGGCTGAGAGCTCGACATCTGCAAGTTTTTCGCAGAAAGAACCGACTGCAAAGACTCGATGTGGCTCCGATCCAAAAGCTAAGCGAGCAAGATGGATCAAATATCCAGAGGTATCGTACACTGAGCCTCCCCCTTTATCGCGATCGTAGCGCCAATTTTTAGTCGATGCAAATCGCACCAAGGGGGAAGAATAAATGGATTGGAGCGACGTCACCTGTCCAATCCGATCCGAATCAATGATTTCTTTGAGGCGAAGATACTGTGGGGTATGACGCATCTTAAATCCTTCTGTGAGAAGAACGTTGTTTTCACTGGCTGCAGCGATCATTTCTTTGCATTCTAAGGCTGTAGCACTAATTGGTTTTTCAACTAAGATTGCCCTTACTTTTCCCGAATGAGCAATTTTGTTGCTTATTTCTGCATGGTGAACTCCCCAGGTTGAAATAATAACAATGTCCAGACATTCTTTGCTCAACATCTCGTCAAGGTGTAGGTAGCGATGGGAAACCTCAAATTCATCACCAAATTTTCTCAATGCCTGTTCAGAGATGTCGCAAATTGCGACTAATTTTGTCTCGTCAACATTGATGCAAGCCCTGGCATGGTCACGTGCATTCTCTCCTGCTCCAACAATTGCTACTTTATAAGTCATTGGCTTTTGCATGAGATATGTCCAGTTAGAGGCATGATTGGTTGGGTTTCAGAAGCAATCAATCAGAAAGGATCTCCCCTGTATCAAGCAGTAGTTTCTTGTGCGAACTTATAACGCTGATCAACAGTTCTCCAGCTGACTATATTCCACCAGTTTTTGATGTAATCAGCTCGGTTATTCTTATACTTCAAGTAGTAGGCATGTTCCCAAAGATCCAAGCCCAAAAGTGGCATATCTCCAGTCTGCATAAAAGGATTATCCTGGTTGGGTGTGCTATAGATATGTAGCTTTGCATCGAGTTTTTGGACTAGCCAAGCCCAACCGCTTCCAGAGTGAGCAAGAGCGATTTCACAAAAGGTCTTTTGAAAATGTTTGAAATCTCCAAATTCCCTGTCGATTGCAGTAGCTAGTTCCCCATTCGGTGCTCCACCTCCCTGAGGACTCATCATTTTCCAAAAAAGACTGTGGTTAATATGTCCCCCCCCACTATTTCGTAAAGTCCCACGAATTTTTTTTGGGGTTTTGTATAGTTTTCCCAGTAGTGTGGGGATATCTATATTTTCAAATTCAGTTCCTTTAATTGCATTGTTAAGTTTGGAGATGTAAGTCGCATGATGGTTTTGATGGTGAATATGCATAGTCTGCTCGTCAAGGAATGGTTCTAGTGCATCATAAGCATAAGGTAATGGAGGTAATTTGTAGGCCATAGCGGTTTTTTGGTGTCGGTTACTTGTCTTGATAGGGATAGATGATGGGGAATCGGTTGCCTTCCCACTTATCCCCATCTTGGAGTCCCGTCTCCTTTTGGTTAGCCAGGACAGCAGTTGCCCAAGGGTGGTCTCCTGTACCCGATTGATAGTATGTCTGGCCTGGCAACAAGTGGGCAATGATTGTGCGACGTGCAAAATTAGTCCTGTTCTCCCCACTTCCATGAATAGTTCGGCTGTGATGAAAAGAAACTTGTCCGGGTTGCAATTCTAAGAGCGCCACGTTGATTCTCTCTCCATCTGGGACTTGGAACTCGGGTAATTTTTCAATGTCAGTGTCTGAATGGAAAAACATCTTCGTTGACTGAAGTGGCCAGATATGGCTACCAGGAACAACTCTCATACATCCATTTTCTTGGTTTTCTCCATCCAATGAAATGCGGGCAGTCAAAGCATGATCTGGTTTTGTGCATTTCCAGTAATTCCAGTCTTGGTGCCAGCCCACAGATCCCGAACGTGGACTTATAGGACCGATGCCAGGTTTGTGAAGTAGTTGATCTTGAAAGAGCCGAATGGTTTTAGAGCGTGATAACTGTGCGGCAATTGCACCGATGGCTGGAGAAAGAACGAGATTGCGGATTACATAGTCTGACCACCACGCATTGTCGAGTTTTTTCATCTTTGTCTCGGAGTCGCCTGGTCGCCAATCAATTTTATTGGGCGGGACGTTTGTCTCATACTCCTGATTAAAAACTCGTGCCATATGCCTTCCAGCTAACTTGATAGTTTTTTGATTAAATAGGACATCCGAGACAAAGTAGCCATTGTCGTCCCAAAAGCGAATCTGTTCTTTTTGAAGAGAGTGTTGATCTATGTTATTAAAATAGACTCCCATTAATTTCTAGCTCCAGATAGATATATGCAAACGATAATGTAACAGATTTAAAACTCACAAACCTCCTGTTTGATGGTAATGAATGGAATCCCTTACGGAATTTGTTTTGCTTATTTAAAATCATAGAGAAAAATCTTTTTCCTTAAGTGTTCCCAATACTTGGACCCATGGTCAGATCCGAAAACTGTTCCGACGAATATATAAGCGGTAATAAGTTGAGCATCGAGATTTGTATAGGCAAAATCATCTTGAAAGGAGAGCATGGAAAAAATTAAGACAGAATTTGCTTTTGAAATGTCCACTTCCAGTCTGCGTTTCGGCAAGGGAGTAACAGTTGAAATTGGGATGGATCTTCGAGAGATGGGGGTTACTCGGGTTCTAGTTCTCACAGACAAAAAGTTAGCGGAACTTCATCCTGTGAAAAAGGTTTGCACTTCCCTGGATAAAGAAAATGTCGATTACGATTTGTTCTCCAGAGTGCGAATTGAACCAAACGACAGATCCTTTCAGACTGCGATTAATTTAGCTTTGGAGGGTCAATATGATGGATTTGTAGCGGTAGGTGGTGGTTCAACGATTGACACGGCCAAGGCAGCCAATCTTTACTCAACCTATCCTGACACATTTCTAGCTTATGTGAATGCTCCTCTGGGAGAAGCAAAACTGATCCCAGGCCCGTTAAAGCCATTAATCGCGGTACCAACGACTTCAGGAACAGGAAGTGAGTCGACAGGAGTCGCTATTTTTGACTTGTCGAAGAAACAGGCGAAGACAGGAATTTCTCACAGGCGTCTTAAGCCTACGTTAGGTCTTGTAGATCCAGATAACATCCGTTCATTACCTAGAGCTGTAATAGTTGCGACAGGACTTGATGTTCTCTGTCATGCTCTTGAGTCCTATACTGCTTTGCCTTTTACGGACCGTGTCTATCCTGGGAGTCCAAATTTACGTCCTGCCTATCAAGGGTCCAATCCTGTTAGTGATGTTTGGGCTATTAAATCAATCCGGATGGTTGCTAACTATATTGAGAGGCTTTATAGGAATCCTGATGACGAGGAAGCCCGAACTCAAATGATGATGGCTGCTTCTTATGCGGGGTTGGGTTTTGGGAATGCAGGTGTGCATCTCTGCCACGGGATGTCGTATCCCATTAGCAGTATGGTACGCGACTATTATCCAGATGGTTACCCAAATAGACACCCTATGGTGCCACATGGAATATCGGTTGCTCTTACAGCACCCGCTGTATTTCGTTTTACCGCAAAAGCCAACCCTATGCGCCATTTGGAAGCAGCAGAGGCCTTGGGAGTTGATGTGACAGGAGTTGCTTTTTCTGATGCAGGTGAAATCCTGGTTGGGTCTCTGATTTCCTTGATGAGGAAATTGAATCTTCCGAATGGTCTTTCAGAGGTGGGTTTTACTACGAGTGATATCCCTAAACTTGTTGCAGGAACCTTGCCGCAACATCGGGTCACGAAATTATCCCCAAGGCTTGCTAATGCAGATAATCTAAGAAATTTGTTTAAGGACTCGATGAAGATCTGGTAATTTCGATCTTTGTTGTTAGTGTCTTGATGAGGATTGTAATCCGGGACAAGATAGAGATAAGTTGAAATATTCTTAATTTGAGATTGTGGTTGAAGAAGTGAAATGGAGGTCTTAGTGAACAACGGAAATCAAGTTCTGAACTTTATTGACGGTAACTGGCAGAAGTCAGCCACCGGGGAGATGCTTGGTGTGACTAACCCTGCGACAGCAGAAGAAATTGCAAAGGTGTCTCTCTCTGGTGGACAAGAGGTTGAGCAAGCGACAGTCGCTGCTGCGGAAGCTTTTCGACAATGGCGCAGAACCCCAGCTGTGGAACGAGTGCAGTATCTTTATAAACTCAAATCTCTTCTCGAGGAAAACTTTGAAGAGATCGCCCATTTGATTACTGAAGAGTGTGGGAAAACCCTGCTGGAATCAAGGGGAGAGCTTCAGCGTGGGATCGAAAATGTAGAGGTGGCCTGTGGTATTCCAACCCTTTTGCAAGGCTACAATAGTGAAGACATTGCGCGGGGTATTGATGAGACAATGATCCGTCAACCTGTAGGGGTTGTGGCTGCCATTACTCCATTTAACTTCCCCTCCATGATTCCTCTTTGGTTTTTGCCGTATGCTATTGCCTGTGGGAATTGCATCATCCTTAAGCCCAGTGAGAGGGTCCCTTTAACTTTACAACGAATAGTCCAGTTAGTAGAGCAGACCGATCTTCCTCGAGGAGTTGTTCAATTGGTCAACGGTTCTAAGGAGACAGTGGATGCAATTCTAGACCATCCGTTGATTGGAGCCGTTAGTTTTGTAGGTTCAACACCCATTGCAAAATATGTTTACAGTAGGGCAGCTGCTCAAGGAAAAAGAGTTCAGTGTCAGGGTGGAGCTAAAAATCCCATGATAATTCTTCCCGATGCAGATATGGAAGCTACTGCAGAGATTGTTGGGGAATCTGCTTTTGGATGTGCGGGACAGCGATGTCTGGCGGCTTCAATTGTGGCAACCGTGGGTACTGCTCGCCAAACTTTCCA
>CAZMUJ010000059.1:0-6417 GCA_964569605.1 uncultured Acidobacteriota bacterium
AATAAACTTGCAGAAGGATTTGATTTCTATGAATTAACGGATTTTGAAGTAAGTTCTCAGCAAAATATTCTTGCTTATTCCTTTGACACTCTCGGTCGCCGAATCAATACAATTAGACTCAAGAACCTTGAAACTGGGGAAATCCTTGAAGATAAGATAAGCAATGTCACAGGAGAAATGGTCTGGGCTAACGACAATAAAAGCCTATTTTATTCTAAACAGGATTCAGATACTCTGAGACCCTATCAGGTTTTCATGCACCTTTTAGGAACAGATTCAAACCGTGACCTTTTGATTTTTGAGGAACCTGACAACACATACTCTGTAGCGCTATCCAAAAGTAAATCAAGACAATATCTATTTATTTCCTCCCACAATACTCTTTCAAGTGAGTATCACTATCTTGAAGCCGACAACCCAGAAAATTCTTTACAGGTTTTCCAGCCCCGACAAGTAAACCATGACTACCAAGTGGATCATCTTGAGGATACTTTCCTAATTCGAACTAATTCTGGAGGTCACAATTTTCGTATTATGAAAACTTCTCTAAAAAATACTGAACTGTGTCACTGGAAGGAAGTAGTTCCTCATCAAGAAGAAGTTTTATTGACCGATTTTGAAATTTTTAAGGATTTTCTTGCAATAACTGAACAAAACAATGGATTGCCTAGAGTCCGTATCGTTCCCTTAGATGGAAAGCCCGAACACTGTATAGACTTTGGTGAAGAAGTATACACAGTTTACACTGATTCAAATCCAAATCCCGAGGACACACTTTTACGATACGTTTATTCTTCTATGACCACTCCTCCTTCTACGTTTGACTACGATATGAAAAAGAAAAAGAGCAGACTCTTGAAGCAGGAAACAATTTTAGGAGATTTCAACTCTAATGACTATAAATCCGAACGTCATTACACCAAATCTAGAGATGGAGTTGATATCCCTATATCTCTTGTCTACAAAAAAACCACACCAGTTAACGGACACAACCCACTCCTTCTTTATGGTTACGGATCCTATGGCATTAGTGTTGAAGCCGATTTTGGACCTGCCCGATTGAGTCTTCTGAATCGTGGCTTTGTTTTTGCCATTGCCCACATCCGTGGGGGGCAGGAAAAAGGGCGTAAGTGGTATGAAAACGGCAGACTTTTCCAAAAGAAGAACTCTTTTAATGACTTCGTGGACTGTGCAGAATATCTTGTGGATCAAGGGTATGCAGATTCGAATCGACTATTTGCTATTGGAGGCAGTGCTGGCGGGTTATTGATGGGAGCAATAATGAATATGCACCCAAAACTTTTTAAGGCCATTGTTGCGCAGGTTCCCTTTGTTGACGTGGTCACTACTATGTTAGACGAATCCATTCCATTAACCACCTCCGAATATGATGAATGGGGAAATCCTAAGGATTCCGAGTACTACAACTACATGCTTTCCTACTCCCCCTATGACAATGTGAAAAAAGCTGACTACCCGAGTCTGTTAGTAACAACTGCTCTACACGACTCTCAAGTACAGTTCTGGGAGCCTGTAAAGTGGGTTGCAAAACTAAGGGAATTTACAACTGGAACAGAAGATATTCTTTTAAAGACAAACTTTGAGTCTGGACATAGAGGAACTTCGGACCGCTACAAGCGTTACGAAGAAATCGCATTTTACTATGCCTTTTTGATTGATCACGCCCTATTAGCTTGACGTTTCTGTAGAATCTATATGGCATTAATCCTTCCACTAAAAGATTAAACCTCCTCTAAAAAAAAGCCTTGCAGTACTAGGAAAAATATTAGGATTGAAAAAATCCAGTATAGAGAATTAAAACGTCTCAATGTGGAAGCCAACAGTTAGGCTACGGCCTCGAGCAGGTGCGAACTGAAACTGCTCTCTATAAAATTTATCTCCTAAGTTTTCCACTGCAAACGTAAGTCCCAATCGATGGGACTCCCTTTTCCAATTAATGCCCCCAGCCAATCGATGAAGGGTAAAACCATTTAGGGAGAAAAGATCCTGGGCAATCAAAAATTCAGATTCTTTTAACAACTGGGCAACCCTCTTCACACGGGTCTGAACACGATTTGAGTATTCAAACCAATACCGATCTTTGTGATCGGAAAAACGCAATCCTCCCGACCACTTAAGGGGAGTGATATTATCCTGGGGTGTATTGTCAAGACTAGTTCCAGTTAATGGATTTCGAGCCTCCAAAATTTCTCCCCTTTGGTAAGAAAGGTTCCCCCAGGGAAGAATCTGTATTTTAGATGTGTTTTGTATTCCTAAATACGAACTAAAAGGAAATTCAAAATGTCCTTCTAGTCCCTCTATTTTCACTTCAGAAAAATTGACGGCTTGAAAAAGGGGACCAGCATTCCCAATAGAAGTAATCTCGGGTGAAATGAAATTGTGGTAATGATTGTTAAAATAGGTTACTCCCCCTCTAAAACGTCCAGTTCTAAATTTGACACCAAAATCCAAATTGTCTCCGGTTTCAGGTTTGACTTGAACATTGGGAAGCAAATTTCCTACCGTTGCTGGACCCGAAAAAAATAGTTCTTCTAGATTCGGATGACGAAAGCTTCGGGCATAGTGAGCAACAAGAGAAACTTGCTCGTAAGGACGAACAACCAGTCCAATGTCACCGGTCACACTATTTCGGGAATTAGACTCCCCTGAGAGCCTTGGAAATCTATCCAAAGGAATTTCGGGATTAGATCCGACTATAAGACTTTCAAACTCATAACCTGAAGTCAGTTTCGAATGAGCCGTGTATCGATCGTACCTCAAACTACCATAGAGACGAACCCACTTGCTGGCTTCCCACTCATCCTGTACAAATAGAGCTATGTCTCGGAGACTCGAGTCTGGAACCCTGACTGGATGATCTTTGACGGGAGGTCCTAGTGGCATAGGGCTAGGGAACAGATTGACTTGCGGACCATAATTCCCCATCGAGACATCACCCAACAAATTCATCTGAGTGATTGTTGTGCGGCTATCAGAACTTTGATCCCTGAAAGCTGTAATTCCAGTTGTAAAAACATTGCGGGGAGAAATAAGGAAATTAGCTTGAGTGTCAAGACCAGTCGATTCTACATACTGTTCTGTATCACTCAGAATCTGGAGTCGAATCACACTAATCGGAAAGTATGTCTGCGGAGCAGGTGATGGAAACTGGACTGGAAAATCATTTCTCAGTAAGCGGTTGTGCCGTTGATGATAAGTTCTCACTGAGAGGCTAGTAAACCAGGGAGTTATGTTGAAAACCTGATATCGGGCAGAGATTTTATCCAGATTACTATAAGGCAGCGTAATCTGTTGGAAGAAAAAAGGTGTCTGGAAATCAGGGAAACCACTATCTGCAACTCTCCTCCGAATATAGTCGACACTAAAGGTCTGATCTTCCTTGAGACTAAAAATTCCACTAAATCCAAGGTTACTCCCATGGGCTGAGGAATTCGAAATCTCTTGACTGGTCCGCTCAAAAGGCTGATTAAATGGCTCAGGGAAAGCACTATAATTAAAACCGAACTGATCAATAGTGTCCTTTTGATTGAGAACTAGCGCTTCATGTAAGTGAAAACTCTCTTCCCTATGATGACTCCCTGATCTATAGTTGTTATAGCGTTCCAACGATCCAGAAAAACGGATTCCAAAACCTGGACCTGAGCTACCCACAGTTGCCATCCCCCGACGACCTTTTTCATTGCTACTGAAAAAAAGATCCAGGGCCCCATTAAAACGAAGGGTTTCAGATATTTTTGGGCGCTTGGTAATGATATTAATAGTTCCCGCTAGAGCATCAGAACCATATAAAGAGGTTCCGGTACCACTAACAATCTCAACCTCTTCTATTAGTTCTGTATCTATTAAGCTAGGCTCCACTCCTGAACGGTCAGTAGCGACACGAGCATGGTTTAACCTTTGTCCATCAACCAAAATCAAAAGACGACTAGAATCTAATCCTCTCAATCTGGGACGAACCTGATAGGGTCCTGAACCAACTGCCGTAACTCCGAGCCCCTTAATCAACAAATCCCCTGTACTAACAGGATTTGAACGCTCCTTAAATCCTTGATCCAAAGACTGAGTCAGAAGCGGAACGGCCATCACATCTCTCTTACCTCGATTCGCTGTAATAGAAACTTCTGCTCTTAGGGTTCCGATGCGAAGTACAAAGTCAACCTTACCTGTTTCATCTCTATCGCTTACCACAACGGTTTTAGCCTGATCAGAAAACCCTATGGCTTCCGCTGAAATTGAATAGGAACCCGTTTCAATACCTTCAAAAACAAAACGACCTGTATCATCAGTCAATGACTCGATCTGAACACCAGAACTAATCTCTCTTACAACAACTCGGACCTCAGCTAGAACCGATCCAGACTGATCTGTGATCGTGCCTTGAATCCCAGCAGCATTGCAAGTCTCTACCGACTTAAAGAAACAAAACATCAACCCTTGGGCCAAGATCAAACACCAGATATTTTTTGATTTGAGCAAAAGAGACTTTCTAAACATAGAAGACATGCGATGCAAACTAACAAAATCAGTCACCTTTGTGTACAATAAATTTCATTTTAATAAACTTTTCTATAAAGTTTTTAATATTTATATTAAAATATCCGATATATTTTTTAACAAATTGGTATAAATTTACATAAATTGATGACTAAAGGAGTTTTATTAGGTATCACAAAGGCGTCAACGATCCTAGGAGTTCATTCAAGGACACTTCGCCGTTGGGCAGATGAAGGACATCTTCCTTATGTCCAGACTCCAGGAGGACATCGGCGTTTCGTTCAGCAAGATCTAGAAAAATTTATCCAGCAAATGGCTCAGAGTAAAAATGACCAGTATTTTAACTCTTTGAAAAATAAGGAAATAAAAAAAGCAATTACTGATAGTTCATCTGAAATATCTCCTAATCATAGTCATTTCCCTATTGATCTAAACGACAATCAGAAAAAGGAAATGCGTTCTATTGGACGACTGTTAGTAGCTCTAGTCATCCAATATGCCTCAGAAGAAAAGGGAGAAGCCATTCTGGAAAAAGCTCGTGAACTGGGAACCTCTTATGGGAAACTTTGTAGGAATGCCGGAATGTCGGTGAGTACAACCATCGAAACATTTAATTTTTATCGTAACCCTATTTTGGAAGTGACTTTTGCGTCAGCTGCAAAAAGCCATGAAGCCAAATTTTCCAAACCCCATTTGTATCGCCGTCTTGATCGCTTTTTCAACGAAGTTCTTGTAGCAACAGTAAGAGCAGTTGAAGGTAACAACTAGTGAGCTTCATTCCTGCACAGATCTCTTCAGTTCACTATCTTCCAATACTCACAACACTAATAGCCTTATTATTTAGCTTCATCCTATGGATACGTTTCCGTACTCGCGGAGGACTGCACCATCTTTGGTGGTCTGGTGGCATCCTAGCTTATGGACTTGGTACTGGATTAGAAGGGGCAATCACTCTATTAGGTAACAGTGTGACCTTAACTAAGAGTTGGTACATTGCCGGGGCACTCTTAGGTGGGTATCCTCTTGCCCAGGGGTCAGTTTATTTTCATCTCAAACGAAAAACTGCTGATGTACTCAGTATGTTGACTCTTCCACTTCTTGTCTTTCTTACCATGTTGGTTATTCTTTCACCTGTTAACGTTTCATCGATGGAAAGTTTTCGTCCTTCTGGGGATATCTTCGTTTGGCAGTGGCTTCGCCTCTTCACACCAATCATCAATATATATTCAGTTATATTTCTTGTTGGCAGTGCTGCCTGGAGCACTTGGAGCTTCGCTTGTCAGACTGGAAATGGAAACCGGGCTATCGGAAATGCCCTAATAGCAACTGGGGCTCTACTGCCAGCTATAGGAGGTGGAATGGCCAAAATTGGTGCGGTTGAAGTCCTTTACGTCGGCGAATTTTTTGGCTTGATTTTGATCTGGATAGGCTATGTATTCTGTGTAAGAATGCCTAAATCTTAGGATCCACCCTAACCAAGCAGAGGTATTTATGACAATTCCTCCGCCTTACCTAGGATTATCTCAAAATAACATTGTTCACAAAATTTACCTGAACAGCTCTTCCTGATCATTCTCATTTAACTTTCGATCTCAATAGGGATGGAAACACTAGACCAAAACTATGAGTTCTAAATGCTCAATCGACTTTTTTGGGCCTCACCTTTTCACTTAGTTTATGATGTATTGATAAACACTACACTCTTAATCTTAGTTCGAGTAGAACGAGGGAAGAAATGCAAGCGTTTTTTATAGTTCTTCTAATTTTTTTCTCGACCAATTTATTTTCCAAAGAACCAATCAACCTAAAAGCTGTTTTTCGAATAAAACAAGAGGCGCTGGAAAAATCTCAGGTAATGGATCACATAATATATCAAGAAGAGGACCATCGCCCACGGTAGAC
>CAZMUJ010000060.1:0-10404 GCA_964569605.1 uncultured Acidobacteriota bacterium
CAGTCAATCAGGAGAAACAGCCGATACTCTGGCAGCAATTCGAGAGGCTCAACGGAAAGGTGCTTTGGTGGCAGGAATCTGTAATGTCGTTGGATCGACTGTTGCGAGAGAAACAGGACGAGGGGTATACATCCATGCCGGGCCAGAGATCAGCGTGGCCTCGACCAAGGCCTTTACTTGTCAAGTAAGTGTGTTGCTCATGCTGGCCTTGAAAATTGCTCGATGCGGCCGTTTGTCCCAGTCCGAGGGTAGGCTTTTGGCAGAAGAAATGGTGAAGTTGCCAGATATTGTAGAGGCGACTCTAGATCAAAATGACGCGATTGCCAAAATTGCTGAGCGTTATGCAGGCTACGAAGACGTTTTTTTTATTGGCCGTGGCTATATGTTCCCAGTCGCAATGGAAGGAGCGCTAAAGCTTAA
Organism: uncultured Acidobacteriota bacterium; assembly: GCA_964569605.1. Taxonomy (GTDB): domain Bacteria; phylum Acidobacteriota; class UBA6911; order RPQK01; family CBDAPI01; genus CBDAPI01. The sequence goes on from CAZMUJ010000060.1 coordinate 421, forward strand.
GGAAGTTAGCTATATCCATGCCGAAGGTTATCACTCAGCTGAGATGAAGCACGGTCCGATTGCCCTCTTACAGAAAAACACCCCTGTTGTAGCTTTGCTACCGGATACACCTGACAAAAAAAAGACACTTGCCAATGCACATGAATGCAAGGCACGTAATGCACCAGTACTTACTGTAACTACAAAAAATGATGAAGAAGCAAGCCAAGTTGGAGATGATACGATCACTGTTCCTCCCTGCCACCCTTATTTAGCAGCCGTACCCGTTGCAGTGGCATTACAACTCTTTGCCTATCATGTGGCAAAACTCAGAGGTTGTGAAATTGATCAACCCAGAAATCTTGCTAAAAGTGTTACGGTGGAATAGTCTAAAAAAAATGAAAACCATAGGAATAATTGCGTTACTAAGTGGCTGGTTAGTCTTGACCAGTTGGAGCATCTACACAGACTCAGAATCCAAAGTGCAAATAATTTCACTTGTCGTACTTTCATTAGGAATTCTAATACTGCTAGTTTCTGCTATCCTTGAAAGGATTAAGGAATCGAAGAATGATCCTTATAAAGATGTAGAGATTTAACTATGATTGTAGTTTCAAATTCTAATATTCCAGGGAAAAAAATAGTCAAGACATTCGGACTCGTTAAAGGTAATACAATACGTGCAAGACACATAGGAAAAGACATTTTAGCTGTATTTAAAAATCTTGTTGGTGGCGAGATTCATGAATACACCAAGCTAATGGCCGAAAGCAGAGAACAAGCAATCGATCGTATGATTGACAATGCTGGACAAGTGGGTGCTAATGCGGTTACCGGAGTACGTTTTACTACCTCTATGGTTGCTCAAGGTGCAGCTGAGCTTATGGTTTACGGGACGGCAGTCATCATCGAAGACAATTAAGTTCTCCCCCCAAAGACACGTGACCTTACTCACATATCAGAAAAGAAAATTTCCTTATATGTGACCTATAGAATCTCAATCCCTATGATTCCTTTGTGAATAAACTTGACACAAGTAATCCACAAAGCATCTTCATACTTCAATCTTCTTTTAGTTGAGACTCCTCAATTTCAATCAGCTGGTTAGTGGAAATTGGGCCCAACATTAGTTGTTTTTTCCCGGAAGGCCAGGCAATTTGAATCTGGTCGACAGAATTAGCGGTATCCAAACCAAAATACAACGGGATCAGACTTTGCGAGAGATAGCCTGACTTTCCGTCTTGGAGCTTCGTGTAAATCTTATTACCACACTTCACAGTTACCCGTGCACCAAAACTACTTCGATTACTCTTAGTGCCAATCAATTTGATTTTCAGATAACGAAGTTCCTTTCTTTGTGCCAAGTCACTCACAAGTACCATCGGTTTAGAATTAAACTCGTTGGTAACGATATCGAGATCACCATCATCATCCAAATCAAAAATGATAGAAGAGCGGGTACCTAGTGCCCCCCATACCACAAATTGGCCTCTTTTCCCTTCACAGTCACGATGCCCTTTGTCATCTCCATCACAGTTAAGCTCAAACCATGGTACGGCGGTTTGACCTAAACGCCTAGGTTCAACTCCAAGGATAAACTCACTATCCCGAAACACTCCGCCATGGTCATTAAGCAAAACCGAATTTACTCCATAACGAAATGGATAATTCATGCTTGCTGCGATGAATACATCCGTGTAGCCGTCAGCGTTAAGATCACCCTTACTAAGTCCCCAGGGCCAGTAGTTTTCAGCTCCAATTTTATCTGAAGCTTCTCGAAACTTACCCTTGCTTTCATTTATAAAAAAAGCATTTCCGTAAATACTTTGCTCACGTGGTACGCCTAGCCGATGAGGAGACCACTGCATCTGCGACTTAAGTTTTTCAAAGATAGGTGGAATGTCTTCACTCATGTCCGAGTGCATATCAGTTATGAAAAGGTCTAGTCGGCCATTATTGTTGAAATCAAAAACCTGAATCCCCATGGAGCCCCAAGGAGTTTGGGGAAACAATTCTCGACTTTTTTTTACAAATTTTTTACCCTCCACGTTTTCGTAGTATTCATCATTCCCTTGCATATTCAAAACATATAGATCTGGCCAACCATCTTCGTTAGCATCGATAGAAGCAGTATCTCCATTCCAGCTCTCATCGGTGAATCCTAGTTGATCAGACACGTCTTTAAAATGTAGATCTCCTAAATTCCGGTAAATACGACTTCGTTCCGCTCTCTCCGGTCTAAGGTGACCACCAAATGCATCATCCACACCAATAAAGTAGCCTCCATTTCCGACTTCATCCGTGGTATACACTCCAACATTTGCCAGAAACAAGTCCAACCGTCCATCTCGATCAAAATCAAAAAACAGGCCAGCAGAAGAGTGTCCTTTGTAGCCTAACCCGGCAGATTCAGTCACATCCTTAAAATTGCCTTTCCCTGTGTTCTCAAACAGTACATTTCCCTGACGGATAGTCGTTACAAACAAGTCAGGGTCCCCGTCATTGTCAATATCGGCGAAGGATGCTGCCACACTCACTCGATTCACTAGCGCCACATTTGCTTGTTCAGTTATATTCTTAAACTTCCCGTTGCCAAGGTTCTTGTATAATTCATTTCCTCCGACCTGATTAGAAAAATAGATGTCCTGCAAACCGTCCCCATCGATATCAGCTGCAGCTATTCCATTTCCATGGTCATAATGCACGGGTTTCCAGTATTTCCCAGAATCGTCGACACAACGGTGTGAAAACTGGATGCCACTTTCTTCGATTACATCCGAAAACTGAAAGTCGTTATAAACATCGAACATATCCCTGGTGGCAAGCTGCTGATTTCTTCGGTACTCCATCCAGGGGGGCGATAGAACATTCTCGGGTACCGCAATAACATTGGCATTAATAATTTTTCCGTCTTCTTGTACCGCCCATCCATCACTAGTAAAAAACAATGCGGACAGAACCATTACTAACAATTGAAAAAGTAAGCCGACTTTTACTATCAATAGATATTTCAAGTTTCTACTAGCCATCAAAACTTGTCCCATCCCACTACACAAAAACACAATTATTGAAGAAACGTGGTTCCAAACACCCCATGTTGAAACTAACAAACAATAATGCCACATCGCGATAAGCCTCACTACAAGCTTCAAAGATAATGGCAACGATCAAAGCATTATGGATTTTGTGCCAACTCCAAAAGGTTTCCATCTGGATCATAAAGGAAACAGATTCCCCAGCCACCAGCCTTAGGAGGATAGTGTACTGGAGGTGACACGAATTCCGCACCGCTAGCTTTTAGAGTTTCATAGGTAGCTTCGATGTCATCCACAGTAAAGCAAATATGAGAGGATGGAACATGGTGGATTTCAGGCCGTCCTGTCGGACATTCCGGACTCTCAAGTGCTGTTAGATGTAAGGTTACTCCTGGAGTCGAGGGTGAGAACATAATATAGATTTTCATTTGTACGTCAGACAAACCCATAACCTCCGACACACCCTTTATATATTTTTCTTCATAATATGCCTGTTTTTGCATACCCAAAAGATCATGATAAAAACTATAAGATCTCTCCAAATCGCTCACCATGATGGCAATATGATCCATAACCCTCACTCCGATATTTTCCGGCATGAATTCTTCTCCCTTTACATTATTTTACCTATATTTCAAACCACTCAAACCCACTGCGATCAAGACCTCAACTTTTACTAGCTACCCCTCTTGAGATATGGGGATGGAACGACAGATTAGGGAGAGTACGTAATGAAACTCCTCCCGAACACCTACTCAAAAACTGTTGATGGAAAAGGGACATTAAGTAGGCCTCAAAAAATCTTTTAAGTCGGAAATCTTACTTAGACAAATTATAGCACTGGATGAGTAATGCCAAGGAAGATGCATGCTTAGGGGGCACAAACGAAGAGAAATGAAAAAGCAGGGGGAAAAAGCCCCAAGTGATGTTTACGAAAGCCACAAAGCATTTTAATTTAACTCGCAAGCGCGATTCCGAAGAACCACCTCCCACAAGCTAACCCACCACAGGGTAACTCAATCAGTGAAAGGCAGTAAACTACCCTTCTCCAACCAAGGTTTCCGTGCAGCATCTAGCCTAAATGCTTACTTACCTAGATACCCTCGAGTAAAACCCGACAGCACCAAAAAGCAATCACCAAGCCTAAAATACTCTCACACTGAAGCAAAACAAAACAGAGCCTAGATCCATAAATAAACCCCGACCCTATGACGCTTCGCCCACTATCTACACAGAACCTTAAAGGTTCGCTTCAAGTGACTGACTAACTCCCTCAACCGCCTCCTCAGCCAACGCTGATAAAGCAATTTTAAAAACCTAGAACAGCTGCTTCAGGGGCTGGCTTTTCGTATCCACCCCTTGGGACTTGCATTGAATTATAAATATATCTCTCTAGATCTCAAGATCTACAAAATTGCTTTAAAGGTGCCTAATTATTGTGCATTACAGGGAAATTCATTGGGTGCTTCTTTCAACTCTACATTAATATTCAATATCACATGTTTTTCACAACTTTATCCACACCTAAAAGAAGCTCTTCAAAACCTTCCCAGACATAACCCCTTCTAAAGTAGAAAATGAACGATTCAGTTGAATTAAATCCTGTCCTCGTTAACTGATTTATGCCCTTTTAAACATACCCCATGGAACAGGTCTTAACCTGGCAACATTCCAGGATTTAATGGATTAAACTTAGCGGAGAAAATATTGATATAAATGTTCAATTCAAAACATAGCTCATTTCACATTTCTCGATTCAAGGACAAAACTTCTTCATAATACTTTTCATACATAGGGATGATCAGTTGGGTATTAAACCGCTTTTTCGCTGTTTTCCTTGCAGCCCTTGACATTCTCTTGTACAAATCTGAATCCCTGAGCAGTTCGATAGCACGCTCTGCCTGCCCCAAGATATCCCCAACCGATTCCAGGAAACCATCGCTTCCAGAGGTTATGAGTTCAGGCAAACCTCCTGTGTTTGTAGCCACCACAGGAACTCCGCAGGCCATTGCTTCTAAAGCAACCAATCCAAAACCTTCTAATTCGCTAGGAAGAAGAAATACGTCAGCGCTAGAAAGTAGTTGATTAACGTGAAGTTGTTTCCCCACAAACTCAACGGCATGCGAAACCCCTAGTTCCATCGCAAGCTGCTGAGCACATGGCTGCTCAGGTCCATCTCCCACCATAAGAAGACGGGCTGGAAATTGTCGTCTCACTTCACACAATATTCGAACGCAATCGGTTGCTCGCTTCACACTCCGAAAATTTGAAATATGAATTAGAGTTTTTTGACTAGCTCGTTTTGATTCTCTCTTATTCTCTGGCTTGTATAAATTATAATTCACAAAGTTTGGAATAACCTTAATAGGACGGCGGATATTAAAAACTTTTTTCGTATTTTGAGCGAGATATTTACTAATAGCAGTAATTCCATCAGAACTATTAATAGCATATCGAGTGATCGGGAAATACGCTTGTTCTATACCCACCAGCGTAATGTCTGTTCCGTGCAAAGTGGTCACCACGGGGAGACTTAGTGAAGCTGAAAGTATTTTCTTAGCCAACAGGGCAGAGACGGAATGAGGGATGGCATAGTGTACATGAAGAAGATCAAGTTCATGTTTATTTGCGACTTCTGACATTCTTGAAGCTAATGCCAGAGTATAAGGTTGATGTTGAAACAAGGGATAACTAGCTACTTTAACTTCATGATAATGAACTCCAGATATCTCGGTCTCCAAACGGATAGGGTTAGCATAAGTAATAAAGTGGACCTCATGACCTCGATGGGCCAATTCTTTTCCTAGTTCTGTAGCAACTACACCACTTCCACCATAGGTGGGATAACATGTAATGCCGATTCTCACGAGCTCTTATTCTCCTTCCTCTCCATCATTTTGATAGTTTTCCGGGAAGCTTTCGTATTCAAAAATGCCATATAGAATTACTCTGTTCAAATTATTAGTTTTTATGAAATTTTTTATTTCTTCAATTGAAAAAATCATCTCTTGCATTTACTCTACTTGAGCTATGGAAATCAAAGATTTAAAAGCTTCCAAGATATTTCATAATCCAGCTCCCGCGTTTCTCTACGAAGAAGCCCTTCAGCATGAACCAGATACAGCAGTAGTTTCGACTGGTGCTTTGGTGGCATTGTCTGGTGAAAAAACTGGCCGATCTCCCAAGGACAAAAGAGTTGTCAAAACAGCTTCGACTGAAGGAGACGTTTGGTGGGGAAACGTAAATGTTGCTATTTCAGAAGATTCTTTCTTCATCAATCGCAAAAAGGCACTTGAATATTTGAATAGCCGTGACAGGTTATTCGTTATTGACGGGTTTGCCGGTTGGGACCCCAAATATAGGTTGAAGGTTCGTATTGTTTGTGAACGGGCCTACCATGCCCTCTTCATGTATAACATGCTGATCAGGCCCGATGTCCATCAACTGGAAAATTTTGGAATTCCAGACGCTGTCATATACAACGCTGGTGCTATCCCAGCTGATACGGAAATCGATGGAGTGGATTCACAGACCAGCATCGCTTTACACCTAGATCGTGGTGAGAGTGTTATCTTGGGTACTGAATATGCTGGGGAAATGAAAAAAGGGGTTTTTACTCTAATGAATTACCTGATGCCCCGCCAAGGAATACTCTCCATGCACTGCTCTGCTAACCAGGGACTCGATGAGGACGTCTCTCTATTCTTTGGCCTTTCTGGGACAGGCAAGACAACGCTTTCTGCTGATCCCCACCGGGCTCTTATAGGAGACGATGAACACTGCTGGACAGATACAGGAATTTTCAATATAGAAGGTGGCTGTTACGCCAAGATGATCGATCTTTCTCCGAAGCATGAGCCAGAGATTTATGGTGCTATAAGTTTTGGTTCTGTGCTGGAAAACGTAGTCTATGATCCAAACTCACGTGAGGTAGATTATTCAAATATTTCGATCACTAGTAACACTCGAGGATCCTACCCTATCGAATTCATTCCTAATGCCAAAATTCCTTGTATGGGTGGCCATCCCTCCAACATTATTCTTCTAACCTGTGATGCTTTTGGGATTCTACCCCCTTTAAGCCTCTTGACACCGGAGCAGGCTATGTACCATTTCATTAGTGGCTACACTGCAAAAGTAGCAGGAACCGAGGTAGGTGTACAGGACCCTGAAGCAATTTTTTCTGCCTGCTTTGGAGCCCCTTTCTTAGTCTGGCATCCAAGTGTATATGCAAAAATGTTGGCCGATCAGATCCGAACTTTTGGAGTCAAAACCTGGCTGGTAAACACGGGTTGGTTAGGTGGGTCTTTTGGCACTGGTGAGCGCATTAAGCTTTCTCATACACGCGCCCTAATCGACGCCATTCATTTAGGAAATCTTACCGATGCAGATTATCAAATCGACCCTGTTTTTGGACTTTCCTTCCCCAAAAACTGCCCTAATATACCTTCTGACATTTTAAATCCGAGAAGTACTTGGGCCGACCCTACAGCTTACGACAAAGAAGCATCTCGACTTGCCCAACGATTCCGAGAAAATTTTTCGACTTATGCTTCTTTTGTCGATAAAGAAGTTGTTGAAGCTGGACCCCTCTCCTGAGCTTCACCACAGGTTGGGGTCACTCCCCATTTTCGCGGATTAGAAGTTGCACACAGAAAAATAACAGATCCGTGTTGGGACTATTTTGTAGTCGTAACTAATGAGGAGATCCATGATGCAAAAAATGGCACGACACCTAAAATTTAACCAAATCCCTTTTGAGAATTTAGGTGAACTTATTCAGCGCAAATTTGTCTATGGCGAATCGATTATGCTATCTGAGCTTCGGCTTACCCGTGGAGCCAAGGTTCCACTCCATAGTCATCAAAATGAACAGGTCACCTACATTCTAAAAGGTGTTTTAAAATTCTGGATCGGTTCGCTAGAAGGGGAAATAATATTAGTAAAATCGGGAGAAGTACTACATTTACCATCCCATCTCTCACACGAGGTTAAAGCTTTAGAAAATACAATTGCACTGGACCTATTTAGCCCCCCTCGAGAAGATTGGATAAATAAAGAAGACGATTATCTAAGAGGGTGAATTTAATCTTAAAGATTCTATGAAATCGCACCACAATATAAGCACTTATTTTGGGAAAGGTAATTTTCTCAAGGGCAAGACTTAGTGCTAATTTGATCTATATAGAAATGACTCTTTCAGAGATAGAGCTTGCCATTTTGGGTTGTTAAGGTTAATAATTCGCGGATGTCGAAATTGGTAGTTTATTGTGAGCAACAAGCTCGTGAAAGAAGGAATCGATGAACATCTATGTCGGGAATCTTCCGTTTACCATCACAGAGGATGAACTCAAAAACATGTTTTCTGAGTTTGGGGAAATCGCCAGCGCTAATATTATTAACGACCGATACTCCGGACAGTCTAAGGGATTTGGCTTTGTCGAGATGACCAGTCAAGAAGAGGCAGGAAAAGCCATCAATGCCCTTAATAATAGTGATGTTCAGGGAAGAAACATCAAAGTTAGCGAAGCACGTCCTCGTAGAGACACCCCTCGGGATTCACGCTACTAGACTTACTAAGCCACCTGGTTCAACCGTATATATTCTTGCATTCTCCAGAAAAGGATTTGTTTAGAATTTGATTCAAACTGTGAAGATTTTACTTGGGTTCACAGGCCTGGCCAGAGCCCCGAACCAGGGTTATGAACTGATCGGCAACCACATCATTCCAGATCTCACACAAACCATCAGGCCAATACACTGCCAAACCCTTCAAATCAGGCAAAGGACCTAATCCAAAAAAGACCCGGCTGTCTTTGGCACTTAAATAACTTCCATCTGTGTGGCAACGTCGCCAGAAAGGCTTCCTTCCATCTCTCAATAGAGCAATTCTAGCCTGATCCGTCCCCCTGTAGGAGCTCTTTTCCCCCTTGAGCTGGACAGTCAACCAGTGATTTTTTGCACCAAACTGGTTAAGCAAAAGACGAGCAGGTCCATTGTTGTTAGAAATCACAATATCGATGTCTCCATCGTTATCAATATCACCTGAGACAGCTCCACGACTCACCTCAGAAAGATCTAAAGCCTGACCCCCAATATCGGCTCTAATTTCCTGAAATTCTCCCTTCCCCTGGTTCCGAAATAGCTGATTTTTCTGAGCATAGGGGTATGATAACTGTTGTACGTCTACAGTATCGATAACAACGGCTCCATTGGCTACAAAAAGGTCTAGCCAGCCATCACGATCGTAATCAATCCATATTGTACCAAAACCCGTATTGGGAGAACTTGGACCAGCTAATCCAAAGCGGTATGTTGCATCTAAAAAGCCTGCTTGTTGGCCATTCAGATAAAGCGTATTCGTCTCTTTTTTGTTATGAGTGACGAATATGTCTTCGTCTCCGTCAGCATCAAAATCTGCGGCTGCGACACCCATTCCAGCTTCAGCAATACCATCCTCATTATATGCGGTTCCTGAAATCAACCCAAGATCTTCGAAAGTCCCATCCCCTTTGTTAACCCAAAACTGGTTAGGAGTCCCGTCATTAGCAACATAGATGTCTAACCTGTCATCAAAATTAAAATCTAGCGCAATGACCCCCAAACCGGCTCCAAAAGCTCTGCCAAGACCTGCCTCTTCTGTAACTTCGGTGAAATTCCCATGGCCATCATTGCGAAAGAGGCGATCAGGTAGTGGTTCGTAGACACCTGGAGAACAATAATCACGTCGGACATCACCACAAGTCCTGTTTCCCTTAACTGTAAATGACACATAGTTTGTAAGAAAAAGGTCAAGATCACCATCACCATCATAGTCAAGAAACGTGGAACTGGCACTAAAACGAGGATCATCGACTCCTGCCTCTTTAGTTACATCGGTGAATGCCCCATTCCCAGTATTGCGAAACAACAAATTTGAGCCATAATTGGTGTGGGAGCTATATTCGTATTTGTCAACAGTGGAGTCTCC
>CAZMUJ010000061.1:0-29880 GCA_964569605.1 uncultured Acidobacteriota bacterium
GCCCAGTTGGGTCGCTTCGGATCGATTCGAAGAATCTTTCCGTAAAGTACAGCAACCAAGTCCGCCATCGAAAGTACCGAAGCGACATGTGAGCTCTGTCCTAAGCTCGTCATGCGGATGGCGTGAAGACGAATTCGTTTCGCAAGTGCCTGGGTAAAACTATGGTTGTTATGATCGTCCATAATACTTGTGGATCTCCTGACAGATATTCAGATTAACAGCAAAAAGCTCTAAGGCTGAAGGCACAAGGAGTTCAGCCTGGACTCCCTTAAAAATCGCAGGATTAACCGATTCAATAATATCAAAGAGTCTGTGTCTTTCTGAAACTTTTACCTACATGCGATGGTGTAAGTGACACATTTAGTGACACAATCTCCTACCTCCCCCCGAAGTGGGGAGGCCGAACAACAACCTATTTATTGATTGACAGAGAGGCGACAAGGGTACCCTCTATTTTTTATAGGGTGTGATTTTTTTCAGGGCAATATTTTTTCAGAGAGGGTTTTTTCACCTTGCCCATAGCGTTTCTTGGCAGCGCTTCAATGACCTTGATTGCTTTGGGGATCTTGTAGGATGACATTTTCCCATCACACCATTTTTTTAGCGAGTCGTAGTCTAGTTCGGCTCCCTTCCGTACGGCAATGAATGCGGTAACCGCTTCGCCCCAAGTGTCGTCCTCCACCCCGATTACTGCTACCTCAATGATGTCTTCCTGGGTCAGCAAAACTTCTTCGATTTCTAGTGCTGAGAGTTTGTAACCTCCCGACTTAATGATATCCACTGATGAACGGCCCATAATACGGTAATATCCATCCTCTACCACAGCTACGTCACCTGTACAGAACCAGCCATTTTTAAACGATTCTCTGGTGGCCTGCTCGTTATTCCAGTATTCAAGAAACACATTGTCTCCTTTAACTCGAATCTCACCTGATATTCCTTCCTCGGTAATAGGATCGTCTTCCTCATCGAACAGCTGGGTCTTAACACCAGGCAGTGGCTGTCCCACATATCCCGCGCGGCGTTCGCCGCCGTAAGGGTTAGAAATTCCCATGCCGATCTCTGTCATACCGTAGCGTTCCAGTAGCACCTGATTAGTTAGTTCTTGCCACTGGTTAAATAGTTTTACTGGGCAAGCTGCCGATCCGGAAATGTTAAGTCGCATTGCGCCAAAGCCATCACAGATCCTCTGGACGTGTTCAGGTTTGATCGTGTCGAAGTACTCGATCAGTTTCACATAGATGGTTGGCACAGCCATAAACAGGGTAAAGGTTCTGGAAATGACTTGACTGCTGATGTTAGGAATATCTAATTTGGGAAACAAGTGAACAGTGGCGCCTGCCCACAAACCACAGCATAGTATGTTGATAATCCCATGGATGTGATGTAGGGGCAGGAAAAGTGGGATTATGTCAGCCTCGGTCCAGGACCAGGCTTTGACCAGTGTTGTAATTTGAGCGTGAATTGTCTTATGTGTACTAACCACGCCTTTGGGTTTATTAGTGGTGCCGCTGGTAAACACTATCATGGCTCGTCGTTCTGGAAGGATCTCAGGCAGCTGACTAGCTTCAGTGGCTAGCAGATCTTCTATGGATAGCAGTTCAATATTGAGTAAATCACATAATTTTCGCAGTGACTCTTGGTGTTCTTTGTTGGTAATCATGCGGGTCACGCCGGCGCAATTAAGATAATAGTCAAGCTCTGTTATAGCCGAGGCAACGTTTAATGGAACCGCGATGCCGCCGGCGCGCCATACACCATGCATTGTAGCTACGTAATCAAGGCTTGCTGGCATAAAGAAAGCAATGGGTTCTTCTTCGAGGTCAGCCTTGCCGTTTAACAAGCCGGCCGCGAAGTTATTGATTCTTCGGCTGACTTCGCTGTAACTGTGTTTGTTGCTGCCATCCACAAGAGCAACTTTGTTATTTTCGTTTCTTAGGCTGGGGAAGGAATCTATTGCCATTGTTTCTCTACTCTAAAAGTCTTTCTTGATTTTTTATAGGGGGGTAATTTTTTTGGTGGCACGAGTCAGCAGCGCCAGAATCTCTTCCCCGTACGTTTTCCGCCGCCAGGGGCCAAAGTCGGTGATGTGTGCCAGTTCGCCATGGGTGAGCGGGCGGCGGCGAGCGAGATCCCAGAGCGCCGTGCGCGGAAGGATGACATCCGATTCAACGCCGCGTGCCCTCGCCCTGTTCTTGCGCCATGTGTGTAGGCGGTTGTACCGATCGCGTACGACGTCAGACTCGCGATTGGTCTGAGGCGGCCGCTGGGGCCGAGCGTGGAGTCCCTTTTGGACGGCGTGCAAGACGCCGTGTGCGTGGCGGCGGATTTGCCTCGGCGTCATCCCGAACAGGCCGTGCAGGTCTTCGGTGTGGGTCGGAGCACGACGGACGAGCTCCATCAGCGTCGCCTCTCCCATGACTTTGAAGGGGGGGCGGTCCATGTGCGCGGCCTGCTCTTCGCGGTACGTGAAGAGGGCCTGGAGGACAGCGGCTTGTACCGGCGTGAGGTCGCGCGCACCCTTGACACGCCAGAATGCCATCGGGTCTGGGTCTGCGTTGTCCGAGTCGCCACGCTGTTGTCCCGCCAGGCGTGCAAAGTCCTCATGCGCTTCCGGCCAGTGGCCGGACTCAGTCAACGCCTGGAGCTGTCGGTCGCGCAACGCCACGAGATAGTGCGTGTCGAGCCGCGCGTAATCCAACTGTTCGGGCTTTAGGGGACGGCGTTTCCAATTGGAACGCTGATACTTTTTGTTCAGCTTCACTCCGAAGTGGGTGTCGAGAATGGCGGCGAGGCCGACCCTCGGCCAGCCAAGTGTGCGCGCAGCTCTCATCGTGTCGAAGATGTTCTCAAACTCGAAATGGTAGTCGCGCCTGAGGCAGGTGAGGTCGTACTCGGCCCCGTGGAAGACCTTCTGCTGGCTTGGATTGGCGAAGAAGGGCGCTAGCGGATTCAGACTAGGCAGCTTGATTGGATCGATGATGTAGTCAGCGGCAGGGGTGGAGAACTGGATGAGGCATACGCACTCGCGATAGGCGTGGAGGCTATTGGATTCAGTATCGACGGCTACGACCGGATAAGGGGCGAGAGAGCGGCCGAGTCGAACGAGGCTATCTTCGTCAGCGACGAGAATAGGAGGTGGCAACAAAGACACAGACATACCCCACGTATTATAGCTGCTCCTAGCTTTACGTCCTTCTCATCGCTGTTATTACCTGTAGTTCCCATATTTTTTCCACCTGGCCTCATACCCCCCCGAAGTGGGATGCCCGAGCATTTAACTATATATTTATCGGGAAAGAGTCGACAGGGGTACTCTCATATTTTTAGGGGGGTATTTTTTTCAGGGCTTATTTTTTTAGTAGGTTATTTACCATTGGGGAACACATGGAACTGAGTAGCTTACTACTAAGGGAGATGAGATGTGGTGTTTCGTCTCCGTTAAGGTAGAGAATGGGCAGAGGATACATATGTTGGTCAGTAGTAAATGTAGCTACGCGGGCATGCGCGAGGGTGAGCCACTAGAAAACATTTGTGACAAGACGGTAGGCTTTTAATGGCTAGCTTTTACTTCAGGTACTTATCCAGCCAATCAAAAAAAGTGGGATAAAGTTCTCCGAACAGACTCAATTACTGACACAAGGTAAATTTCAGAAAAAATAAATCGATGTAAGTTGTTGATTTCATTACTGTTTTAATTGCTCGTAAAACTTGTGGATCTCCTGACAGATATACAGGACGTCTTCTTCGCTGACCATGGGGTTAATGGGCAACAAAAGGGCCCTCTCAAACAATTGTTCTGTCCTGGGAAGAGAGACTTTGAATCGAAGTGCTGAAACTTGGTGAATTGCTTGGCCTCCCCACTGAACCAAGGTACCGATTCCCTTGTGCAAGAGATACTGACGAAGTTTGGTTCGTTCGTCTGCTTCCAATTCGTAGTTTTGGAAAACATCGAAATGGCCCTTTTCATCATCGTCTGGCCCTGGTGGAAGAGTCAGCTGGTCAACTGACTGCAGATTAGTTTGATAGATACTGGCCAAATGTCGTCGATAGAGAATTATCTCAGAATAGGTTTCGAATTGGTGATTGAGAATTGCCGCTTGCAAATTATCCAATCGAGAATTGACTCCGAAAAATCTAATTTTCCCATTTTTGTCGCGTCCATGATCACGCATTTGAAAGGCCTTTTCTGCAATACGGGGGTTGTCAGTGACCATCATTCCTCCGTCCCCAAAACAACCAAGAATTTTGGCAGGATAAAAGCTAAAGGCACTAGCGATCCCAAAAGTGCCTGCCTTTTTCCCTTTGTAGCTCGAACCCAACGCCTGAGCGGCATCCTCGACTATAATTAGTTCGTGCTTGTCGGCAATCTCCTCAATGGCATCCATTGCGCAAGTCCGCCCGTTCAGATGTACCGGCATGATCGCCCTAGTTCGTGGTGTGACAAGTTGACGGACGTGTTCAGGATCAATGAGGTGATCGTTACTACAATCAGCAGGAATAGGTATGGCGCCTACAGCGTGTATTGCTGAGGGTGAAGCAACAAAGGTATGTGAAGGGAAAATGACCTCATCGCCCGGTTGGATCCCAGCGCAACGAAGCCCAATAGTGAGTGCGTCCGTACAGTTTGCCATACCCACTGCAAACCGAACTCCAAGGTAGTTGGATATGCTCTGCTCGAAATGGCGAAGCTCTTCTTGCAGGATAAAAGCGCCTCGGCGCAATACTTTAAGTATGACTGTTGTCAATTCGTTTTCTTTTGAAGAAAATAAATTCTCGTAATCGAAATAAGGAATTTGTCGGGGAGAAACTAAGCTTTCCATGAATTTTTTGCCTTCTGGATTAGAAGAGAAGCTACTGAAACCCTAACAGCATTTGGAATCAAATTTCTGGAAGCCAGTATCACTTCATAAAGACTAGTGGAACTTTTGACTTCTGAAATGCCGAAATTTATCAGTCTTCTAAAAAGGGAACAAGTATTTCCCTTATATTTCAATTGAAAAGAAGAAACAATCAGGGGGAGAAACCAGCTGATATCCATTGAAGGTCTTGGTTGCCTGACATAGAGGGCAATACCTCTTCTACTCAAAAATAATTGGCAATAATCAAACAAGGTTCCAAAATTAAATTTATTCTTCATCCGAATTCAATCACGATACAGCACTAATCAGACCTTTTATTGTTTTGATCTAAGGAAGTTGTGCTGCACATTGGGAGAAAGTCGTTTCCATTAGGATTAGCCGTATTGTTCTTTAGCCCAACAGACCCTCAATTGGTTCAAGCAGAACAAGAAAGTTTAGCTTTTGATTGGTAAATAAAATTGAAAAAACTAGCTATATTCTCAAGATGTCTAGTCCCAAATCTGATATTTCATACTAAATTAAGCTGTCATTGAACAGGTGGATGCTGGACGTAATAAGCTCAAGGTTGTTTTGGGTGGCCTGAAGTGAAATGTTACTGAAATTAGAGTTATAGAATTGAAAAAGAGGGTGTCGTCTTTCTCATGGATATCATTTCTAACTACTACTAGCTTCAGTTTTCACCGCTCTAAAAAACAATACTTTCTGGTCTTCACAGGGAAGATGTAGTGGAAGTAAAACTGGTGGATGATAGTCGTAGGATTTTGCCTCGATGCGAGTCGGCATGGCAAGTAATCTTCCAAACACAAGTCTTTTAAGAATTTGTTTCCCTGCCATGGTCTTGGGAATTAAATTTAAACTTACTGCCAATTTCTTGACGAGTCTAAGAAATTTTTGGCGAAGGCGTAGTTTCTTTACAGACCAACTTCCATAGGCAGTCACCTGAAAACTAAACTTTCTAAGTAGTCGACTCATTTCAACCACTCCGTAGTAGGTGTGGCTATAAGGGCTGGGGTTAAAATCGTAGAGATCTTTGTTGGCCGTGACAATCAAAAGTTCTCCTCGATCACAAAGAACTCTTCTACATTCTTTTAGGAACTGTTTCACATTTGGAAGATAGTAGATGGCTTCAAAAAGCAGCACGATATCTTGACTGTGACTCTGAAAAGGTAATGCCTGAGCATCGAAGCAGCAGAGTCTGGCCTTCCCCTTGTAAGTAGCGTTGGCTAAGGTGAGGATGTCCTCAGAAATATCGCCCCCAGTAAAACTGTCTGCTGAATCGCCTAGGTACCCAATCCCTTGTCCTGAACCACAGGCTACTTCAAGGACAGATTTGTTTCGGCAGTAGATATCAGCCCAATAATAGCGTTGATAGATTCGCTCTACTTGTTCTTGGGAAACCTTTTCACCACTAAGTTCTGTGACCGTTCGATAGTCGGTTCGATCCTTTTCAGATGTTTCTATTGGCTTGTTCAATTTTCCTTTAACCATTTTTTACGACCTATGTTAAGAAAAGTTTGCAAGTCTCTATTGTTTTTAGGCTGTTGTAATCCATTTCTTGACTCCGCAACGAGAGGGTCCCAAAATGCCTCAAAGTGATCTTTAGGATATTTGTCTCAGGCTTAAGCATAGCCATCGTTTTTCTGGTATCGATGGCAGTAGTCTATTTTCATCCTTTACTGGGAGCCCTGTTAATCGTACTAGCTTTCATTTCATTTTACAGGCCTGTCTATGCTATTTCGTTACTTTTCTTATTTTTACCAATTGACTTAGTACGCCCTATTCTTAGTGGAATACATGTATCTTTTTCAGAATTTGAACTGGCTGTAACTGCCTTCTCTTGGTGTTTAGGTGTAACACTTCGTAAAGAGAGGATTTGCCTTGCTCCGATCCTATGGATTCTTCCCTATTTAGGAGTTGTTTTTTTCTCAGGAGTAATTAATAGAGGTTTGATGGAGGCTATCGCTCACACAATCCGAAATAGTGAGTTAATGGTGGGATTAATATTGGCTGTAAACATTTTTGCAGGAGAAAAGAATTTTCCTCAAGCTCGTTTCGCTATTGGTTCGGCAGCAGTTCTTTACTCTTTTGTGGGATTCTTTCAGGTTAGTGCAGAAACACGAGTGTCTTCATTTTTTCACAATTCAAATCAGTTTGGCGCATACATCAACATTCTTCTGCCATTTTGTTGGGCTATCGCTCTAACGGCTAACAATCGAAAAACTAGGTTAAGTTATTTGTTTATAACTTGCTTTCTTGTTGTTGCTCAATTGTTAACTATGTCAAGAGGTTCTTTCTTGAGCATGTCAATGATTTTGATCGTAGTATTTTTGATCCAGTTCAATCGTTTTAAAAAGGTGATTGGACTAGGGAGGGACTTTCCCTTTTGGAAATGTATTAAGATCGTTTCAGCTCATCTAATACTTCTTTGTCTTTTGTTGCCAGCTCTAGCTCTCGTTATCCCAAATCTTCGACCTATCGATCGAATGGCTAATTTTTCTCAGAGGATTCGCAATGTTATTGAAAGTCGAAGTTTAGACGATCGGACCATGGCTTTGGAGATTGGCACTAAGCTATGGTTGATTTCTCCAATCATTGGACTTGGTCCAGGAAATTACCATCGAGCTATCACAAAATATGTTGAGGATGCACCAGATTGGCTGAAAATCCATGCACATAATCAATACCTGCAACTGGCCATCGATTTTGGTTTACTAGGATTGGTTGCAGCAATATATCTATTTTCTAGGCTAACTGGTTGGCTGGTAAAGTCTTTTCTTCGTCACTCGTCACATTCGTCTCTACGGGACCTGGAGGCTGGAGGTTTAGGGTTAATTAATGGTCTTTTTATACAAGGTTTTGTAGATGAAATCCTTTCCAATCATGCCATGGAAATTGGTCTTTTGTTGGGAATGTCGTTAGCTAGAATGGGAATGATTGACAGAAAAAACTTCTTCTCATTAAATATGAATTTTTTCTCTAGTAAAACTTGGAAGGTAGCAAGATAGGAATGACTCAAGAGAAGGGGCTTGGGTTTTCCCCATTGGTCGCTTTGGTTTCTAATTGGATCAGGATATTGTTGTCAAATCGGGCATTGCCATCCCCATCCGCAAGATTCCATATAACCAAGTGTGTTGAGTTTGCAGAAGGTTGGATGATACGCCCTCGAACTATCCATTGGTCAGCGCTAGATCCATAGGACACATATCCTTCTTTGCCCCAGCTTCCTTGCGAACTCCATCGATGACCGATAGAAGCAACAGTATTTTTGGAGGAATAGAATCCGATCTGTAAGTATCGAAACTTTGAATCTACGGGTATGGGGATCGATTGGAACCCTTCTTGTCTTTCATTTTTGGGTTGTAGATTTAACAGTTTCCCGAAAGGATGGTCATGGAGGATTGTGAACCTGTTCACAGCGTTATTGTACAAGTCCTCAGGCCAAAAGGGAGAACGGATACCAACTGCATTTTCGGTTTCAAAAGCCGGATCGTAAATCAGGTTACAAGCTAGATTTTTGCTTGCGGACCAACCCGTGTATTCTCGGAAATAATTTATATAAAAACAGCCTCCCAATTCAACATCGAGATCATCAAAAGCAACGCCTATGATTGGATCATCTCCAAGATCTCCTTTCACTGTTACCCTTGGAGTTGGTATATTAATTTCGGTTTGATCCAAGTTGCGCAAGGATTCTGCTGCACGTACCAACCAAGGGTCATAACGTAAGGCCAAATGGTAGTTCTTGGTTGCCTCCACGATGTTTCCAGAACGTTGCAGCTGTTCGCCAATAGCAAAAAAAGCCCTGCCAAAGGTAACACTTCCAGGAGTACTAGAAGGATTGGGGTGGAGCGCATTAACTTCAAGATCTTCAACAACTTTCCCAAAGAGACGATTGCTGTTTTGAGTATCACCAACTTTTTGGTAGATCAGCCCTAATTGGTAATAGGAGCGAACATCTGAGGGGTTTGAGTCAAGATGTTTTTCAAGAGAAGAAATCGCTGGTACGGAAGCCCCAATTTGCCAAAAAAAAAATGCTTCTGATCTTGGATTCTTATTTAAACTCCAGTTGGATGGGACTGGGCCTTTTACCAATTGGAGTGCTTCTGTCATCTCCTCAGGTGTAAATAAACCTCGGTTGGACCAGAGAGCTTGAACATAGGAAAATCGGTAGGGAAGGTATAAAATAAGCTTTTTTTTTCGGCGGTTTAACTCTTTTCGGTCAGCCCAGATTGTTGCTGAAGCTACGCTATAGAACTGGCTGCAGTAGCGAACATAGTCCAATACGTGTCGTCTTGTGTCTACATGAAAAATGATTCCTGCCAAAAAAGAAATTACTAATGCTGTCAGAATTATTTTACGCTGATTCCAGCGAGATGTGATTCGTAGCATTTAGCTTTTTCTCCTTCTACTTCCTATCAGTTCCAATTTTCTTGATGAACTTGATTATTGAGGGAAAGCTATTTAGCCAAAAGTGATTGGAAGAGTAATCTTTAAAAGTCTTGATGGGGGCTTCCATGATGTCTTTGAATTCTTGCTCAGATAGTTGCAGTTTTTTGATTACAAATTCTCTGTCTTCTTCGATCTGTTGAGGAGAACACGGTTCACTCTGTAGTTCTCGAAGAGCCTCTTTTCTACTCATTTGTTGAGAGCAAATCAAGGTTGAAAAATGTGCTTTTCTTTTGTCAATGTTGAATTTTCTCGGAAGAATGTAAGATTGGAAAAAACGCGTATATATTGATTCATAGTGCTTGGCACCGTAGCTTCTCCAACCAAATTCTTGATGCAACATGTCAACGGTATCTTTTTTGATATAAGAAACGTAATTTAAAATGGGAACAAATCGAATACGTTTGAAAAAAATCCAATAGAACAATTTGGGAAGAGAATAGGAGGGATAAGTTTTTAGCTTGAATTGGCCAAACTTTCGGTGGATGTCTTTGATCAGCTTTAAATCGGTAGCATCATACATCCAACTTCCTGGCATGATGGCTTCTGTCACGATATTGCTACCGCTTATGATGTATTGAATCTTTAATCGGGTAGCTATTTTATAAAGTGAAGCTAAAATTGCATGGTCTGTGGGTATTTCCGCATTTGCAAGTGAAGATCGCAGAAAAGAGCATTGGAGGTCACGGAATTCCTCCCAATCAAGAACATGAGTGTGAAGGTCGATATCTAATCCTTTTAAAACTCTTTCTACATTGGCAACTGCTAACTCTGCATTCCATCCGTTGTCCATGTGCACAGCTAGTGGTCTCAAACCCATTTGTTTTGCTGTACAAGCTGCTACAGCGCTGTCCACGCCACCGCTGATTCCAACGATACAATCGTATTCTTTGCCACGACCTTGTTGTTTGATTCGTTTAATCAATTGCTCCAGTTTCTCCTTCCGATCAAAAGGAATTTCTGTTTTGATCCGATTGTGATAGTGGTGGCAGTGACAGCAGACACCGGATTCATCGAATTCAATCGCCCTATCAGTAGTGTCCATGACACAGTTGGAACATATTTGATAACGGTTTTCTAACATCTTTTTCTCATGAGTTTTTTCTCTAATTACAGTTTGAATCTATCATCAGGAAACCAAACGAGAATATACATTTAGGAGTTTTTTTGCTTCATTTTCCCAAGCAAAACTTTTCCGGCACTTTAATAGATTCATCTTTTTCTGTTGGAGTCCTTCCCTAGAGATTTCTGCTATTTTCTGAATGACCGCTGTGGGTTCAGCAGCAACTTTCCAACCAAATTGAAAATCATCAATTAACCTACCCATCTCTGGGAAATCACTAACCAAAATCGGAACTCCAGCTAATATATATTCGAAGACTTTATTGGGTAGGCTATATATGTGGTTTAGGCAACTTGCGTCAGTAAGAGAAACGCCAACATCTGCACTACTTGTATACAGAAGAACTTGTTCTACAGGTACTGCAGGATGAAAATGGATATTTTTGAACCTTTGGCTGTAGTCTCGGACTGTATTTTCCAGGGGGCCAAACCCCATGAAAACAATTTGTTTTTCACGCACTGACTGAGAAAAAACATCCAATAGCAAAGGTATGTTCCTTTCTCTTGTCAAGCCTCCCTGAAATAGAAACAGGAGGTCGTTTTTATCTATAGACAAAGCTTTACGCAATCTATTTGAAGAGGGTATTGGCCCTGGTGGAGCTAGAGGGAAATTCTTGATCACATGGATTTTCCTCAATGAATACTCCTTCTGGTACCATTGGGCAATGGAGTCGCTGACGACAAAGATCTCATCTGCAAAACGAATTGAGATTCTTTCGAGAATTTTACCAAACTTTTTAATCCAATTTGGCCAATGCCCCATCTCGGTTTCTAGCTCGTGAGCATCATAGATCAAAATAGCCCTTGAAAACAGTTTGAAGAAAACCCCTATAGGTAAGGTGAAGAGGCTATGACAATTAATTACATCAAAATTCTGCCAGAAAAATTTGAGGGGGATACGTATAGCCCATTCGATCAAGATCAACATTCGAGAAATCCGTGTTGAGGGTAAGCAAGTCATCCAGCAGCGCATTCTGTAGACTGATCTTTTATCGTCCAGTTCCTCTCGTATGTGTAGGCCATTTTCCCATACGGCAGCAATAACCACTTTATCCATGAAACCTGAATCCACAATGGTCTTAGTCTCTCTAAGAATACGGGACTCAGACCTGAAAGGACTCTGATACAAATGTAAATTCTTCTTCATTAAGGTCCTTGGCAATTACAAGAGCTTGTCAAATTAATTTTTTCGACCAACCTCTTTCTGATCTGGTGGTGAATAGGTGTCGTGTACTTGGAAAGAAAAATCAACCGCGAGGTTCCGAGCCTTTTGAATTGCAAAACGTATTATTTGAAGGTTACGTTGGACACTGGGAACACCATCAAAGCTGGTAAATTCCTCCCTGTTTTTTTGGTAAGCTCGTAAGAGGTCAATACAACTCATGAAGCGGACATCTTGCATCCCTGATAAATCGGCGAGTATGGTTTGAAGTTTTTGAAGATCTGATGGATCAGGCTGAATATTTCTGAAAAAAGGGTCAAACTTTAATAAAGAATAACTGTGCATGAAGAGATTAAGTATCTTAATGCCCATATCTCTACTCTGTCGCACATAACTGGTTATGTCCTCTACAGTGCAACTGTCCAAGTCGGTTTTCATCTTTTTAGAATAAAGGGGTAGGTTGGTAAATCCCAACGGCAAGCCAAAAGTATAGTTTAATACAGTAACTGGACATTCGAGCAGACCATCTTTGAGTCTAAGGCTGTTAAAGGACCAATTAATTTTCGAATTAGAGTGAGCTGTATTCATACTCGAGTCCATCAGAAAACCGGTTTTCACCAGAGCACGAACAGTTTGTTGGTTGATTGAGTAACCACCACTCCGGTGCACCACTGGTCGGTAACCAACCCATTTTTGGATCAGATCAGCTCCAAACTCAAGAACTTCCACTTGCTGTGAGAGGGAAAGTTTAGCCATTAAGTCTAATTCTTGAGGAAAGAAGGAATCGGTTCTTTTAAGAGTGCGTAACCACGGGCTATCATGGATGTCATCACGCCATGCAGGATGGGTGTGTAATTGAACATCTTGATTAGCCTCGACCAGTTTTTGGCAAACTTCTTCCATTTTATCCTTACCCCAGAAAGTATGTTCGTAGCAATCAACAAAAAAAGTTGCACGCACACCATAATCTTGAAAAGTTTGGGACAATCGATGTACTCCCCAGGTTTCCGGTTCACCAATCTCTCCAATGATTAATTGAGAAAAAGGGTCTTCTCCATGAGTTCCTTCAACGTCGATCGTTGGTACAATGGTTAACATAGTTTATCCTTGCTTTTTGCCACAACCATAATGTTAGTCCTGGTCAACCAGGGACAAAAGATTTGACACAATTTATTGAGAAGGACTGGGATCTGAGTCAAACGAAGTATAGGATCAGTCACAGGGCAAATCATCTCAAGAAAAAATCGGAAAAGTTTTAGGTTCAAGAGCCAGCTGTACCTCAGCATTAACTCAGATGATTGAGGTGTTCCCGGCTCGACCCCAGTTACCAGTAAATGATGAAGCCGTTTTAATAAATATAAGGGCCCTATTATTAAGTGATAGAGGCGATTGTAAGAATATCCGTGCTGGACTACTTCGAATTTACTGGATAAAAGACTTAAAATGTCTGTCCTATGAAAGTATTTTTTGCCCAATGCGGAGGAAAAAAGGAGTGTGCCACCGCATTTTAGTACCCTATTAATTTCCTCTAGGGTCCGTTCTTGTTGGTTTTTAGAAAGGTAGTAAAGGACTTCACAGATTACGACCAAGTCTAGAGTC
Source organism: uncultured Acidobacteriota bacterium (assembly GCA_964569605.1). Classification (GTDB taxonomy): domain Bacteria; phylum Acidobacteriota; class UBA6911; order RPQK01; family CBDAPI01; genus CBDAPI01. The sequence continues at coordinate 13,192 of CAZMUJ010000061.1, forward strand.
TGAGAACGATACGGAATCATCGGAAGAGCCCCAACCTGGAAATAGAGACTTGGGTGATTAATTTGTGCATGTTTCAATAAGTCATAGACAAAGTCCATTCCATAAGTTTTGATAAATCCACATCTATTTGAAATAAGGACTGTTGAGTTTCCTGTTCCACATCCGATGTCGAGCATTGCATGCTTGGTTGAAGGTAGAGTTGTCTTGGCGAGAAAATCAGTTAATTGCTGATGCCGAAAGATGTGATAACCGTTTTCTGAAAAATAGGATGCAGGGTCTTGACAGCCCTGGGTTGTGAACAAGTGATGAAACCACTCCATTGATCCCCAAACTCTTTTGGAGTTGGTCACTTCTCCCGGATCTGTATGAGAGGAATTGAGCATACTTAAAAATACAGTCGTGCTACGACTCTTCTAGATTGAAGATTATCGGAAGAAGCTTGTACGCTCAAATCCAAAACTTAAGATCTCTTTGGATCAATTGTTCTAGTTTCCTAATGTCTTGTGAGTAATACTGAAGAAGATTGTTTCGAGTGGATGGCTTAATCATGTTTGGCCGTTCATTTAATGCTAACAATTTTTGGTAAAAAGGAAGGTATTTTTGTTGCAGAAAATCCCAAAACTTTTCACGTCCAAGTCGCGATAGTGTGGCCTCAGTAAATTCCTTTGTTTTAAGTAGGAATCGATTGAAGTTTGTACTGATTATAGAGCGTCCTTTATCCTCTTTTCTTCGAAGATCTAGCTCCAAACAAGTTTTGACTCCTAGAAAATCCCATAATTGGATGAGATAGTTCTTGGGGTCAGAAATCAAATCATCATAAATAAGTACAAGTCTTCTTTCTTTCGGGAACCGATCCCAGAAGGGCTCGAGTAGTTTTGAATACATGCCTCGTTCGAGCAGTAAAGGGTAATCTATAATCGCCTGCTCAAAAGATATTTTTTTTGGGATCTCTAAACGTCTTATAGAGCGAAGATAATCAGAAAAAGCTCTGTCTGTAGGATTCCGAAGAGCCACAAAAATTTTGGCATTCGGAAGCATGTTGTGAACTGTTTTTGCCACGTCACTGTAATAATTAGGGTAAGTATAGGAAACCGAAAAATCTAAAATTACTTTGTGGCCAAGATAATTTTGAAAATGTTCAGCGTACCAGTCCAATCCTTCGGTTCGATATTTGGAAAAAAAGTGTACTCCATTGGGAGGTTTGCCAATTTGCGGATGCTGGTCGAGCACCCCGTGGAGCCATGAGGTAGCGCAACGTCTGCAACCAATACCGATAGCATCTGGTAGTCTTGGTGATGTTACTGGCACCCCTTTTACCATTCTGTCTGTCCCCTCACGAGAACTGATTTCCCTGAAAAAGGTTCCAATCCCTGTGTTGGAGAAAGAGCTGCGACAATTTTTTGACCGGCCATTTCAGAGTATTTGGGGGTAAGCCCAACGCCATGTTTTAGTGATTAAGTTTTATTTATGAGCTTCAGTAACAATCAGTGGTTTCAGGTTGCCACTACATGGTCTGCAAAACCTCCTGGAATAATATGGAGACGTTTGAGAAGCTTAAGTAGTGAAAACAGAAATCTATTGTTATGAATCAGAAAAAAATGAGAATTGTTAGGGTAATCTGAGTAATGTCTGGTTTCTAAAGACATAATGTTTTCAAACTGATCCACACTTAAACCCAGTTTTTTTATCACATATGTCTTGTCTTCAGCTACACGTTCAGCTCGGTCTGGGGGGCACTTCAAATTCTTCAAGGCGTTCTCGCGAGTGATTTGGTCCATACAAACCAAGACGGAAAGATGTGCTTTTCTCTTGTCGAAACCAAACTTTACGGGAAGGATGTAGGCTTGGAAAAACCTAGTATAAATTGATTCATAGTGTTTTCCTCCATAATCTTTCCATCCTAAGTCCTTTTTCAGCAAGGCCATAGCATCTTTTTTGTTGTAATTCACGTAATTTAAAATACTGAACAGCTTCACTCTCCTAATAAAAACGGAATAAAACAAGTAAAAAAGGCTCATGTGCGGGTATTTCCGAAGCCGTTTCAATCCGAAACGTTTGTTGATACAGCGGATATATTTCCAATCTAAAGCGCTATAGGTCCAACTCCAGGGAAGAATGCCTTCCGTGAAAAAGTTTCTTCCATTGATAACGTACTGAACCTTTTCCCGAACGGCGACACGGTTTAGGACAGCACGGATAGCATGATCGGTAGGAATTTCAGCATCTGACACTGAAGCGCGTAAAAAGGCAAGTTGCAATTGACGGAATTCTTCCCAGTCAATTACATGAGTGTAAAGGTCGATATTTAATTTTTTGAGAACCTTTTCAATATTATTTACAGCAAGTTCGGAATTCCACCCGTTATCCACATGAACTGCAAGTGTACGGAGTCCCAGCTTTGTCACGAGGTAGGCCACATAGGTACTATCAACACCTCCACTTACGCCCACAATACAATCATAGTTTTTACCTTTGCCCTGCTCTTTAATTTCAGCCACGATCTGTTCTAATCTATCCTTTCTGGATCCATCCAGCTGAAAGTGCTCCCTCATTTGCAGCAATTCTCGGCAATGATTGCAGTGACCTTTCTCATCAAATTCAATATCAGGGTCACTGGTATCCATCAGACATCGGGCACATAGTTCATATTTATTTTTCATCTATTTGTGGTTCCTATAGCTGGAGGAAGTATTTGATTATCCCTTTTTGGGTCTCGAATCTTCACGGATAACAAAAGACAAAATATCAGAACGAGCAAGAATCCGCCGCTAAACAAAGCTGTTGTATAGAAGGTAAAGGTAAATTTTGCTGTCGCCATGGCAATAGCTCCCATACAGGGGATTAAAAGCTTCGCTCCTATTTTTCTATATATTAGTAAGGAGCAATCCAGTAGCCAGATTAGCATCAGACAGGGGATAAAGGATGCCAGCCCGAAGCAGGAGTAGTACCCAAACACAAAGGAACTGGTTGCACTAATATGGGGATTGCTAGGACGGTAATATCTTCCGATGACGTTAAATATATCAATTGAATCTTTTCCGATAAGCTGGGCGATCTTGGGGACCCCACTGACACCAAAAACCCCATGTCTTTGGGTGAAATCTACGGTCCAAATGTGGGAGTCAATGTTACGGTTAAACACCCTATCCAATATGTTTGTGTAGGCAGAACTGATATTGAGTGGGTTTATCTCATGACGGTTGTAAAGGATCGATAATAAAGCGGGTATGGTCAAGATAATGAAAATTATTCCTATGATTTTCATTGGCCGAAAGGGGAAACGGTTTCCAAGGTAGAGACAGTAAAAAATTCCGAACAAGAGAAAAGCCGAAGGTCCTCTAGCGCCATAAATACTAACCGTTATCAAAAGTACAATGATACCTAATAAGCAAGGAATGACTGTTTTGTCAAGTCGGCGCAATCGTAGTTGTTGCCAAATTCTGGAGGCTAAAAGAATAGCAAGAATAGGGGCCAGAACCGTGCTGAAGAAAGCAAAGCTATACCTTACAAAGCTTGATTCAAGTAATTTAAGTGACTCTTCTCGGGCCAATCCAGTCTCGGAGGGGTTAAAAAAAATTGCATACAAACCTGTTGTGAGCCATGGCACCTCGTAAAAGTAAAAAAGAATTATAGCTCCACTTATCAGCGATAGAAGAAAAATGGTGTAATTGCTATTCGTAGGTGATGAACTTGTCCGAATAGCCCGTTTGAAAATTACATTAGCTGTATGTCTGAACCACAGAGTTCCGATGATAAGAACCACTAATGGAAAGATGTGCGCCAGCAGAAGATAGAGCCAAGGATTTGGAATCAATTCCTCAATCTCTGTGGCCCTAACAGCCGATGGCGCCTGAATTTGGACAACATAAAAAACAAGAAAAATGAAACTGGGTTTGACGAGTTGCCACCGTTCCCAATAGACAATTGTCAACATTAGGACAAGGGTCACAGCAAAACATAGCCAGGATGATAATACGAAAGATGACACGTTATTACTCTAGGGAATTAATCCCAGAAACACCATCTTAGCCTGAGAGTCTTCAACACTGATAGATTAGGTGCCAAACATTCTGTCTCTAACAACCTCATCGAACCAAGGTTTAGGGCAAAGATAATTGGTCTAGCTCCTCCATGGTAGGCATATTGATTAGAACAGCTCGGTGTTTCCCTTGAAATACAAAAAAACTGCCAGCTGCCACTGCTGAGGCTCCACCCTTTTTTACTGCATCTTGAAAATCTTCTACCTTCCCAGCTCCTCCGCAAGCTACCACTGGGATTTGTACCGCATCCGCTAATTGTTTAATGAGGGCTATATCATATCCAGTCATAGTTCCATCGCGATCTATAGAATTGAGAAGTATCTCACCGACACCTATTTGTTCCATTTTTCGGGCCAAGTCTACAGGGTCGAGACCAGTGTTTTTCGATCCACATCGAGTGTAGACTTCATTTTTCCCCAGAAAACTTTTTTTTACATCGATGGATCCTACAATACTTTGGTTTCCAAACTGATCCGCGGCAGCTTGCAGGAAAGAAGGGTTCTCGACGGCCATGGTGTTGCATATGGCTTTTTCAAATCCTAGTCTAAATAGTTTTCGGATATCCTCTATGGACTTCAGACCCCCTCCATATCCTAGAGGCATAAAACACTCGCTGGCGATGTCTTTCAGTAAGTCAAAATTCGGGCCGTTGTTTTCCTGAGTAGCAGTAATATCTAGGATGCTCAGTTCATCGACTTCTTTGTCGTTAAAAATTTTTACAATGTTAATAGGATCTCCAAGATACGTCGGAGACTTAAACTTACGCGTCTTTACAAATCCCTGATGTTTGAGCAAGAGGCTGGGTATTATCCTTGTTTTTCGGTTTGTTCTCGTAGATGCTAGGCTAGCTTCTTCGTCACTGCTTTTGTAAGTTGGACCCTCCCCTCCCCTCATGACCCTTTGGTTCTGTTGTGAAGTAGAGGACGTTTTCAACTCTAGAAAGTTTTGCAGGAGTCTCATGCCAAAACGGTGGCTTTTTTCGGGGTGAAATTGTGTTCCGTAGATGTTATTCCGGTTTAACATGCAGACGAAATCCAGGCCATAGTTTGACGTTGCTAGGATGTCTTCGGGGTTGTTGCATAAGCAATGATAAGAGTGAACAAAGTAAAATCGTGGAGAGCCCTGTATTCCTGACAATAAATAAGAAGAATCAACTTTAGGAGATACAAGATTCCATCCCATGTGAGGGATCTTGTATTGTGCCGAATCGGAGACAAAATTAAACTTTACCGCTTTGCCCTGAATCCAGCCCAGTCCTGGAATACTACCCTCCTCACTACCCTCCATTAGAATCTGCATTCCTAGGCAGATGCCCAATATAGGAGTTCCTTTTTCAAGAACTTTTTGATTTAGGGTCGGAATCAATCCCATGTTTTGAAGATTCTTCATTCCATTGTTGTAGGATCCTACTCCTGGAAGGATGATCTTTGTTGCTTTTAAAATTTGTTCAGGATCAGAAGAAACTTCAGCCCTGAAACCAATTTTTTTGACCATGTTCACAATCGAGTTCAAGTTGCTAGAGCCGATGTCAACAATGGTTATCATGCTTGATCTGGGGAGAACGAGTCGTTTTTATTAGCTGTCTCAAGTGCTGTTACTTTTAGGTTTAGCTTAACCCACTCCTTCTTTAATCTTTGGGCAACTGCTAGACCTGCTAGTAAAAGATAAACGATGATCGCAACTCTTGTAGGGAAAGCCCATTCCAAGACTAAATATAGAGCGCTACAGACAGCGGCAATAATCAGACACTGGCCGGCTAAAACCCATAGGTTTTTAATACGGAATTCGGCAACCTTGAAGAATGTAACGCACCAACAGATATTGTAGGCGAGAAACACCATAGCTTGCAGTAAAACCCCATAAAAAACAGTTTGCAATACATAAACACCAAAAATTAAAAAGCAAACCGAAAGGACGGAAAAGAAGGCCTCCAGTTGAAAAGCGAGGTTTTGGCGTCCCAAAACATCAAGTCCTCGATCTAACCAGTTGGTATGCAAGAGGACGAATGCAGGGAATGCAAGGATGATCCCATAAAGTCCAGCATTGCGCCATTCCTCACCAAAAATAATGGCAAAAAGCTCGAATGCCTCGAAAACAAACAAAACAAAGAAAGGAGTTGCCCATCGATTTATCAAAAGTAAAGATTCCAGAATTGCCGGTTCGAGGGTCTTTAACTTGTTTTTTGCTGCTTTTTGAAAAAATATTGGCCTAACGGAGTCACTGATAAAATTTCCTGGAAGTCGTACTACCCTCTCAGAAAAAGCATAATAGCCAACTTGGATTGTTGCTCCAACAGAACTCAGAATGAGAACAGCCATTCGATTGCGTATCATTCCGATTAGTGAATAAGGCGTCATATAGAGAGCATAATTTTTGTAGCGAATCATCATTTGCCATGTAAGGCGCCAGGAGAGAGATTTTAAGATAAAGGAATGATAGTTGTATGTAATGATTGCCACCATGACACACGTTGCCCCGATTTGTCCCAAGAGGCTCCCTAAAAATAAACCTCGTGCATCTTGCCACCCATTTAGTGCAGCAAAGATTTGTACCGAGATCGTCAGCAGGGGAAGTGTAGCCAAGGCCAGGGAGAAGTAAGCGAAATCCTTCATTCTGGTACACCAAGAGATAGACGATTGATAGATTCCAGTGGCTACAACTAGAGCTGGTATCCACCAAAGCCATCCGGCCAAAGAATGAAGGCCTAGAGAGCCGACCAAGAAATTGTGGAGGAGGGAAATAGAACATAGGGTTCCCAGAGCCAAAATTAATGATACGAGGATGGACCAGGCCAATACATTTGCTGCTTCTTCGTGGGTGTCAGGAAGCAGTATCGCCAGTTCGTAACGCAAAGATGATATGGTAGTTGCGAGGAGAGCTAAGCTGAGTAGCAGTGCCCACTGTCCATAACTTTCGGGGGTGTAGAGACGGGTAAGAATTGGATTGAATAGAACAGTTGCTATTTGGCCAATGGCACCGCCGGCACCAACAATGACCAAACTCTTAGCTGTTTGCTTTCTTTCGTTTAACATCGACTCTATCATAGTTGTTGACACATTTTCTTTCTAGATAAAGTCAGTGCAAAAAGAACGGTAACTAGTCTACAAAAAGTCATGTATTGGCTGTCATACTGACTGCACAAATATGTCTGTTTTCACTGTTAGCAACTGTTAATTTGCATAGAAAGACTTAATTTGATCTACAACATACTCGATTTGATTCTTGCTTAATTCAGGATACATCGGAAGAGAAAGGATGCTGTTCTGATAATCAAATGCGATTGGGAAATCTCGATATTTATGAGCTAGATGGGAATAGGCTTCCAAGAACGGGAGAGCTGTAGGGTAATGAATGCCGGTAGAAATCCCTTGCCTTCTAAGATGCCCCCGCAAGGCATCACGATCTAAACATCGGATGCAATAGACATGAAAAATGTGATCCACATTTCCAATTAATCTAGGGGTGCACACTTCTTCAACCTCTAATAGTAGGTGATTGTAATATAAGCCGTTTTGATGCCGAGCTTTATTCCACTCATGGATGTGATTCAACTTCACAGTCAAAATGGCAGCCTGAAGTCCATCAAGTCTACTATTGATCCCTTCCATTCGATGTTTGTGTTTTTCTAAGGCACCATGATTTGCAAACATCCTGACTTTTTCAGCCAATCGATCGTCATCAGTGATTACAGCTCCGCCATCCCCATATCCCCCTAAATTTTTCCCAGGATAAAAGCTAAAGGCTCCAGCAATACCAAAAGTGCCGACCTTTTTCCCCTTGTATTCGGCAAAGTGTGCCTGTGCACAATCTTCGATTAGATGCAAATTGTAACGAGAACAGATTTCTTGGATTAGGTCGATTTCTGCCGGTTGGCCAAACAAATGCACAGGGAGAATCGCTCGGGTTGCATTGGTAATCTTTTCTTCAATTTTTCTGACATCGATGTTGTAGGTATTGGCATCAATATCGACAAATACTGGAAGAGCACCAGTTTGGCTGATTGATTCCGAAGTTGAAATCCAGCTATTAGCTACAGTGATAACTTCGTCACCATGCCCGATATCCAACATTTTCATTATGAGGTAAAGAGCATCAGTTCCATTACCTACTCCGATACAGTGGTTTATTGCGAATTTTTTGGCGAAGGCTTTCTCGAAATTCCTAACATAAACACCTCCAATGAAGGAACTTTGGTCAATGACATCTTGGATGATTTTATCGAGATCCTCTTGAATTGAAAGATATTGAGCTCTTAAGTCTACAAAGGGAATATTCATCATTTCCATTGTTTTCCCCCAATCGATTTGATCTAACTGCCAGCTATTTATCAATCACCTAACAGAGTAATTTTTGGTGAAGAAAGATAGAGAAAATCTCAAACTGTCCTTAACAGTGTGGCAGGATTTCCAGCATATACACCACGTTCAAACAGGTCATGGGTAACTACGGAACCCGCACCTACGACTACTCCATCAACTATGGTTACGGGTAGAATTGTAGCATTCGTTCCAATTGATACATTGTTTCCAATTACAGTTGTTTTATAGAGATTTCGATCGCCTTCAGCAGGGCTGCCGCTACTAAACAGATCGTTGATGAACATAGTTCCATGTGAGATGAATGAACCATCCCCAATTGTTACTAGGTCGCAAACAAAAGAGTGTGATTGGATCTTGCAATTTCGACCAATTATAGCTCCTCGTTGGATCTCCACGAATGGACCGATAAAACTATTATCCCCTATGCGACAACCATACAAATTAACAGGTTGCACGATAGTTACATTTTCTCCAAACTCAACATCTAATATTCCGGAATGTTTAACTGTCGGGCAATTCATAATTATTGATTGGGAGTGTAAATCTGGAAAGAAAGATGGCTTACCCCCACACTTATTTATTAATTGGTTACTCACCCTCTCTTGTTAAGGATACGTACTACTTGTAATGCGTGGTCGGGTCCTGTGAGACAGGGTGTTTCGTTTTGAATAGATTCTAGGAAATGGTTCACTTCTGTTTGGAGTGGTTCTACGAAATCAATTTTGGGTAGGAGAACATCTCCGGATCGGTGATTAAATTGTGTGAAATCGGGATGGTCAAAATCCATTCCTTCCCCGAGAACAGCACGAGGTTCAATTCCCTTGTCATATATCGCCACCTTGTGTTCGGCAACGTCATCATAGACTGCCATCTTTTTTGAGCCAACAATTGTCATGCGGCGAACCTTGTGTGGGTCCAACCAACTGACATGAATGTTGGCCATGATTTGACCCGGATATTCAATGTGAAGAAATACAACATCGTCAATGCCTTTCTGGACAAAGTCCATACCCTCGCGAGACACTCGGAGAGGACATGGATTCCCCAGTAAATATTGGATGATACTTACGTCATGAGGGGCGAAATTCCATAAGGCATCAACGTCTGTCCTGATTCTTCCTAGGTTTAATCTCTGGCTATATATGTACCGTATGCGTCCAAACTTTCCATTCTCAACGCTTCTTTTCAGGTAACGGACAGCTTCATTGTAGATAAATGTATGACCAACCATAGCCACGAGCTGTTTTTTTACTGACAATTCTTGGATTTCCTCAATTTCTTTCGGAGTTCGGGCCATTGGTTTTTCAACTAAGACATGTTTTCCCATGCGAAGCGCTTCCATTGTTAGGTCAAAGTGTGTAGCCACTGGGGTAGCAATTACAATTGCGTCAATTTCAGGGTCGGTAAAGACGGTTTTGGTATCAGCAGTGGTTGTAATTTGTGGATATTGGGTCCGGACAAAATCTCTACGGCTTTTGGCTGTATCTACTACAGTCTTGACCTTACAATGTGGGTTAGTTGCGAAATTTCGAAGAAGATTGGGGCCCCAATAACCGATTCCAATTTGTGCTATAACAAGCATTCTTCTAGCTTCTCCAGGGTGGATTGTATCTTGGTAAATTACGATGAGGCTTCCTTCTAGGCCAGGGAAATCTTATCAATTTGGGTACATTGTTGCCGATGAGGTGTATCTTTGTTAGTCCCTTAGATATTCAAAGCAAAAAGTATTTCCAGTAGTTACGATCATAGCATTAGTCACCGTCTCATTGAGAACTCTTTCGAGTCTTGATTCTATGCGCCTTGACCACGGCGGCTAAATGATGGACCATTTGACCGTAAACCTCTTCAGCCCTAAACCTCTTTTGAAACAAAGACCTAGCGTTGACAGAAAAATGCTCAAGTGTTTCGGGGGAACTACTAAGTTCCAATAACAGTTCAGTCAAAGCCTTTGGGTTACCTGCGGGGTAGGTAAAGCCGCATTTCTGTTTGTCTAAGAGGCGTTGCAAGACACCTGTGATACTCGAAACTATAGGTAGTCCAGCTGAAAAATACTCAATTGCTTTATTAGGTATACTTCCAGCAAAATCGTAACGATCCGAATAGGGGATTAAGCCAACATTTGACCGTTGCATCAGAGTGAAAATTTCAGGCCACTTAACCCAGCCTGGGAACAGTATTGCGGAGTTTCCTGCAGCCTGTTTCTTATACTCATTAAGTCGTTCGCCACTACCACAAATAACTAATTTGATATTGCTCGTTTCTAGATAGGAGGCGGCCTCAATGAGATGGTCCATCAACACATGTTTCCCAAAGGTTCCAAACATGCAAACTATGAACTTATGGTCATCTTGAAAGACCCCTAGTTTGTCCCAAAACTCTCTGGCTTGACGAACATTAGAATCACAGGGCGTTCGAGATACATAGCCCATGGGGAAGTCCCTATCTAACTGTGTTTTGGAACGTCCTGCATATCGTAAGCCCCAATCGACGAATTCTGGAGTAATGCCAACAATAGAATCTGCTTTCTCAAATGCCATTCGGGCCATTCTATACATGGGACTTGTGGCAAGTCGAACAGGCAAGCGTAAGTAGAATGGAAACACCTCAGTAATAATGTCGGGCCACAGATCCCTAACATCTAGCACCACTGCTGAACCGTTTTCCTTACCGTAACGTACACTTTCGAGGGCTAGTTCGAGGGGAGGCACAGAGGTTAAGAGGATGTCAGGGGGAGGTTGTTCCCTCGCTAACATCCTAAACTTTTTGGCTAAACCAAGGTGGTTCCAGATACGCGAAAAACTAATATTTTTTCGATAGGGTCGGGCATGCAATTGGTAGATGCGATACTTGCTGTCTATCTCATGGAGCACATCTTTATCAGCCCTTTGTATCCTTGTAGCGTGATTAAAAGTAGAAGACCACCAGGTGACATTGTGTTTTGATTGGATTAGGCGCTTCGCCAGAATACCAGCACGCATCAGACGCTCCACACCCTGATCGGTAGGTAATGGTTCTCCAATGGTGATTAGCCAAACATTCATTTTCTTCTTTGTGTTAGGGTGAAAATCTATTGTTTTTATAACTAATGTTATTTGGGTTTCACCACTAGGTTCTAGAAAAAGCTAATAGACAAAAAATTGCAAGTTTTGAATATAGGAAATAGGTATTTAAGCTCTGAGGTTAATTGATATGAGCGGTTAGTAAGAAGAATAGAGATATTGAGTTCCGCTCCGAAGTATCCTCTATTTATCCTAATTTCTCTACGTGAGTCTTGTACCCTATCTCTGGGGATTTCAAGATTTCATAAATTGGAGTTGCATTTCCCTTTATGGCTGTCTCCTCGAGTTGTTTAACGATTTGGTTAAGTTGAGCCCAACTTTTCTTAATAGATTTTACTACTAGAATTTTAGGGTATGTAGTGGTTCGTACACCATCTTCTTCGCTTATCATCAGTTCTTCAAATAGTTTTTCCCCTGGTCTTAAGCCTATAAATTCTATTTCGATGTCTTCGTTAGGAACTAGTCCAGATAGTTCGATCAGTTCGCGTGCTAAATCTTGAATTCTAACGGGGTCACCCATGTCTAAAACAAAAATTTCGCCAACTTGACCTAAAGATCCTGCCTGAATAACCAGTTGGACGGCTTCCGGAATAGTCATGAAATAACGACTAACTTCTGGGTGGGTTACTTTTAAACTTTTTCCTGCGGCAATTCGTTTTTGGAAAAGAGGGACTACACTAGCACGGCTACCCAAAACGTTTCCAAAGCGAACACAACAGAACTTTGAGGAGGTTTTTTTAGCCGCCTCCTGTTGAACGATCATCTCAGCTACACGCTTAGAAGCTCCCATCACACTACTTGGGTTTACAGCCTTGTCAGTTGAAATTAAAACAAAGGACTGGATAGCGAATTCGGTTGCTAAATCAACCATGTTTTTTGTCCCAACGACATTGTTAAGAATTGCTTCGCAAGGGTGATCCTCCATTAAAGGCACATGTTTGTAGGCGGCCGCATGGAAAACGATGTCAGGCTTTGATTTAGAGAATATCCTTTTTAGGCTTCTCTTATCTCGGACATCAATTACTATTTGATGTGTTTTGCCTCTGAAATATTCACTAATTTCCAACCCGATCTCGTATAGACTGTTCTCATCTCGATCCATGAGCATCAATTCAGCAGGGCCAAAGTGTTTGAGTTGACGAGCTAGTTCAGATCCAATGGAACCTCCTGCACCTGTTACCAAGATAATGCGATTAGAATAAGTTCTAATTAGGTTCTTATCACCACCTGGATGTTCCACTGAGTCTCGGCTTAAAAGATCTTCCATAGGAACAGGACGTAATTGACTAATCGTCACACGGCCTCTCACCATTTCTGAAGGTGTAGGAACGGTCAGGGCTTTAATTTTTAATTTTTTACATCCTGCTACGAGTTTCCTTATTTTGGTTCTAGGTGCGCTAGGCATACATAGGATCACTTCATCAATCTTGTGGTTATTTAAAGTCTCTTCCAACTGAGTAGTAGTTCCTAAAACAGGTAGACCATGGATTACACGATGTGATTTCCGGAGGTCATCATCTAGAAAACCAATGAGTTCGAATTCAGGGCGTGTTTCCAAATCCTGGACTAGCAAGATACCGGCACGCCCGGCTCCCACTAGTAGGAGTTTTTTCCTCTGCTCAGAAAATGTTTCCTTTTCCTTTGTTGTGAAAAATTTCTGGTAGCTCAGCCGGATCATTATTCGCACACTTAGCAAACTAGCCAGCACAAACATCGAATACACTACTACCACTCCGATTGGCACTCTCGGAAGTAAATTCCACCAACTGGAAATGAACAAATTTGCTGACAGAAACACAACAAAAACAGTGCCAACAGCGCGAGCCAATGTAAGAGCTTCCTTCAATCCTACAAACCGCCAAACAAAACGGTAGATCCCAAAAAGGAAATTGACAGACAATTGAAGAAGTAGGACTAAAGGGAACAGAAACAGTATCTGACGGTGAAACTCAACTGGAGGAATCCCATCAAAACGGGTCAAATAGGCCATGCAGAAAGCTCCAATCACGAAAGCAGTGTCTAGAGACAATTGTGTGGTTAGGTTGTTAATAACCTTAGCTTTTGATTCTGCATCTAATGATTGAGCTAACCGTAAAGCGGTTGTACTTAATATTGCAATTATCCAGGCTAAAAGTATGGTGTCACGGGCAAAGACTGCATTGGGGTGAATTCTAGTGACCAAGGGCAGTAAAGCGGAATATGTGATTGTAGGGACAAGGGCAGAAGAAAACACTTGCCTAATAGGATTTCTGTCCTTAAATTGCGCTTCTATTAGTTGCAGTAGGGTACTCAGAATCAAGAGGGGGATCGTGGTGATGCTGAGCATCTGAAGACTATCTATTAATGTAATCGAAAATGTAGGTACTATTAATCCCGCAAGAAAAAGAGCGTGCAACAGCTTAGCTGCTAATGAGAGAAATAACGATAGATAGATAACGCTAACTGATAGGAGAGTAGACTTTTTTATTTCAAGAAATTTGTACATCAAGATGTTTTATGGCTTTGAATAAAAATTTCTCTTCCTCATCCTCGTATATTCCCGTTTAGCATTGTAAGTTGATTTACTTGTGCCACTCTAACAAAAATCCCATCAATGATCTGATGGCAAGGATCAGATATAAGGATTTGATCTGTCTAACGGGATTCTACCCAGAATCACATTAGGTTTTTATGGGCTTTAAGGTGTTGTCCAACCTATCTGAAAAGTTCCAAAAATGCTGAATGGTCAAAAGACTACCTGGGAATTTTTTGGTATGCCAGATGATACCTTTTTTGAGACTATTCTCATTTTTATCTACTTCATAAAAAAACTGGTAAATTGGCATTCTATTCCAAGGAAGTTTTTTCGTCCCAATCCAGACATCGTAACATTCTAGGTTCTATTTCTTTGTATCTCCAATTGCTCTCAGGGCAAATCATAATGCCTTGGTTATCCGGATCTGAAAGACGGTGTCCATGACGACTCATCCATCCTCGCAAAACTCCTGGAACTCCCAGCACAAGGCCGTAATCGGGAACATCGGAGATCACCACCGCTCCAGCCCCCACAAACGAGTAGTTACCAATGACGATGCCACAAACCACAGTTGCATTAGCTCCGATAGTGGCTCCTTGTTTCACTAGTGTCTTTTCGTAACTGTCTTTACGAACTATCTCTGACCTGGGATTACTGACATTAGTGAAAACACAGGAAGGACCACAGAAGACATCATCTTCTAACTGAACTCCTGTATACAAAGAGACGTTATTTTGCACTTTGACATTAGACCCAATGACAACATCTTGAGCTACAAAAACATTCTGGCCAAGGATACAAGACTGGCCTATTTTAGCTCCTTGCATAATGTGGCAGAAATGCCAGATTTTTGTTCCCTGTCCTATTTGAGAAGGTTTCTCGATAATTGAGGTTGGATGAACAAAATAAGATTTACTCAGAGTCGATCTCCAGTGGAATTCGAACTGGTTTCCCGTTGGTTGAAACGGATTTTTGTGCTGCCTCCAAAACACGCAATACTCTTAACCCACTCGTTCCGTCTGTAATAGGAGGCTCACGTGACTGTAAAGATTCGAGAAAACTAACACATTCTTGTTGAAGAGGCTCAATAGTTTCAAAATCTATCTTGATCCCCTCACCTTTCACCGGTATCGGTTTCCCATTAGACCAGGTAACGTGCTGATCATAAATTATGAGTTCCTTTGATACATCATCAAAGCTAGCCATTTTTTCAGAGCCAACTACGATTAGACGTTGTTCTTTAAATGGATGTAGCCAGGACACGAAAATATGAGCTCGAATGCCTTTATTGAAAAGCATCTGTGTAACCGTCATGTCAGGAATGTTCGGCTGTACGTAGCTCCCACCGCAGGCAACAAGTTCAACGGGCATTGTCTGGAGGAGACGAAGGATGACCGCAATATCGTGGGGGGCAAAGCTCCAAAGGATATTTTCTTCTCGGCGTACTTTACCCAAACTGAGACGATTGGAATATACGAAAAAAATCTCCCCTAGAGTTCCAGTTTTGACCAGTTCTAAAAGCTTGAGGATGGCAGGATGATATTCAAGAACATGACCTACCATAAGAATTTGGTTGTTATCCTCAGCAAGCTCAACCAGTTTTAGCCCATCTTTGTATCTTAAAGCCAGGGGCTTTTCTACCAGCACATCTTTACCAGCTCGCAAAGCTTCCAGGCCAATGGAATAATGAGTTTCTGCTGGGGTCGCAATAACAACTCCTTGCACTTGACTTGTCCAAACTTTTTCTAGGTTGTCGACTATTGTTGCTTCAGGAGCAATATTTTTTGCCAGCTCTCGGCCAGCTTTTGTAACATCACATATTATCTCCAAAGCTCCTAGATCTCTGAAGTTTCGCACAAGGTTTTTGCCCCAATAACCACAACCAATTATTGCTATTTTCATGCAGTTAACCTAAAAGTATGGAAGAGCCTATCTTTTAAAGGCATCGTAGCTATCTGTTCCCTCAAATCCATTGGTTCCAGGGCCAAAACAACGTCAAAATAAAAGTAACGTATTAGCATTTAGAATTCTTGTCTCGGATTAAGTTGGAGGATTGTAGCTATGTTTGCAAGTTGAGGTGTTAATGAGTGTGGCGCAAGAAATAGCAATGCAAACCTGATGACTCAAAATCTTCAGCACGGATAATTTAATGCAAAAGATTTCTGAAATTATCTGAATTAACTACATTTATTCTTTGTTTATAAAATACAGTTAGAACAGTTTATTATGACAAGCCGACCAAAACGCAGCATTTTCTCTAAGTGGATAAAATAGGATAAGAATAAAATAATACAACTATAAAGATTTGTTGACTCTTTCGAACAATGCACTATGTAGAAGAGGAATATCTAGGATAATAATTGTTATACTGTGGGGAAATTTATCCTGATTAACTAAAAGAAAGCTTGAAGCAGATTACGATCCGGTTCCTACAATAAATGGCGAAAGAATAGGAAACACCGTCAAACCAGCATAATCTTGGGGGATTTTCTTAATGTCCAATTCAAAACCAAGCAGCAAAGGTGCTAATTCTAAAACGGTTCGTTCCGCTGCAGAGGAGTTTTCTCTCGAAGAGAGTCCCTTCTCAATAGGACAGCTGATTCGAGGGACATATAAATATCGATTTCCCCTTCAACTCGTCAGTATTGTGACGGTGTCACTTTACTTGCTGTTTTGTCTGATAGCTGTTTTGAAGTACCCTCCACTAAAAATTTCTTCTGTTCCATTCCATTTGAATTTCAAGGGTGCCGAAGAAG
>CAZMUJ010000062.1:0-9685 GCA_964569605.1 uncultured Acidobacteriota bacterium
TCGCCTTTTAATTCCCTAATAACTGCGTTGATACGACTTCCTTTCATTCCTACACAAGCACCGACGGGGTCGACTGTCTCGTCTCGGCTAACAACTGCTACTTTTGCCCGTTCACCACCTTCTCGGACTACATTATTGATCACCACTGTCCCATCATAAACTTCCGGGATCTCGACCTCAAACAATCGAATCAAAAGGCTTGGATCGGAGCGGGAAACTACGATTTGTGGGCCCTTAGACAGACGGTGGACCTTGATGATAACCGCACGTACTCGGTCCCCCTGTTTGTAGAGTTCTGTTCGTGACTGCTCGGAAAGGGGAAGAACGGCTTCGGTACGGCCAATATCTAAAATGATGTCACGGCCTTCAATTCTTCGAACGATACCATTGACTACCTGTCCTACTTGTTCTGAAAACTCATCAAATACGATTTCTCTCTCTGCCTCTCGGACCTTTTGTTTTAGAACCTGTTTGGCTGTTTGAGCCGCAATCCGTCCAAGTTCAAGAGTAGGTTTGGGGATCTCAATGTAATCGCCTACAATGAAGGTTTCATCTATTTCCAAGGCTTCAGAGAGAGACATCTCGGTTTCGTCTTTTTCCACACTCTCAACAATTCGCTTGACTGCAAAAACCTCGATCGTGCCCACTTCAGGGTCGTAACGACTTTGTAAATCTTCTTCGGTCTTAAAAACCCTTCGGGCAACAGCAACCATAGCGTCTTCGAGAGCTTCTTGAATTAGTTGCGTCTCGATACCCTTTTCTCGACTGATCTGTTCGATTGTTTGTATCAACGGATTCGCCATATTAAAAGTTTCCGTAGCTCTCCCTTCAGAAACGGTATACTAGATTTGCTTTTCTAATGTTATGCAGTGGAATGTGAATAATGTCGTGGTTGCATTCTAATTCTATTGTTTCAGCCACGACATTGTTCAAGAATCCCTTGAACTTCCTACGATCTTTTAGTTTTTCCTTGGTAGTCACTCGAATCTCTTGCCCTGTATATTTTTCATAGTCACTAGCTTTGAATAGAGGTCGTTCCAATCCCAAAGATGAAACCTCAAGCGTGTAACGGTGTGGAATTAAATCCTCAACGTCCAACTGGATTCCTATCTGACGACTAACTTTTTGGCAATCACCAAGATTGACGCCCTCTTTCTTGTCAATGTAGACGCGGAGCATTGACCCGAACCCTTCTCCCAAATATTGAACATGCACGAGCTCACAACCTATATTTTCAATGACTGGGCGTATAGAATCTTCAATTTTAATAGCCATAAAACAAAAAAGTGGGCAAACGCCCACTGACTTCAATTACCAGCTTGCGGGTAAGTATACGCCAGGCAAGAGGTCACTTCAAGAGTTGGAAAGGGCCAAATTGACTAAGAGATTCACTTATTTTAGGAGCTGGTCCAGAGACTACAATGATTAGAGAATCTTCTTTTAAGTACCTGGCTATCATTTCTGAGAATTGATGTGGCTGGACTCGATCAAGTCGCAATCCAAAATTAACAAGGTATGAAATTCCAAGACCATAGAGATTGGCCTCAAGTAGTTCAACGAGTTGTTCCTTCGGATTTTCAAGCCTTTGCTTTAGGGCAAGAAATGCAAGTTCCTTGGCCTCCTGGTACCGTTTCAAGTTGATCTCGCCAGCGGCTAGATGGTCGAGGGTATTCAAGCACTTGCGAAGATAATCTCCAACATGTGAATGTTCAACTTGAAGGGTGATTTGGAAATCACCTGGCATGTGCATTGACGAAAAACTGACAGATCCTCTTATCTGATTTGAATTTTCAATCTCTCTTGCCCAGTCGGGAAGAGAGAGAGTTAGATAGTGTTCCAGTACCTTGAATGGATAGTAAGAACGGTCGGACTTAGCTATGGTAAGCCCTCCAACTCGAATAACGCTCTTGGAAGCAACAGAATCGATCAGGACAATTCTCTTGTCTGTGCTGACAGATGCCTTTCTAAAAGTAAAGGGGGCTGGTTCAGAACGCACCCATCCTCCCCAAGGGCGACCCATTGAAAAAAACAGTTTATTGTCGAAGTCATCATAGTAAAGGGCGAGTTGTGCCTGGTTGGGCATAATAAGCTTACGGTATTGGATTTTGACATCAACTAGACTAAGGTTTGCAATGGATTCGATAGTACCTTTAACAGCGCGTGCGTAGGGATTAGGTCCAAACAACTTTCTTCGGAAAACGCTTTGAGTACTATCATGGAGATTATGTTGTAATTGAAATTCCTGTAATAGCAGTTTTTTCTCCTGTTGAAACTTTTCCTCTGTGAAATCAGGGTTAACAATTATTTCGGCCAGAATAGAGAGGGTATTCGATAGTTGACTTGTCGGAACTTTTCCCGAAATAAACACAGCATCCCATTCAACACGGTTTTGAATACGGACATCCATGGCCTCGAAGTTTTGTTTTATGTGCTCCGGCGAGAATTTTTTAGAGCCTCCATTAAGGAGCATGCGGATCATTAGGTTTGTGACCCCCCATTTTCCAGTCGGATCAAAAGCAGCTCCATTTTTTATCATTAAGGTGAATTGAGAAACATCTTGTTGTAAGGGAGGAAGGAAATAGATTTCGAATCCATTAAGTAAGGCTTTCTTCTGGATTTTTGAAATGCTTATTTGGGCAAGACTGATTGGAATTAACGAAAGGACAAGAATTGAAATTGCACTAAACCGCCCCAAAATCGTCATAGGTATGATAAGCCTTTTGATCAAATTCTAGGCATTTTAACAGAAAGGTCCTGGAACAAAGATACTACTACGGATTACTAGTGTGACAGTAGAGTCTCACAATAGGCATTGGTGGAATACATTACCAGAGATTTACTGAGAGATTTTTTTGATCGTCCTAAATTAATTTGTTCTGTTCAGACACTAATGATTTTTGTCTTAATAATGATTCTGATAGTGTCATTATTTTTAAATTTCATAGGGAATCGTTCCAGAGATTTTCGCTATAAGGACTATCGGGGGATTTATTGTTTCAAACAGTAAATGAAGTCAGATCTAACTTGTTTTTTATTGGGATGTTGTCGGCAGTGGCGCTTATTTTTGGATTTTCAGCTTTTGTTTATTTTACCCAAGATAAATTTGAAGACAAGTTGCCCATCGAAGGAATTATTCGATTCAAGAGCTTGGATTTTGAGCATTACGGAGCGCAACTGGTGTTTGAGGACCGAGGAATACAGATGCTTAAGAATTTTGCGGGTCATCGAATGGTTCTATTTAACGGATCCATAACCAATCATTGTGATTTCCCCCTTGATGTATTGGAGGTTCGTCTGATTCTTTTTAATGCTCACGAGCCGGTTTTCGAAATTTTTAGAAAACCTATACGACCCGGTGGTTATACTCCCCCAGTTCTCACGGGAGAAACGCGAAAATTCACACTCTATCTGGAAGATTTTCCAAAAAATTGGTTGGCCAGTCGAGCCGAAATGGATATCAGTGGTTTTCGATTTTCAGGTGTTACTTCGAAAACACCGGTAACAATCACAGATCCAATTTCTTTAAGTTTCTAAAGAATGATGAGGGAAATTAAACCGCTTCGTTAGTCACGCATTTAAACAATTGTTTCATGAAATGATCTGTTTGTATGATTTTAGGAATTTTCATCTACTCCTCTTGTTACAAGAGTCATTTCTTTCAAAAGAAAAATTGGTGGAACCAAGACATTTTATAGGATTGTCCAAGTCAGGTCTCTGATTGAAATTTGTTTGATTGGAGACCTGAAGTGACTTGATCCCCTATTTCTACATCAGTAAGGGGACTGGAGCCAAACAACCTGCTCCAAACTTCCGGTCTTTCCATGCAGGCATAGATGCCAGTTGAAGGAGAAGAACGCTCACGCAACCATTCCAACATCTTCAAGTACATTTTCGTACGAATTTGTTTAAGGTAGCGAAGTTTTCCATCGGCACTTGGAACTAGTTCGCCAAGAGGAAGAAAGCTATTGGGAAATCGGCTTCGCATTTTTTCTTTTAGTTGTGGAGACATGCGGAGGCCTCCGATCGAGAACCAAGCAATCGCCTCAGAAGGTAGTCGGTCAAATATTTGATTGACTAGTGCATGATAGTCTTTTTCCCAATCTGGATAGTAAATTAAAGGGTCAAAATGAAATCCAACTTTGTAACCTGCATCAACACATTGTTGTGCTCCAATTAGCCGGTGTTTTACAGAAGCAGTTTTATGTTCTTCCGTTTTCTGGATAAAGGGTGTATTCATTGACCAGGACACTACTGTTTTCCCCCGATGTTTCAAAGAAAGAAGTCCTTTGACACAATCTGTCTTAGTTTTGAGCTCGAGAACCGCATTTTGGAATTCGGAGAAGAATTTGACAAGCTTTTGAGCATATCCTGTTAGAGGGTCTAGAGCTAAGCTGTCAGCGAGTTCTCCAGTGCCAATTCGAAAGAAAGATTGGGGGGAACCCGAAAGGACAGCCTTGATTTCCGCAAAAAGGTCTTCTAAGTTGGCATAAACAAGCATATAAGGAAAATTTAGGTAGGATTGTAAATAACAATAGCTACATTCCATGTGACAGTTGCTTGCGAAGTTAACAACGAAGTAGTTACAACATACATTTGTTTTCCCTCCTCTTGTTTGGCTGGCAGGGCAGTACTTAAAGAAGCTGCCTCGATGACGGGCTAAAACAAGGGTTTTCTTTCCCACTGCGATGGTAGGGGAAAGTTTTTTGGCTCGTCTCCGAAGGTGTTCGACAGAGTCGATCAAGTGCACGGGTACCCCCGAAAGGGTCCGTAAAACTTTCTGGGCGATGACAGAATGAGCAACTTCTCTTTCAACGAATACCTGATTAGGAAGATATGTAAAGTTCATGTGGCTCGCTAAATCAGAAATCAAAGACACAAATCATAATAGCTTGAAAATCTCAGCCAGTTCTGTCTCATTAGCCGCCAAACTAAGTCGCTTAGATATTTTGGCTAACTGGGCAGGAGAGCTTATAGAGAACTTAAAAGTTAGGTTTTGCCCTTCAAAATACGGTGGCAATCCCACACGAACCTTTGGGGGAAGATTGAGTGACCTCAGATTTTTTTCATATCTGGAAGTCATCTCCGAGAACTCTGGGTAACGGCTCTGGTAAAGAGCTTTAAGGATCTTTTTGAAAGATGTCACCTTATTTTCTGAGCTCTTTTGGTGAATATCATCACAGTCGCTTTGATTCCAGATTTCAAATATGGATCTTACCTTGGTTTGAGAACCAGGTTGGACGCGTAATTCGTCTAGAAGCCCAAAAATTTTTTTCAGATTACTGCGACTAGGCTGGTAGTACTCAATTATGTCGAGAAAAAACTTCTGCTCATTGTTTTTCCAGCGAGTTAACCTGAGACTAATCTCAACTGAAAGGCTAGAAAGATTTTTTTTGATGACAGAGGGGAGCCGGTCGGTAGACAGAAAACGCTGATAATGAAAGCGGTCTGGTCGAAGAGATAGAGCTGGAAGGTAATTGGTGATGATTTCTTCTTCGTCTACTTTGAGCTCGTATCTTAATTTTGCAATGGCTCGGGCCTTTTCTATGTCTGACAGTTTTCGTGTTCCCAAATTGTCGAACAGAGCAAGATCAAAAAGCTGGCGAGAATCCTTTTCTTTCGTGATAAGACTGGGAATCGTCGTGGCTCCTAACTCAATTGCCAACCGCAGTCGTTGGAATCCACACACGACACGAAACGGTTGCTCAACAGATTCCTGGACCAATATTGGATTGGTGATTCCGACAAGGTCTATAGATTTGCACAAGTTTTGATTAACCAACCAGTCTGGGGCGGTCGCATAAGTTTTGTCTGTTATGTCAATTTGACAGATTGGAAGCACTTTTAGAATTGTTTGGTAGTGTTTATCTCTGAAACTATTTTTCATGGTCTAGATACTTAATTTGCATAGCTCCCATGATAGATTTAGTGGAAAGAAAGAGCGAAGATCCTTATAATCCATGCTTTGTAAAGTCAAAATTTAAATAATCGTACTCATTGGTCTTTATCAAATGGTCTAGTCGAAAATGGTGTTAGACTAGGCTCCATAATTTTTTAATATGAAAAGGCAAAAAAGAGAGGATAGTATGGTTCATAGTTGCTTGACTAAGCTTGTTGTCCTTTTACTTGTACTTAGCTTGAAATTCTCGGTTGCTCTCTCGGTGCCAATCCAGGATGTCGATTATACGCGTGAAGAATACGAAGCGTATAGTTCTTGTACTACGCTGGACAATTCTGAAGACAAACAGAAATGCTTACTTGAATTTATTCAGGCTCACCCTAAGCTTTCACTCGTAGAATATGGAATCTCTGAATACGGTCGGTCGCTTAATCAGCAAATCCAAAATGGACAGCATGATAAGGTCGTGACGGCCGGTGAAGCAATGCTCAAATACAGGCCAAATGAGATCAATTTGATAACCCAGCTATGTTACTCATCTTACAATTCCGGTCAGTACGAGAAAGCTGCACAATATGGAGAACTGGCCTATTCCAATACTAGCTCTCAAGGATTTATTAAGATTTTGACAGATTCATACAAGAAAATGGGTAGCCAGGGAAAGTACAAAGAATGGGCTCTTAAGGCGATCAAAGATCTCGACCCCAGCCAGAGTTTTTCTTTTGTCGAAGAATTTCGTTCAAGTGCGGCTCGAAAAGAAAACTGGCGTCAGGCAGCTCATTATTCTAGAAAAACTCTGGATTTTCTCTCTAAGATGAAACCGAATCCCAATACCCCAAAGCCTGAATGGAACAGTTGGGTGCGAAAACAGCGATCTATTTCCTATTTGCTACTGGGTCGAAATTCCTATGAAGGCCAAAACTGGGCGTCAGCAGTGGTTAACTATCAGAGAGTAATTCGAAATTCTCGAGACAGGAATCTGCGAGGTGAATCTCATTATTATATTGGGATGTCAAATTGGAAGGAAAATAGACTTCAGCCTGCTATGGAAGCTTTTGCCTGCGGTTCTAGGCAGAAAGGTTCTGCTCACGCCCGAGCCTGTGAAAACTATCTTATCCGACTCTACAAGTCGACACACAATGGTTCGACTGCAGGTATAAACGAATTTAAGGCAAGGGCCAAGGGAGCTTGCGGCTAATCTTTCTGGGTTTTATCTTTCCCTTCGCTTTCTATTATTATTATTTTTAGTCTACCTTTTTGGGCTGAAATTGCAGGTTTCATCTCGGTCATGAGATGATCAATCTTTTATTATTCTCCCTTTGTCAATCTAAGCTTAATGGACAAGAGATCCTATGTGAATCGTTCTCTATCTATTTCTTCGAGTTTAGCCCTCGAATTCCTATAGGTTAAAGTCTTAGTGTCAGCCTGCAGATTTTTGCAAAGAAAACAAGGCAAGAGAAATTTTTTAGTAGAAGTAGTTGTTTTAAAAATAAAACACCAATCTGGAATTCTAGGAACGAACAGGGTCAAAAGAGTTTTCTGTAAACCCAAATCTCGTTGACTCCACGTGATAATCTAGTAATCTGCTCTGGAAAATCAAGTAATACCAAGGCGATTTAATCATGGTAATGGGGAAAGATCTTCTCCAGGAATTAAATAAACCCCAACAGGAAGCGGTTAAGCAATCTGAAGGTCCACTTCTCATCATTGCTGGTGCTGGTAGTGGAAAGACTCGAACAATCACTCACAAGGTGGCCTTTCTTATTCAGGAAAAAGGTGTTAAACCAGAAAATATTCTGGCAGTAACATTCACTAACAAGGCAGCCGAGGAAATGAAGGAGCGTGTGGCGACACTATTTGGTAAGAGTCTTGTTTTTCCAATAATCTCAACTTTTCACTCCTTTTCTGCACAACTTCTACGACGGCACGCAGAAACCCTTGGCTATAGGAACAACTATTCGATTTGTGATGTCGAAGATCAGCTTGGGGTTTATCGACGCGTTTACCAGACTCTGAATATCGATAGCGAGCAGTTACCGTTACGTATGGTACAGGCAGTCGTGAGTCGAGCCAAAAACAAGGGCCAATATGCTTCCGAATTTAAGATTGAAAATCTAGACACTCCTAATAATCAATTGATTGCCCAAATATTTGAGTCCTATCAGGATCTTTTACGCAGATCAAACGCGATGGATTTTGATGATCTGATTCTTAATGCCGTTCGGCTACTAGTCGAAGATGCGGATTTAGCAAGACGTTATTCAGAAAAATTCCAGTACGTATTGGTCGACGAGTACCAGGATACAAATGTGCCACAAAATGATCTTCTCCGGGCATTGACACAGAAATATAAGAACGTGACTGCTGTTGGTGATGAAGATCAATCGATTTATAGTTTTCGAGGTGCTGACATTTCCAACATTTTGCGATTCGAAAAGGACTTCCCAGGTGCACGCATTATAAAACTCGAGCAAAATTATCGTTCCACTCAAGTGATCCTGGATGCTGCGAGCTCGGTCATTTCCCGTAATTCAAATCGTCGTCCAAAGAAACTCTGGACAGAAACATTGGGTGGCGAGTTGGTTTCACTCTTTGTTGCTGGAGATGCGCGAACAGAAGCTCGATTTGTGGCCAGACGAGTTTTTCATATGGCAAGGGACCAGCTAGGTACAATTGGAATTCTTTTTAGAACTAATTTTCAGTCTAGGGTTTTTGAAGAAGAATTCAGACGCTTGCATATTAAATATCGATTGATAGGAGGGAAAAGTTTTTATAATCGGAAAGAAGTCAAAGATGCATTGGCTTATCTGAGGTTAGTGTTTAGACCTGAAGATGACATAGCTTTGTTGAGAATTATCAACAAACCCTCTAGGGGAATTGGGAAGGTTACACTGGCTCATCTGCAAAAAATTGCTAAGCTTGAGGGCATTAATCTCTGTCAGGTGATTCAGAAGAGTCTGGATTGTCACACTCTTCCAGCTCGTTCACATGCAGCTATCGAATCTTTTCAGGGCCTGATTAATGACTGTCGATCTGATCTGTGTTCTCCACTTCATATCTGTTTTGCTAAGATTTTAGAGCGTGTTGGCTACAGAGAATATCTTGAGAAAATCGGCACTGAAGAGTCTAGTAATCGTCTTATGAATTTAGATGAATTGCTAACCGTGGCTCGGGACTCTTATAAGTCAGGTGAAGGGATTCAGGTCTTTCTGGATAACGCGACACTTTATTCTGAGACGGACGAGTATGATTCTTCTGCCTCAGTGACATTAATGACGCTCCACAACGCCAAAGGAATGGAGTTTAGCTATGTTTTTTTGGTTGGATGTGAAGAGGGCCTTTTCCCTCACAGTCGTAGTGCGACCCACCAGGAGTTGGAAGAGGAAAGAAGGCTTTGTTATGTGGGTATGACTCGGGCGCGTAAACGACTACATATGAGCTATTCAAGGACCAGACGTTTTTTTGGACAAGAGTCACAGGGCTTCAATCAGCCCAGCCGTTTTCTTTCTGAAATCCCTGATGAATTGTTAAATCTTGAAATGGGATCTTTATCAATGGCAGGTAGTGTATCAAGTTCCACTAACGCTGAGATTGAAAAATCAGCCTTGAGAAAGGTTTATCAGGGCAAGACCTACGATTCTCCTGCGGAAGTAGGTACGTTTCTTCGCACAATGAAGGGAAAAAATGAAATAGGACTAAAACTGACTTCAGGAATGCTGGTTAAGCACCGCCGTTATGGTCGTGGACGAGTACTTAAGGTGGAAAAAACAGGCTTGGATCTGAAGGTCA
>CAZMUJ010000063.1:0-15471 GCA_964569605.1 uncultured Acidobacteriota bacterium
AATATTAAGAGAGTGGTTCTGGTTGATTCTAAAATTTTATGTGCGGTGTGTTAATGAAAGACTGGATTGAGACTTCTTCTTGGGTTGAGGAAACCCTAGATCAGCATAGGTCCTACCGAAAAAAATCACTTAATCTAATAGCTTCTGAAAACATTATGAGCGATGACGTCGCTCGGCATTACAGTTTGGATTTAGGACATCGGTATGGCAATTATGATCAATTGGAAGTAGGACACCGAAAATATACTGGGAATCACTATCTTGTTAACCTTGAAAAACGTGCTTTGACCGAAGCCTGTCAACTTTTCTCTGCAGGTGCTTCCGATCTTAGGTCTCTTTCTGGGCATGTTGCTGGAGCGGCTGTTTTACTTGGCTTGTGTGAATCTGATGACCTTGTTCTTGAATTGGATCAATTGGCTGGAGGACATCGTCTTGCGTCGAGACTCTGTGAAGCGAGCTTAATCCGACTACAGGTGGAGGCGGTGCCTTTTGATGGATCCAGTTATCAAGTAGATGTGGATGCAACAATTGCTAAGATCAAGCGGAGAGCCCCTCGAGTGGTTGTTTTGGGTAGCTCTAACTATTTGTTTCCCACTCCAATCGAGGACATTGCCGTTGCTTGTAATCAACACGGTACTACCCTAGTGGTGGATGCGGCCCACATTATGGGTTTGATTGCAGGGGGTAAATTCCCCCAGCCTCTGAACGCAGGGGCACATCTGGTCATCGGGTCGACTCACAAGACGTTTGGTGGGCCGCAAGGTGGAATCATTCTTGGAAAGCGTCCTGAAGATGTCGAAGCGATGCTACCGGCTCTCTATCCCGGTCTTGTGACAAACCATCATCTCATGCGGATTCCTGCATTGATTGCATTATTTGCAGAATGGCGCGCCTTTGGTTCTGTTTATGCTGAGACTATAGTGTCTCATGCCATTGCTTTAGCTGATGCTCTCGAATCCCGGGGAGTTAAAGTCGTTCGAACTACTCAGGGTCCGACCTGTAGTCACACTTTATTGATCAAGATTTCTGAAGCTAAGAAAAAAGTTCTCCAGCTTGAGAAACTGGGTATTTTAACCGGTGCTGTCTTGTTGCCTGCTGAACAAGGTGGTGAGGGTATACGTCTTGGTGTTCAGGAATTGGTGCGCATGGGATTAAAAATAGATCAGATTCCTGACCTAGCTCAACTGATCAGTGAAGGAATTCAGGGCCGTATTCCTGCGGGATTGCGTGACCGGGTCAGAGACTTTAGTGAGTTATTAACAGATATCCATTTCTGCTACAGTCATGAATTGTCACGCTTACGTAGGTCTTGATCTAGGGAGCAGTAGAATTAAGGCAGTCGCTTTAGACGATGAAGGATGTTGTATTGCCTCTTCTAGCCGTCCAAATTTCATGCACACGGGTCCAGGTGGTATTGCAGAACAGTACCCAGAAAATTGGTTTGACATAACAGGTGAAGTGTTACGTGAATTAGTGACGAAATTGACCCAGCAGTCGATCAAACCTGTAGCGATAGCCAATACTGGTCAGATGAATGGCCCCGTTTTTTTAGATAGTAAGGGCAAGCCAAATGGCCCTGTCCAAATGTGGTGTGACAACCGTTGTATTTCTCAGTGTCGACTACTGGAGAAACGTATCGATCCAGAAACGCTATTGAAAACAACTGGACACACTATTGCAACTGGATACACTGCCCCCAAACTTTTGTGGATTGACGAACACAACCCGGATCAAATTAAAGACGCGACTCATATGGTTTTTCCCAAGGATTTCATTTCCAATGTTTTGACTGGTCAAGTGGTAACAGACTATTCGGATGCTTCTAATAGCTTACTATTAAACATTCGCTCTGGTGAATGGGATAAAGAAATTTTGCAAGCAATGGATCTTCAGTTGCCAGAATTGCCACAGTTAGCAGAGAGTTCATCTGTTATTGGATTCGTGAATAAGGAAGGTTCCGAATGGTCGGGTCTTGCTCAAGGTATACCTGTTGCAGCGGGTGCCGGGGACTCGATAGCTGCTGCTCTCGGTGCCGGACTCCGTGATCCATCTATGGTCCAAATTGTTGTGGGGTCTGCGGGAAATGTGAACTGTGTTTTCAATGAAGTGATGATTGATGATCAGGGTAGGGTGCACACTGGATATTTCGTGGACCAAAATCATTGGATTTGTAGTGCTGTTCAGCAGTCAGCTGGAGCCAGTCTTCAATGGTGGTCTAGTCTGATAGGTGTTGACCCCAAAATACTGGTTGAGGAAGTTGACATTTGCGTTCCACCCACTAACTTCTTTGCTCCTTATTTATGTGGAGAAAGAACACCCCATCTAGATCCAGAGGTTCGTGGTGCTTTCTTCAACTTGAATCAAAATACATCGCGCGGTGATCTCACACGAGCAATCCTAGAAGGTGTTGCTTTTTCTTTTAGAGATGCGTTTGAAATTTTCCAGATTATGGGGGTCTTTCCAAATCAGGCTGCTATTTCAGGTGGCGGTGGCGAAAATCTTGTTTGGCAAAGGATTATTGCTGCCGTTCTAGGTGTCCCGTTAATTGTTGGACCAGGAGATACAACTGCCATGGGAGCAGCTATGCTTGCCGCCTGTGCTGCTGGACGTTTTCAATCTTGGGTTGAAGCTATAGACACTTGGTCTCCTAGCAAACTTGAAATAGAGGTTGACCCAGAACTGGTCAAGTGGTATCAAAATTCTTATCAGCAGTTCAAAAATCTCTATCCCAATCTAAAGATGCTTACATGCTAAAAGGAAAAGACCTTGTAACTAATTTTTGAATTTCCCTCTCTAGTTTTGTGAGTTTTAATTCTCAAGAAACTGTACTTCAACTTAAAGCCAGGAATCGTGACTGGGGTCATTCTAAACTAGGACAGAAACTAGGTTGAGCGGAAACTATTAGGCATGTGTCTCCTGGTGCAAGCAAGATTGTGATGTTTTAGGCAGGCAGCTCAAGAAGTTCCAGAAATTCTCGATCTGGTCCATAAAAGTAACACCAGCGAACTCCGCTAGGCATAGTAACGGGGGGAGATGCGAATTCAACCCCTCTTTTAAGGAGTTTTTGATAGGTGTTTTGGATATTTGTGACTTCAAAACAAATGTGGCCAAATCCAATGTCATTCGCCTTAAAGTTGTCTGGAATAGGGTGACCTTTCGGATGGAGATACTGAAAGGCTTCTAGTAGTGTAGAGGAGCCTGGCACCGAAAACATGACCAACAATACTCGGGTTTCGGATAGTCCCACACCACGATTGAATTCACCTTTTTCAAACGATTCCTCAAGAACAATTTTAAGTCCGAGTATTTTTGTGTAGAACTCTTTTGTTTTTTCGATGTTGGAAACAACTAAGTTGGTGTGGTGAAGGTTTTTGATCATAAGTTCTCTCCTTTCAGGCTTTGAGGGTAGCTGGTTGGTTGTGGAGTACTCTTTTTCTGATTGGACATAAGCTTGGTTAGTTTTAATGAATTATTACTTTAATCGTTCGTTTGCCTTTTCTAGAAATAATATCAATTGTAGTTTCTATTGTTCTATTAAGGGATTTTACTAGTACATTGGAACGCTCTTTAGTGCAAGACATGGGATGGTCCAATTCAACATTCTCTTATAATTTAACAGAGAACAAAAGTGAGGATAGAAATATTGCGTATCCCAAGTTTAGATCATATGATTATTTTGTTATCCATCACGTTCTGGACTGTTCTAAACAGGGCCTTTTCGATTTTAAATTTGGCTAGAAAGAGTTACTTGAGTACCCATGACTTTCCTACTTGGGGAACAAGAAAAACAAAAAATGAGGAAGGTTTGTACTGTTCTCTATGTAATATTTAATTACCTAACCTTCATTGGAGTTTTTTTTTATTTCCTCTGTTTTCTAGGAAATTTTTTTTCTATTGCTCCTAAGACCATTGATAATGGTTCTCCAGGTCCAGTCAATATTGCATTGGTAGTGAATCTCTTCTTGTTGCTTCTTTTTGGAATTCAACATACCTTGATGGCCCGTTCTGGTTTTAAACAGTGGTGGGTGAAAATTGTTCCCAAACACCTGGAGAGGAGCACATATGTTCTTTTGAGTAATCTCCTTTTAAGTCTTGTCATGTGGCAGTGGCAACCGATGGTTGGAGTACTTTGGGAATTGGAGAGACCTTTTGGACAGAATCTTATGTGGGCACTGTTCTTTTTCGGATTTGGTTTGGTCGTGTTGTCAAGCTTGAACATTGACCATTTATATCTCCTTGGTTTACGTCAAGCAATTTTCTATGTTACAGGCCGTGCTTACACGGAAACTCCATTCAAGATAGTAGGATGCTACAAGTTTGTACGCCATCCTATTTTGCTTGGTTGGATGATTAGTTTTTGGGCTACCCCGCGAATGACCATGGGGCACTTTCTTTTCGCAATCACCACGACAATCTACATGTTAATTGCAATCCGCTATGAGGAAAGGGATCAGGTGGCTTTGTATGGTGATCTTTATTGCAATTATAGGGAAAAGGTCCCTATGATAATTCCTAGGATTGTAAGAAGGGGGTAAGCTCCCTTTCAGGGAAGCATGCTTTTGGAAAGAGAGAGAAG
This sequence comes from uncultured Acidobacteriota bacterium, assembly GCA_964569605.1. Classification (GTDB taxonomy): domain Bacteria; phylum Acidobacteriota; class UBA6911; order RPQK01; family CBDAPI01; genus CBDAPI01. The sequence goes on from CAZMUJ010000063.1 coordinate 4,577, forward strand.
ACAACCAAGAAGAACTGATATCCTATTCCTCATTATAGATTTGTTGAAAAATTGATCGTATTGGTCACAACTGATAAACGATGATGTGGATTGATTTCTAAGGAGAGATTATCTAATGAATTCATGGAAACGGAAGCTCCGGATGGGAATGGTAGGAGGAGGAGAAGGAGCTTTTATTGGAGGTGTTCACAGAATAGCTGCCGAACTGGACCAACAAATTGAACTGGTTGCGGGTTGTTTCTCCAGTGATACCGAAAATACCAGAAGGACTGGTGAGGGACTTTATCTTGATCCCTCGCGTTGTTATTCGACTTACGTGGAAATGGCTGAAATAGAAGCTGACTTGCCGAAAGATGAACGGATTGATTTTGTCAGCATTGTGACACCAAACAATCTGCATTTCCCTGTTTCCAAGAAATTTTTAAAAGCAGGATTTCACGTTGTTTGCGATAAACCGATGACCTACACTCTTGACGAGGCAGCGGAACTAGTAGACTTAGTTGAAGAAACTGGACTCGTTTTCGCTCTAACCCATAATTACACAGGATATCCTCTAATACGACACGCCCGACATCTTTTTACCTCAGGGGAATTGGGTGCAGTACGAAAAGTCATTGTTGAGTATTTACAGGAATGGCTGATGGTTTCTCAAGAAAAATCCGGGAATAAACAGGCTGTCTGGCGAACTGATCCGTCACAGTCTGGGATTGGGGGTACCCTTGGAGATCTCGGAGTCCATTGTTTCAATTTGGTGGAATATGTTACTGGTGATTTAATCCAAGAACTTTGTGCAGACAAAAGTACTTTTCTGCCGGATCGAAGGCTTGATGAGGACGTAAACGCCTTGCTTCGATTAGAAGGAGGAGGTAAAGGAGTTCTAAGCATTAGCCAGGTTTCTACAGGGGAAGATAATGGATTAACCCTCCGTGTATATGCTGAAAATGGTGCTCTTCTTTGGAATCAGGAAGAACCAAACAAACTACAATTTTATCAGTACGGAAAACCTCGTCAGATTCTCAGAAGGGGCCATGCCTACCTTTCTGATTTGGCCAAGGATTCGACGCGAATCCCACCGGGGCACCCTGAAGGCTTTATAGAAGCTTTTGCGACGATTTATAATGGGGCCAGCAAAGCGATTCGAGCCCATTTAGATGGATTACCACTGACTGTTGACAACTATGATTTCCCAACCGTTTATGATGGTCTTCGTGGCATGGAATTTATAACGAAGGCAGTAGAATCCTCCGAGAATGGATCGATTTGGGTGGGAATCTGAGGAAGTGTCTTGATTTTGAAGGAGTATTTACCTACGTTCTGTTGCAAATTGTCATTGCAAGGCTTTGATCTAAAAGGGAATCAAATAAAAGTCTTTTTGAACTAATTTTGATCAGGAAGTAGCTGGCCAGCTCTTTGAACAGTTTTGATGACGGCCTTAATAAGAGTCTCTTTGAGTTGTCCTTTCTCGAGTTCAAGCAAGCCGGCTATGGTACATCCCCCAGGTGTTGCAACAGTGTCTTTAAGAAGAGCAGGATGGTCTCCAGTTTCTAGCACCACACGTGCAGCACCAAGGACCGTCTGAGCGGCCAGTATCGTAGCGGTATCTCTGGCAAGTCCAGCCTTCACTCCTGCTTCAGCCAAAGACTCTATGATTACATAGACAAAAGCCGGACCACTTCCTGACAGTCCAGTGACAGCATTCATGTCTTTTTCATCCAGAATGATTGTATGTCCAATTGTTCCAAAGAGCATTTGGGTAAGGTTTAAGTGTTTAGTGGAGGCGAATTTTCCTCCACAAATCCCAGTCATGCCACTACCTACTTGGGCAGCTGTATTGGGCATAGCTCTAACCACTGGAACTTCTTGTGATAGGTGTTTCTCAATATAGCTTGTTGGTACTGAGGCAGCCACCGAAATGAGAAGATGTGACTTTGTTAAGACATGGTCAATTTCATCACATACACCACCTATGTCATTAGGCTTGAGACAAAGAAGAACGATTCCAGAATTTTTTACAGCAGCTACATTGTCTGTGCCAACGGGAATCAACAATTTCTTAGCCATTAACTCGGCACGAGCTTGAAATGCCTCAGTTGCAAGAGTTTGGTCTTTCCCAAAAAGTTTTTGATCGAGAAAGGCTTGAGCGAGAATACCCCCTAATTTTCCTAAACCAATGATTGCCACGTTCTGATCAAGTTTTTTATTCATACTTAAAAGAATAATGTAAGTTCTTTCTACAAAGAATCGAGTCCCAATATATTAATCTTAATTGAAGCACTCCTGCTACAATCCTATTTAGTTTTAGTCCAGTCTACTAGATTGGAGAACCGACATTTGAAAGGAGTAATTAATAGGTACTCTCTTCTGACAATTTGATCGGATGAAAATTAACAACTAGAACAATCTGGAAATTTCTAATCTAAAAAAAACAAGATGAAATCGCTCAATTAAAATTATTTAAAATTCGGAGGATTTGATCATATCCACAGAAAGCAATGGTTGGCAAGGATGGAAAGATATCAAGCGTGATAATTTGCTGCAGATGAGTGTATGAAGTTCAGTCTGGCTTGGTCATTAAAAGGGTGGTATTCTTCGGAGGAGAACCCAATGTATCCTCGACTTTTTACAACCTGTCTGAGACCGAAACCGTGTCCTTAAAGAATTTCAAAATGGTGTGCAAAAAATATGGACAGGAAGCCTCTTGTTAGGCAAATTGAGGCCTTAGATCAAAGTCTCTTGGAAATCTCAAAAAGGTTGGGAAGGCTGGAGAGTCTGGCGTTAACCGCTAGTTTTGGTTCGGCCTTATCGGATGAGGTTGTTGAGCATACAAATCTCTTGAAAATGGCCATTCATGCTATTCATCGATTGGAACAGGGTGTAACGCAGGCAGAAATCCTAGAAAAGTATTTAGAATTGGTTTGTTCTTTTGTGCCACGATCAGTCCTTTTTTTGAACCAAAATCAAATTCTTTTTCCCTGGCGTTCCTTGGGGCTAGAGCTAGATGATCTGGCAAAAGTTCAAGTTGACGACAAGGGGTCATTGTTGGCCAGATGTGTTCGCCAAAAGTCTTTGATCTACGCTGAGGACGGAAAAGTTAAAGATTTTGGCTGGGGAAATGAGGGTAATCCTCCAAAGGCTGCAGTAGGGATACCAATCTGTTTTGGAGAGTTAATTCCTGTGCTTCTTTATGCAGATTCTGACCAAAGGTTCTCACCCGCAGGCTTAGAATTTCTTTCCCTGTTGGTTACTTTGATATTGAAAAATCACACCCTTCAGCATGGTTATTTTCGGAGAGAACGAAAAGAACGAAATGTCCATACTTCTTCGTTAGCATCTCAAAATGAGAAGAAGTCCTCCAAAGAATTTAGACTTTCTGAAATGGACAAAGATGACCCAGAGGAGAAATTTGTGTCAGATGTAAAAATATTGGAAAAGTTTGGCCAATCTAAAGAGGATGGGGTACTACAAAACTTCCATGTTTATAAGGAAGAAGCTCTTCGGTTTGCACGTCTGCTGGTTTTAGAGATCAAACTTTATAATGTAGAGATCGTTGAACAAGGACGGGTCAGTTCCAATATTTACGAACGTCTTAGACTTGATATAGAGCGAGGCCGTGAAATGTACAAGATGAGAGTACATGCCAAGGTGCAGTCTCAAGAAGACTATTACGATACAGAATTAGTTCGGATACTGGCTTTGGGAGAGCGAGGACTTTTGGGCTCGGAATATCCGGGTCCTTGTATTGATTAATAGGGTATTTCAGATTTGATTGGTTCCTGGTAGTCTTACTTAGCTGACGGTCTGCCGGACCGATACAAACCGCACATGCCTATCAATAGCCAAACCCGAAGTCGGGTGAGTCAAAAGACAGGGAAATTTACTGAGTCTGTCATCCGGGAGATGACACGTTTGGCCAACCGGTACGATGCTATCAACCTGTCTCAGGGTTTTCCTGATTTTTCGGCTCCTGAGTTTATCAAAGAAGCAGCTTGTTCTGCTATTAGAGCAGATGTGAATCAATATGCGGTCACCTGGGGGTCTCCCTCTCTTCGAGAGGCTCTCAGGCTATATTACCAAAGGTTTTATGATTTTGAGGTGGATCCTGAACTAGAAATCACAGTTTGCTGTGGGGCTACTGAAAGCATGATTTCGGCTATGCTGGGTGTGGTTGACCAAGGGGATAACATAATCATTTTTGAACCTTTTTATGAGAACTATGGTCCCGATGCAATTATCTCGGGTGCCAAACCTAATTTTGTGAGTCTCGACTTGGAACTAGAATTAGCCTTTGATGCCTTTGAACTAAGGACGTTACTTTCTAACTTGGAAGACAGGGGTGGGACAAGAGCCATGATTTTGAATACACCTCACAATCCCACTGGTAAAGTCTTTTCTTTGCAAGAACTTCAATGTTTAGCAGAATTAGCTCAAGAATTCGACTTTTACATAATTACGGATGAGATCTATGAACACATAATCTATAAGGGTCAGCATCATCTGATGGCCTCTTTAGAGGGAATGAAGAACAGAACCATTACCATTAGTGGATTGTCTAAGACTTTTTCGGTCACGGGATGGCGTGTAGGCTATATTTTGGCAGCACCGGATATAACTGAATCTATTAGGAAAATGCACGATTTTTTAACTGTTGGTGCACCTGCCCCATTGCAGGAAGCGGGAGCCCAAGCTTTACAGATGCCGAACTCTTACTTCGAGAATCTTTTGGAGGACTACACAGAGAGACGGAACTTTTTGGTAGCGGCACTGAAGAGGGTAGGATTTAGAGTTTGGGAGCCAGAAGGTTCCTACTACATTATGTCAGACATCAGTTCTATCACTGAGATGGACGATGTCAGTTTTGTAGATTGGATGATCAAAAATATTGGGGTGGCTGCTGTTCCCGGGAGCAGTTTTTATCATCGTCCTGAAAAGGGGAGGCATCTGATTCGCTTCGCTTTTTGCAAAACTATGAAATTGTTGAGAGAAGCGGTCTCCCGTCTGGAGCATCTAAGAAGTCAATGAAAGATTGGAAAGAAAACAGATCGTGCCTGGCCACGATGTGCGGAGAATTGGCTGAAATAGATCAGCAACTTCTCGAACTGGTGGCTATGCGGCTTGATGTTTCGATTGAAATTGGAAAACTGAAGCAGGAACTAGGAGAAGATACAAGAAACTATGTTGAGGAAAAAGATGTGCTAGAACGGGCTCGACAAGTATCTTTGAATTTGGGTCTACCCGAATCTCTTGCGGAAGAATTTCTTTCTCTCTTAATTAGAAACGCTTTGACCAGACAGGAACAGCAACGGGTTGAGTTACAGAAAAGTGGGAATGGTCGGCGTGTTTTGGTTATTGGTGGAGCGGGAAGAATGGGTCGTTGGTTTGCAAATATTCTGGATTCTCAGGGTATTGTAGTCGAGATTGCTGACACTATCGCATCAGGGGAGTGTTTATCACATTTTTCTGATTGGAGAGAAAGCTCATTGGACCACGAAATTTTTGTGGTTGCTTGTCCGATAAGGGCGACTTCGGAGGTTCTTCAAGGTCTTCTCCAGCGAAGACCTTCTGGTATCATTTTGGACGTTAGCTCGCTTAAAAGTCCAATTCGTAAAGGTCTTTGTTCCCTAGTTGATGCAGGCTTACAGGGTTGTTCCATTCATCCTATGTTTGGTCCGGACTCAAAGCTTCTTTCGGGGCAGCACATTATTTTCATAACGCTGGGGTCAGAGGGAGCCCGACAAGAGATTCGACGCCTTTTCGAGCCTACAATGGCCGAGGTGGTGGAGATGGACTTAGAAGACCATGATCGCTTAATTGCTTATGTTCTAGGTCTTTCTCATGCTTTAAATATCGCATTCTTCACAGCTTTAGTGGAAAGTGGAGAGGCAGCCCAGCAACTGGCCCGCCTATCCAGCACAACTTTTGATTCTCAGTTAGAAGTGGCTTCAAAGGTTGCTCACGATAATCCTAAGCTATACTTCGAAATACAATCACTCAATGAGTATGGAGGTGAGTCACTTAGTGCCCTTTTGTATGCGGTTGAGCGCCTTCGATCGATTGTAAGGACTGGGGACGAAAAGGAATTTAGGATGCTGATGGAAAAAGGTCTTAATTATCTGGATAGTCGAGATAATTAGTGGCATTCTACTCAGCATCTGTAACTGAGTTCATATAAGAGATGCACTGTCCAGTCTAGGTGGTCGATAAACAGTGGAGCAAGTTTCACACTTTAAAAGGACCAGTTTTCGGTGACGCCCAAACTCTGCTTCGATTTTCTTAAGTTGATCCTTTTCTATCTCGTTGTAATAACGGGCAAAAGGATAGTATCTCTTTAGTGCTCCATGGCAGGATTTTCCTTTTTTATTTTTGATGTTGCACACAACCTGCCGTGGAATCAGATCCTTGATCACTGTCTTCTTCCTTTCTTGATTTCCTGTTGTTTCCCGAGATTATCGGGATAGAATCCATAGTAGTATTTTATCCTTTAAGCTTTCATTCTTTATTTCGGAGTATAGGCCACCAGTTGCCAAGTTGACTCACTACTTGTTTTCGGTATCTTTTGTAGAAATCAGATTCATCTCGAATATATCCTTTTTTCTTGGGTGATAAAGTTTCGCCAATTGTTGCAGTAACGGAAGCAGCAAGTGCCTTCAAATTGTAGCCTCCCTCTAAAAAATAGACAATACGGCCTTGGCAGGTTGCTGCCGCAAGTTGGTTCAGTTGTCTAGTTATTTGCCTGAAACCTGCTTCGCTTAGCTCCATGTCAGCAAGTGGATCTTCCTTGTGAGCATCATATCCAGCAGACACCAAAATAATGTCAGGTCTAAAAGCTTCTACAAGTGGGCAAAGCATGTCTGCAAATAGGGTGGCGTAAATTGAGTCCCCGAGTTTAGACGGTAGTGGGAAGTTAGCAGTAAATCCAAGGCCTTGATTCTGTCCATTTTCAAAGAGTATACCTGTACCAGGATAAAGTGGGTACTGATGTACCGAAAGATAAAATACGTCACTTCTCGAATAAAATATTTCCTGTGTTCCATTTCCATGATGAACATCAAAGTCGACAATGGCGACACGGTCTACTCCAGTTTTCTGGAGGGCTGCTTGTGCGGCTAAGGCCACGTTGTTGAGCAGACAAAAACCCATAATTCGATTGCTTTCAGCATGATGACCGGGGGGGCGAATTAGAGCAAAGCCACAGCCCAAAGTACCGTTCAAAACTTTTCGGGTCAGTTCTACTCCACTCCCAGCAGCCAACAAAGCGACATCGAAGGAAGAAGGACCACCATAGGTGTCCGTATCAAAACAGGTGAAGGACTGCTGACTAGATTCCTGCAGTGTTTTCAGTACTTTCTGGGAGTGAATTTGGGAGACTAAATCTGGATCTACTTTTTTGGCTTTAATGGGCTTTAACCGGTTCTTGATCTCCGATATTTCAAGCATTTTTTCTATAGACTTTAGTCGGTCGGGACGTTCCAGATGTTCCGAGGGAGTTGTATGTTCTAGGAAACGGGTGTCGAGTATGTAACCTACGGGGTATAATGAGAGAGGGCTAGATTGCGTCATCAAACATTTTATTTCGGAGCTGAAAATTAAAAGTTTTGTTCTGGAAGTGAGAGGTTTGAAAATGCAGCCTTCAGCATTATTTGACCTCTGACAGCCGACTTAAATCAGATTCAATGCAAAAACCACAGATTCTTTCTTCCCAACCATTCCAGTCACAGAATGTGAATTGGACCTTTCAACCTGGGGAGCCATTCCTGCTGTATAATTCTACTTAAATTCTCGATCTTGAAAACCAGTATCCTAGATCCTATGAGAAATAAGCAAAGTAGACCAAGAGAAGCAAAAGTGTTTTGGTAGAAACAAGTAATAGGAATACAACTAGGGAAATTGTTATAAATGAGTAGCTTATATCCAGGATCATCGTAGGTGTTTTTCATGAAGAGATTCCTTATTGCAAAGGTTTTGACGCTGGTTATTTTAGCCCAAGCACCCCAGGCTTACCAGATGGTTCCAGGCTCTCATGCTCAGGACATATACATCGTAGTTTTGCGTGAGCCTTCTGTGGCCGAGCGTGTAGTAAAGAATTCCCCAAAAAGTTCACTACGGAAGTTAAAAGGAAATTTTAGATTAAGTAAAGTTAGGCATAGCATGGATGTTGAAGCTAGCCAGAGACATTTACTTGAATCGCTTAGTGAGGGTTGTATCACAAATATGGAAGTACTGCATCAGGAGACCTTACTTCTCAACAGTCTGGTTGTGAAAGCCGGAACAGAATCATTGCTCGAACTCAAAGGGCATCCTGCAGTTCGAGGAGTTTATGCGAAGAGAGAGAGATATTTACTTATGGTTGCAGCTCCTCCGCTAGTAGAAGCTCCGGCAGCTTGGCAGGCAATCGGGGCAAGTTCAGAAGGAGGATTGGGTATTAAAATTGGAGTCATTGACTCAGGAATTAATCAAGAGCATGCTATGTTTCAGGATCCTGACTTGGTAGCACCAGAGGGATTTCCCATCTCGGACCCTGATGGATTCTCCACAAATAAAGTGATTGTGGCGAGAACTTTTGTTAAGACAGAATTCGGTATGAATGATCAGGCAGATGAGACCCCTCGAGATGAGATGGGACACGGGTCTGGAGTAGCAGGAGCGGCAGCCGGTGTGTCTGTCGAGTCAATCTATGGAGAGGTAATTGGCATTGCACCCCGGGCTTTTGTAGGAAACTACAAGGTGTTTGGGACTCCTGGAATTAACTCGACTACTACCAGTGCGGCCATCATTGCTGCCATCAATGCAGCAGTAGAAGATGGGATGGACATAATCAATATGAGTCTTGGTGGTCCTCCTATTCTTCCTGAATTTGATCCAGAACAGATGACTATTGCCAGTGCGACTGCCTTGGGCCATGTTTTCGTAATTGCTGCCGGAAACATGGGTCCGTGGGATGAAAGCATCTCCTCCCCCGGAACCAGCCCAGCTGCAATTACGGTAGGTGCTTCTAGTAATTCCCGAATCTTTGGTAATGCCCTTGAACTGACATCGACTTTACCCGAATTCCCAGATTCATTGAACACCATACTTGCTATTCCTGGAAACCATGAAGAAATTATTGATCAGGTAGGTCCGTTGTCCGTTTCAACACTTTTATCGATAGATCCATTGGAAGAGGGCTGTTCCCCAATTCCGTCTGGAAGTTTCACTGGCACTGCAGTGTTAGTGAAGAGAGGTGGGTGCAGCTTCGAAGTCAAGGCCCAAAATGTTCTTGAGACGGGTGAAGCTGCAGGACTGATTATTTACAATAACATCGACGCTAGTCCTATTATTATGGACTTTGGAGATGATCCTCCGAACCGGCCAGCGGTTATGATCACTCAAGCTAATGGGGAGACATTGAGTGAATTTTTGCATGCCCAGGAAATTTCGGTTTCCGAGCAAGCTGCAGTGGAGGTAGTTTTCCTAGGTCAGGACGATCTTCGGTCTTTTCCCACACCTCCTGATATATTGGCTAGTTTTAGCAGTCGTGGACCCAATATCGACCTAAGAATTAAGCCGGATTTAACAGCTCCTGGTGTGGCTATTCATTCGGCCTCAAATAATGAGGACTATGCGACTGACCTAAATGGGACAAGTTTTGCCTCTCCTATAGTAGCTGGAGCTTCTGCGCTTTTACTTCAAAATTTTCCGGATTGGAATCCTTGGCAAATCAAATCTGCTTTAGTTAACTCTGCTGTTCAGACTGTGATGGTTAATGGGGAGGTTGAGTGGGGGGTGAATTTAACAGGCCTTGCCAATCAGGTTGGTAATGGTCGATTAGATCTAGCTAGAGCTTTCGAGGTCCCGGTTTTTTTTGATCCAGTTAGTATAAGTTTTGCAAACACATCCATAGATAGTAGTACACAACGGAATATTCAGGTGGTGAGTGCTACAAGCCAAAATCTGAACTGTACACTTTCGACTGAAGTTCTGATTGGAAATGATCTTGTCATGGCTTCAATTACCCCTTCTATTTTAGATATAAAACCGTTTGAAGAGGTAGAGGTTGATCTGGTTGTTTCTCCTCAAGAAGGTGTAATTAATGGAGTTTTCGAAGGAGCTGTAACGCTGAGCTGTTTGGACACCATTAGTCTTCGACAGGTTTTCTGGGGAACGCTAGTTGCCAACTCCATCTATTTTGCTCAGTTTGGAAATGGGTTAGGGCTGAGTAGCCAAATCGTTTTGTTTAATGTCAATGATCAGGCTGCTGTTTCGGGACAGATTGATCTACGGGATGATTACGGAGATGATTTGAGTGTGAATCTTAATGATGATTTGGTAAGTGGTAGCGGGGATAGAAGTGTACCGGCCGGAGGATTACTGACGCTTCGGAGTGATGGAGAGGGAGACCTTGAAACAGGATCGGTTCAAGTCGAAACAGATAAGCCGTTGGAAGGAGTGGTGGTGTTTGGTTCCGATACCTTTGGACTCGCTGGAGTCGGGTCTAGTGCTAAGTATATGACTGGGTTTAGAGCACCAATGCTTAGTAGCGATAGCCAAGAACTAAAAACAGGTATTGCAATCATGAGTCTGAGCGATCAATTTAATTGGATAGATTTAACTCTTCTGGACTCTGAAGGTGTCATTTTGGCAACGGACTGGGACATACTGTTCAATATAGGCCATGACGCCCTATTTGTAGACGAGATCGAATGGAGTCCAGTGGTTGATTTTTCTGAGTTTTCAGGGACCCTGGTAATCAGTAGTGATCAACCTGTAGCGGGCACCGTAATTCAGACTGTACCTGGAGAGTTCATTACAATGCCAGTAGCCTCCTTGGATACGGGTCAACAGCAACTTTACTATGCGCAGTTTGCGGATGGTCTAGACATACTATCTTGTCAGATTCTTCTACTAAATCTAAGTACCGA